>CACABZ010000001.1 GCA_902530885.1 uncultured Pelagibacteraceae bacterium
TTCAGCAAAATTTTTTGCAGAGATAGGTGACTTAGATATATTAAGTCCTTTGTTATTTAACATTGCAAATAAATCTCCCATCATCCATGTTGCGGCAAGCTTTTTATCAGATAATTTTGCAACCTCTTCGTAGTAATTTGAAATTTCTTTTTCAGAAACTAGCACATTAGCTTCATATGAATTAAGTCCGTAATCATTCATAAATCTTTCCTTTTTATTATCAGGTAACTCTGGTAAAGATTTTTTTAAATCATCTATTAATTTTTGTTCAATTTTTAGAGGCAAAAGATCAGGATCTGGGAAATACCTGTAATCATGGGCATCTTCTTTTGATCTCATTGATCTTGTCTCGTTTTTTTTTGTATCAAAAAGTCTTGTTTCTTGCTCAATCTTATTCCCTTCATCTAATAATTCAACTTGTCTATTAGCTTCGTATTCTATCGCCATTTGCATAAATTTTATTGAATTTACATTTTTTATCTCACATCTTGTCCCAAATTTTTTATCTCCGACTTGTCTTACTGATACATTTACATCAGCTCTTAATGAACCCTCTTGCATATTACCATCACAAGTTCCTAGATATCTCATTATAGTTCTAAGTTTTTTTATGTAAGCATTAACTTCGTCTGGAGATCGAAGATCTGGTTTGCTTACAATTTCCATTAGCGCAATTCCAGAACGATTTAAATCGACATAAGTACTTGATGGATCCATATCGTGAATACTTTTACCTGCATCTTGTTCTAAATGAAGTCTTTCAATGCCAATCTCTTTTGAACCATATGGCATATCTAATAAAACTTTTCCTTCGCCAACGATAGGTTTTTTATACTGTGATATCTGATAGCCTTGGGGAAGGTCTGCGTAAAAATAATTTTTTCTATCAAAAACAGAATTATTATTAATCTTGGCATTTAATCCTAAACCAGTCCTTATAGCTTGGTTTATGCACTCTTTATTTATAACTGGCAGCATACCAGGAAAAGCAGAGTCTATAAGACTTACTTGGCTATTAGGTTCAGCTCCAAATTTAGTTGCAGAACCAGAGAAAAGTTTTGAGTTTGAAGATACTTGGGCATGTACTTCCAAACCAATTATTACCTCATACCTGTTTTTCTCTCCTTTTATAAAATAATCAAATTTATCTTTGTTCATAACCACCAATTTTTTATTTCATTTTTAAAATTACAATTTTTTTCAAAAGCATAGGCCACATTCAATATATTTTGCTCATCTAAAGTCTTTCCAATTAACTGCAATCCTAATGGATAGCCTTTTTTATCTAAGCCTGCTGGTACGGATATTGCAGGTAAACCAGCTAAATTTATCGGTACTGTAAATATATCATTGAGATACATAGAAATAGGGTCATTAGTCTTTTCACCAATTTTAAATGCAGAACTTGGTGTTGAAGGTGTCAAAATAGCATCTACCTTACCAAAATTTTCATCAAAATCTTTTTTAATAAGCTGTCTAACTTTTTGAGCTTTAAGATAATAAGCATCATAGTAACCTGATGATAAAACGTAAGTACCAATTAAGATTCTTCTCTTTACCTCATCTCCAAATCCCTCGGATCTTGTATTCTCATACATTTCAATTAAATCATTTCCTTTTGATGATCTATAACCATACTTTACTCCATCATATCTAGCCAAATTTGAAGAAGCTTCAGCTGGTGCAACTATATAATATGTTGGCAGTGCATACTTTGTATGAGGCAGTGAGATATCAATTATGTCAGCGCCTAAGTCTTTTAAAATACTTTTGCCCTTGTTCCATAATTCGTCAATTTCTTTTGGCATATTTTCAACTCTATATTCCTTAGGTATACCAATTTTGAGACCTTTAATATCTGTTTTCAAATTTTTTGAATAATTTTCTTTTTTCTTTTCTATAGATGTAGAGTCTTTTTTATCAAAACCGGCCATAGCCTCTAACATGATCGAACAATCTTTAACAGATTTAGTCATTGGACCAGCTTGATCAAGTGATGAGGCGAATGCAACAATCCCCCAACGCGAACACAATCCATAAGTGGGTTTTAATCCGACAGTTCCAGTGAAGGAAGCAGGCTGTCTTATTGATCCACCTGTATCCGTACCTATTGTTGCAGGAGTTAAACCGGCTGCAAGTGCAGACGCAGATCCTCCAGATGATCCTCCAGGAACAGTGTTCTTAGCTATTGGATTAATGACATTTCCAAAATAACTTGTTTCATTAGATGATCCCATTGCATATTCATCACAATTCAATTTACCGAGTAAGATTGCTCCCTCTTTCCATAAATTTTCAGTAACAGTGGACTCATATTGAGGTATAAAATTTTCAAGCATTTTACTACCAGCAGTGGTTTTAAATCCATTAGTACAAAAAAGATCTTTTACAGCTAATGGGACTCCTGGTAGTAAAGAGTTTAAATTTGGTTTTTTATCGAATTCTTTTGATTTTTGAATTGTGTGTTCGAAACAGGTAGTTATATACGAATTAAGTTTTTTGCTTTTATTTACTTTATCTATGTAAAGATTGGTAAGTTCTTCAGATTTTATCTCTTTTTTTTTTAATAAATCTATTATTTCTGATAAGTTTTTTTTTATAATTTCTGACATTATTCAATTACCTTTGGAACAACAAAAAATTCTTCATTTTTTTTTGGCGAATTTTCAAGAATTTTATCTCTTATTTTTCCATCATCTATTTTGTCTTCTCTTGATCTTAGCGGTGTGTTTAATATTGAGGATAATGGCTCTATTTTATCAGTATTTAGCTCATTTAATTTTTCTATAAATTTGAATATGGATGTTAAATCTTTAGCTAATGAGTCAGATTTTTTTGAATCTATAGAAATTCTAGCTAACTTACTGATATGTTTAATTTTATCTTTATCTATAGACATCTGTGATTTATTTTATTTATATAGGAAATTAATATCATAAAATATAATAAATAAATGTTGGATATTGAGGAATTTAAGAAAAAACTAGACAAAAAATCGAGGCTTATAGGCATTGATCCAGGAAAAAAGCGTATAGGAATAGCTATTTCAGATGAAAATAAAAAAGTTGCTACTCCATACACAACTATAATTAAAAAAGATTATTCTAGTTTTTTGGCTGAAATAAAGAAAATAGTCCATGAAAATTCTATTAAAGGTATTGTGATTGGAAACCCCATAAATATGGACGGATCATCTAGTTCATCCTCTCAATCAGCAAAAGATATGGCTTTAAACTTATCAAAAGATGTTACAGAAAATATCACAATGTGGGATGAGAGGTTATCAAGTGAGGGGGCTTTCAATTTATCTAGCAATTTAGATATAAATGTAAGTAAAAAGGTCCAAAAATTAGACGAAAATGCAGCTCAATTCATATTACAAGGTGTTTTGGATTATTTAAATAAAAATATTACTTGATAAGATGGGACAAAAGGCCTATAGAGTTGATTTTAATGGCAGTAATAAAAAAGATTTCAGCTATTAAAAACTCACCCAAACATCTTTTAGGTATTCAAAACTTATCAATATTAGAAGCTAAGAAGATTCTTAATGAGGCTAAAACTTTTATTAAATTAAATAGAAGCATTACCAAAAAATTGGATACTTTAAGAGGAAAAACCCAAATCAATTTATTTTTTGAACCATCGACTAGAACACAAAGTTCTTTTGACTTGGCTGGTAAAAGACTAGGAGCAGATGTTATGACAATGAACATGAGTAATTCTGCTCTCAAAAAAGGGGAAACGCTTATTGATACAGCAATGACACTTAATGCCATGCATCCAGATTTAATCGTTATAAGACATCAAGACTCTGGTGCACCAAATCTTCTTTCACAAAAAGTAAATTGCGCAGTGATAAACGCAGGAGACGGTAGAAGAGAACATCCTACTCAAGCATTGCTTGACGCTTTAACAATAATTAGCCGTAAAGGTGATATTGAAGGACTCAAGATAGCAATCTGTGGTGACATACTCCATTCTAGGGTTGCAAGATCTAATATTTATTTAATGAATATGCTAGGGGCAGAGGTAAACGTTATTGGTCCTAAAACACTTATGCCAAAATCAATCGAACGATTGGGTGTAAAAGCTTTCACTAATATGAAAAAAGGTTTAGACGGATGTGACATTGTTATGATGTTGAGATTGCAAAATGAAAGAATGCAAGGATCATTTCTTCCTTCTAAAAGAGAATACTATGAGCACTTTGGTTTAACTCCAGAAAAATTAAAGTTTGCTAACAAAAATGCTTTGATCATGCACCCAGGCCCTATGAATAGAGGAGTAGAAATAGATACCAAATTAGCTGACGATATTAATGTAAGTCTAGTAAAAGAACAGGTTGAACTTGGAGTGGCTGTTAGAATGGCATGTTTAAAATTGTATTGTAAATGAATGAAAAAATTATAATAAATGCAAGAATTGTTGACCCATCTCAAAAATTAGATGAAATGGGTTCAGTAATTATAGATAAAAATGGAAAAATAAAAGCTATTGGAAAAAAAGTAACAAAAAAAGACAGTCCAAATGCTGAAGTAATTGATGTTAAAAAAAATCTAATAATACCTGGTATCGTTGATATGAAAGCTTTTGTTGGAGAACCAGGATTTGAATATAAAGAAAATTTTAGAACTTTAAGTCAAGCGGCACTTGCAGGTGGTGTAACTTCAATTGTTACAATGCCTAACACAAGGCCTATTATAGATAATGTCTCAATGGTAGATTTTATAATGAGACGTGGGCGAGATAAATCAAAAATTAATCTTTTTCCATGTGCTTCTCTTACAAAACAAATGGAAGGTAAGCTAATGACGGAATTTGGGTTATTGTCAGCAAAAGGAATTATTGGATTTAGTGATGTAAACAAAACAGTTCAAAATACTGAGACTATGGCAAGGATAATGGATTATGCATCTGATATTGGTGTTTTGATTATGCAACATGCTGAAGATTATGAATTATCAAAAAATAGATGTATAAATGAAGGTGAGGTATCTAATAGACTTGGTTTAAGTGGAATATCACCAATTGCTGAAAAAATTATTATAGAAAGAGATCTATCTTTGTTAAGTGAATTCCCATGTAGGTACCATATCAATCAAATTTCATCTCAGAATTCTTTAGAAGTTATAAAGAAGAATAAATTAAATGGTAAACAATTTAGTGTTGGAGTTTCAATAAATAATATTTCTCTAAATGAAAATGATATAGGAGACTTTAAAACATTTTTAAAATTATCTCCTCCCCTTCGACTAGAAGATGATAGAAAAGCTCTAATACAAGGAATTAAAAACGGACTTATTGACGTTATAGTTTCTGATCACACTCCTGAGGATGAGGAAAGTAAAAGACTTCCTTTTGCACAAGCAGCCACTGGTGCAATAGGTGTAGAAACTCTTTTACCTCTAGCCCTAGAACTATATCATAATGAATCTTTGCCGCTTAACAAGATAGTTGAATGTCTTACAATTAACCCATCGAACATTCTTAAAATCAATAAAGGTACTTTAAAAAAGGGTTCCGATGCAGATATTTGTGTTATTGATTTAAATAAACCATGGGTGGTCAAAGCAGGAAATTTAAAATCCAAATCAAAAAATACTGCTATAGAAGATAAAAGATTGCAGGGCAAAGTTTTGATGACCTTTTTGAAAGGTGTACCCGTATTTAAAATTTGAAAATGGAAATTATAATTTTATCTTTTTGTGCATACCTTATGGGGTCGATACCATTTGGTTTAATAATTACTAAATTTTTTTTAAAAAAAGATGTAAGAAAAATTGGATCAGGAAACATAGGCGCTACTAATGTACTTAGGACTGGCAACAAAATTTTAGCTTTATTAACTTTAATTTTTGATATTGGTAAAGGATATTTAGTGGTTAAGATTTCTTTTATTTATTTTCCTGAATTAACATACTTAATCGGATTAATTTGTTTCATTGGGCATATTTTTCCTGTCTGGCTAAAATTTAAAGGTGGTAAGGGTGTAGCAGTTTATGTTGGTATAATTTTAGCTTTATCATTTAAATTAGCTTTAGTTTTTGCAACCACTTGGTTAGTTGTTTTATTTTTATTTAAATATTCTTCTCTTTCATCTATAATGGCATCTTTATCATTAATAATTTATAATTTATTTTTTTATGATAATTATCAAAATATTTTTTTAATTCTATTTTTCTTAATAATTATTTATACGCACAAACAAAATATTTTGAGAATTAAAGACAAAAAGGAAACTAAAATTAAGTTTTAATTTATTAGCTTTTTTATGTTAAATTTAAATAAATTTGACATTTATATTAAATTTTGAATAAGTCTTAGATATGAATTTAGTTATAGTTGAAAGCCCAGCAAAAGCTAAAACAATAAACAAATATCTAGGAACAGACTATAAAGTTCTAGCCAGTTATGGTCATATTAGGGACTTGCCATCAAAGAATGGTTCTGTTGATCCTGATAAAAATTTTGAAATGCAGTGGGAGCTAGACTCATTTTCAAAAAAATATTTAAAAGAAATTACTGATGCTGCAAAAGAAAGTGATAAAATAATCTTAGCAACTGACCCAGATCGAGAGGGAGAAGCAATTGCTTGGCACGTAAAACAGGTTTTGAACGATAAAAAACTATTAAAAGGAAAAAAACTTGAAAGAGTTGTGTTTAATGAGATTACAAAAAATGCAGTACTTAATGGTATAAAAAATCCCAGAGAAATTGAGGACACTTTAGTAAAAGCTTACCTAGCAAGAAGAGCTTTGGATTATCTAGTAGGTTTTAATATCTCACCTATTTTATGGACTAAACTTCCTGGATCAAAATCAGCTGGCAGAGTTCAATCGGTTGCTCTCAAACTTATAACAGAGAGAGAACACGAAATCGAATCTTTTAAACCTGAGGAGTACTGGACTATCAATGCAAATTTTAAAAACTCAAAAAATAAAAATATATTCTCAAAGTTAAATTTTGTAAACGATAAAAAAATTGAAAGATTCAGTTTTAGAAATAAAAAAGATATCAATACAACAACTGAAAATATTCATAAACATGAGTATTTTGTTAAAGATGTAAATTCAAAAATTGTTAAAAGAAATCCCTCTGCACCTTTCACAACATCAACACTTCAACAAACTTCTTCTGGCAAATTTGGGTTTGGTGCATCACGAACAATGCAAATAGCACAACGATTATATCAAGGAATTGAAATTGATGGAGAAACAATTGGTCTTATCACTTATATGAGAACCGATGGAACAAATATTTCTAATGAAGCAGTCAAAGACTTTAGATCTTTTGTTGAAGATGACCTTGGTAAAAATTATTTACCAGATAATCCAAATAATTATAAAGGGAAAAAAGCTAAAAATGCTCAAGAGGCACACGAAGCTATTAGACCTACAGATATTAAAAAAAGGCCTGATGAGATGAAAAAATATCTAAGTACAGATCAATTTAAATTATATGATTTAATATGGTCAAGAGCCTTAGCGTCACAAATGAAAGCCGCAGAATTTGACAGAAACACTATTCAAATTCATTCAAAAGATAAAAGCGTACAATTTACTTCAAGCGGTTCTTTAATTAAATTTGATGGCTTTTTGAAAATTTATTCCTTTCAAAACGATGATGAAGAAAAAAACATACTACCAGAAGTTAAAGTTGGAGAAAAATTAACTTTAGGAGAATTAATTGATGAACAGCATTTTACATCACCACTTCCAAGATATTCAGAAGCAAGTTTAGTAAAAAAAATGGAAGAATTAGGCATTGGTAGACCATCTACTTATGCTAGCATTATATCAGTCTTATCAACTAGAAATTACACAGAATTATTGAATAAACGATTTCATCCTACAGACAGAGGTAAATTATTGTCTGCATTTTTGGAGAAATTATTTTCTAAATATGTTGACTATAATTTTACAGCAGATTTAGAAAACCAACTTGATGAAATAACTAGTGGTAAAACTAATTATATAAATGTCTTAGAAACTTTTTGGAAAGGTTTTTATAATGATGTAGGATCTGTCAAAGAAATTAGAACTAGAGAAGTACTAGATTTACTAAATGACAGCTTAGGTGATTTAATATTTGATAAAAATGAGAAAGATCAGATTGATAGAAAATGTAAAATTTGTGATAATGGAGTATTAAGTCTTAAAAATAGCTTTAGAGGTGGTGCTTTTATAGGTTGCTCAAATTACCCAGAGTGTAAATTTACTAGGCCTCTATCAAAAGCTAAAGCTTCTCAACAATCTTTTTTGGCTGAACCAAAATTAATTGGAAAAAACGATGACGGAAAAGAGATATTTCTGAAAAATGGAAGATTTGGCCCTTATTTACAATACGAATTAAATAAAGAAAAAATTGAAAAACCAAAGAAAAAAAAGAAATTAAAAAAAGAAAAAGACAATAATTTTAAAAATGTGTCAATTCCGAAAGGGCTTGCTTTAGAGGATGTAAATTTAGAAAAAGCAAAATACTTATGTTCTCTTCCAAAAGTTATTGGTAAGCACCCAGAACTTAATGATGACATTACAATTAATGTGGGTAGATTTGGTCCTTATTTAAAATGCGCAAACAAATCTGCCAGATTAGAAAATATCGAAGATCTTTTTTCTATCGGACTTAATAGAGCCACTACATTAATTTCAGAGGCTAAACCTGGAAGAGTTTCTTCATCTGAAATTAAAAATATTGGTGAACATCCTGAGGATAAAAAGCCGGTAAGAGTTATGAAAGGTCAGTATGGACCTTATATTAAATATAAATCTTTAAATGCAACTATTCCAGAGGATAAAGATCCAACTGAAATTAATATGGAAGAAGCATTAATATTGATAGAAAAAAGACGAGAGTATGATAAAGCTAAGAAAAGAAAAAAATGAAATTTTTATTGACAATTGTATTTGTAACTTTTTCAATTAATGCATTAGCTAATTCTAAAGATGGATGTGAAGGAATATTGGCTAAATTAAAAGCAGAATGTAATATAGTTGGAAAAAGTATGAATAAGATGAAGGAATTTAGTAAAGACAATCAAACTTTAGATCAGGTTGGTGATAATATAGGTAAAGGTGTAGACAAATTAAAAAAGAAGTTTTAAGTGAATATACAAAAAAATTTAGAAAATCTAAAAATAGTATTACCGAAAGCTCCAGCTCCTGTTGGTTCATATACAGCTTTTAAAAAAGTAGGAAAATATTTATATATATCTGGACAAATTTCTTTAGAAGCCAATGGAAATCTAATAAAAGGAAAAGTTGGTTCAGAAATTAGTTTAGAGGATGGAAAAAAAGCTGCAGAGGCGTGTTGTATAAATATAATTTCACAATTAAACGAAGCCTGTGAAAACGATTTAAGTAAAGTAAAGTCATGTATTCAACTAGCTGGCTTTGTTAATTCAACAGACGGTTTTATCGATCAACCAAAAGTAATCAATGGGGCCTCAGAACTAATGACAAAGGTTTTTGGAGATATTGGAATTCATACTCGTTCAGCAGTTAGCAGTAACTCTCTTCCATTGGGCGCAGCAGTGGAAATTGTTTCAATTTTTGAAATTAACTAGAACTAGGTCTACCGACTGAAAAATACTTAATTTTTTTATTTTTCATTTGTTTATGATCGTATAAATTTCTTAAATCAAATATACTGAAAGACCTTTTTTTCACGATTTTCTTAAATTCTAAAGATTTAAACTCGTCCCATTCTGTATGTAGAACTATTAAATCTACATCTTTACATGTTTCTTTAATATTCTTTTTATATTGACAGTTTTTAATATTCTTAAAATTCACTTTTGGACCAGTTGGATCATAATAATAAATTTTGGATCCACTTTTACATAAACTAGGTATCATTTTTAAACTAACAGAATCTCTCATATCATCAGTGTTGGGTTTAAAAGTAACACCTAAAAAAGCAATTTTTTTTCCTTTTAAAGATCCTAAAATTTTCTTAATTTTTTCAGTGTGTATTCTTTTTCTATTTTCGTTTGATTTTATTACAGATTTTACTATTGAAAGATTAGTTTTAAATTTGTCACCCGTAGAAATTAAACCTTTAGTGTCTTTTGGAAAACATGACCCACCATACGCTGGTCCTGCCCTTAAGAATCTACTACCAATTCGACTATCACTTCCCATTCCAAGTGAGATGTCTTCAATATTTATATTAGCTTTTTCACATAAGTTTGCTAATTCATTTATAAAAGTAATTTTAGTAGCTAAAAAAGCATTAGATGCGTATTTTATTAATTCTGCCCCCCTTCGTGATGTCGTAAAGAAATTTGCACCTTTATTTATTAAAGGTTGATAGAGTTTTTTTAATATATTAAAATATTTTTTTCGATTTGAACCAATTACTATTCTATCAGGAAACCTAAAATCTCTAATAGCTTCTCCCTCTCTTAAAAATTCTGGATTGGAAATTACTTCAATATTCTTTTTTTTTAATTTCTTAAGTAATTTTTCAATAGTATCGCCAGTACCAACTGGAACGGTTGATTTAGTAATAAGTATTTTTTTATTTTTTGTACTTTTAGCAACTTCTTTTGCTGCCTTGAATACATAAGACAAATCAACATCATTTGATTTTTTTTTGTTTGGAGTACCAACACAAATAAAAATTAATTCAGATTTTGCAATTGCTTTTTTAAGATTGTCGGTAAAAACTAGTCTACCCACAGAATAATTTTTTTTTATTAGTTCGTCTAAACCAGGTTCATATATTGTTGAAATACCTGAGTTTAATTTATTTATTTTATTTTTGTCTTTATCAACGCAAAATACTCGATTACCGAGATCAGCGAAGCAAGTTCCACTTACTAGACCGACATATCCCGTACCTATCATACATAAATTCATTTTATTCCTTAGATATTTCTATACCAGAATTAATGTAACCATTTATTGTTCCACAGTCTAAATACTTTCCTTTAAAAATATTTCCATAAAAATTTTCATTTTTGTGTATTAAATTCTTAATTGCGTCTGTAATATGAATTTCTTTTCCATGACCAGGTTTTAATCTTTTAATTTCTTTCATTATTTTTTTTGGTAAGATATATCTTCCAATTATTGCATAATTAGACTTAGCGTCTTTTATCTTCGGTTTTTCTACAACATTTGTAATTTGGAAATAATTTTTTTTTTTATTTTTTAAAGATAATATGCCCCATCGAGAAACAGTTTTTTTTGGAACCTTTTTTGTTGCTATAATAGATCCCTTTTTTTGTTTATGAAGTTTAATCATTTCTTTTGTGCAATTCTTTTTAATAATTAGATCATCAGGTAGGAGCATCAAAAAAAAATTACTTTTAATTAGTTTGTTGCATTTGAACACAGCGTCACCTGTACCTTTAGGTTTATTTTGGTAAACAAATTTAATCATAGAGCGGTATTTTTTAATTTTTCTAAATTCATTTTCAATTCTCTTATCTTTTTTCTTTCTAATAATTTTTTTATAAAATGTATCATTATAAAAATATTTTTTTATATTTTCTTTATTTTTTGAAATAATAAATATAAATTGTTTTATTCCTGCTTCTAAACATTCATCTAATATATATTCTAAATTAGGTTTACCATTAATTGGTAATAATTCTTTTGGTGTAACACTTGTCAAAGGCAGCATTCTCGTGCCTAAACCAGCTAGTGGAATAATTGCTTGTTTTATCATATGATTCTTTTATTAACTATTATCATTACGATTTATAAATGAAAATAATTAGGCAAAAAAAAGACCTTAAGAACTTAATAAGTAAGATAAATTGCTTATCTTTTATACCAACAATGGGTGGTCTCCATAAAGGTCACGAATTCTTAATAAAAAAGGCAAAAAAAAAAAATAAATTTACTATTGTAAGTATTTTTGTAAATCCAAAACAATTTAACTCAAAAAAGGATTTTATCACTTATCCGAGAAACTATAAAAGAGATTTGAAGATTTTAAAAAAACTCAATGTAAAATATCTTTATATGCCAAATTACAGAGATATTTTCTCATTCAAAACATCCAATAAAATTTATCTTCACCCTTTTTCTAATAAATTATGTGGTAAGTATAGACCGGGTCATTTTAAAGGAGTAGTTAATGTAGTAAATAGATTTTTAGAACTCTTAAAACCAAAATATATATTTCTTGGTAAAAAAGATTATCAACAACTATTTTTAATTAAGAAACATATAGACAAAAATAAAATTAAAACTTTTGTTGTTCCATGCAACACAATAAGGGAGAACAAATTTTTACCCTACTCTTCAAGAAACTTTAATTTAAATAAATACGATAAAGTTTTAGCTTTAAAAGTTTATAAACTTTTAAGAAAAGAAAAGAATATTATTAAAAAAAATAAAATACAAAAGATAAATTTTTCTAATATTAAAAAGAAAATTTTAAAGTTTGGCATCAAAAAAATAGATTATATCGAAGCTATAAATTTAGATAATTTTAAAAAGGCAAAAAAATTTAATGAAAATTTTAATATATTTTCTGCTTTTTATGTTAACAAAGTAAGGCTTATTGATAATTTTTAATTTAGGAAAAAATATGAACCAATGCCTAAAAAGGATAAAAAACCAATTACGTCTGTTATTGTTGTAACAAAAACACTAGAGGCTAATGCAGGATCTATATTTGCTTTTTTAAGAGACACTGGAACTAATATACCAAACAAACCTGCAACAATCATGTTTAAAACCATCGATATGCCTATTAATAATGAAAGTTTAAATTCTTTAAACCAAAATTGTACTATCACTGCTGTAATTATTGCAAAGATAATTCCATTTAAAATTCCAATTAAAAATTCCTTGCCTACAATTTTATTGAAATTACCTGATGAAAGTTCTTTAGTAGCTATTGCCCTAATTGTTACTGCTAAAGTTTGCATACCTGCATTACCTCCCATTGATGCTACAATGGGCATTAAAAATGCTAAAGCTACCATTTGTTCTATAGAAGCTCCAAATATACTTATTACCCATGTTGCTAACAGAGCTGTAAAGAGATTTAAAAGTAACCAGTTAAATCTTCTTTTTGTCTTAATTAATACGCTATCAGTAATTTCTTCGTCACCCACACCAGCAAGTCTTAACACATCTTCCTCAGCCTCTTCTTGAACTACCGTTACTATGTCGTCTGCGGTTATCATTCCAACCAATTTATTATTCTTATTAATTACGCCTGCAGAAACTAAATTATAATTTTCAAAAGTATGCCCTACTTCTTCTTTGTCCATGTTAACAGGTATCAAGACTGGCATTTCTCTCATTATTGTGTTCATTTTTTTTTCTCTTGGTGTTCTTAAAACTCTAGATGAAGGAACTATACCAATTGGTTTAAAGTCACTGTCTACAACAAATATTTCTAAAAATTCTTCTGGCAGATCTTTACTTTCACGTAAATAATCTATTGTTTGACCAACGGACCAATTACTTGGAACTGCTGTAAATTCTCGCTGCATTATTCTTGCCGCAGAATCCTCTGGGTAACTTAAACCTTCTTCTAGTAGAAATCGGTCTTTTGGTGGTAATTTATCTAAAACTAGTTTTTTTTTATCTGAACTTAAATTTTCTAATATTGAAATAGCATTATCAGATTCCAATCTTTTGATAATTTTTGATACTGAGTCCGAAGATAGCAGTTGTAAAACTTCTGACTGTATCGACTCATTTATCTCTATGAAAATTTCAGGTTCAATGTCAAATTCTTCAATTTCAAGTAGCTTTGCTCTAGTTTCTGAAGATAAATTTTCAATTAAATTTGCAACATCAGAAGGATGAAGATCAGCAAGAGTTTGGTTTATAAATTTTATATCAGAAGACTTAATTTTATCACTGAAAATACTTATAAATTCTTTGTTAAAATCAAAATTGACCTTTTTTCCACCTATCGATTTAACTAAACTCATAAAAATCCTTGATTTCTTTTGATGAGACTAATAATTCATATAATGATAAAATTCAATTTAAATGAACATAGAAGTAAAAATTAGCAATAGGCCAATACCATACAAAACAGCAATAAATACTCTTGAAAAGAGAGTAATTGATGTCAGAAATGGTGTAAAAAAAGAGTTAATTTGGATATTAGAACATCCAACTACCTACACAGGGGGTGTAAGATATAAGGAAGAAGAAATACTTGATAAAAAAATTTCAATTATTAAGACAAATAGAGGTGGAAAACTAACACTACACAATCGAGGCCAAAAAATAATTTATTTTGTTATTAATTTAAATAATAGGAAAAAAGATATTAGACTTCTCGTCAATAAAGTAGAAAAAAGCATTATTGAATTTTTGAATATATATGGTGTTAAAGGTAATGTTGATCGAAAAAATATAGGAATATGGATTGGGGGAGAAAAAATATCTGCAATTGGAATAAGAGTAAAAAAATGGATTGCTTACCATGGTTGCTCTATAAATATTAATAATGATTTAAACTTATATAATAAAATTATTCCCTGTGGCTTGAATAACAAGAGTGTTACTTCTTTATTAGAATTAGGTATCAAGAAGCCATTAAAAATTAATTTTAATTTAAAAAAAATTTTTCTTAAAAACTTATCTAAAACATGAATTTAATCTTTTTGTGAATTCTTTATCAAATTTAGCTTGATAGGTAAATTTCTCATTATTTTTTATAAATTTAATTTTATGTGCATGCAACATCATGTTAATTTTTTTATAATTGTTGTTTTTATTTATATAATATTTTTGATCACCTATAACAGGGTGACCTCTATTGTATAATTGTTTTCTTAATTGATGTTTTCTTCCAGTTATAGGATTTAGTTCTAAGAGGGAATAATGAGTATTCTTTTTTATGATTTTGACTGAAGTTATCGCTTTTAATTTAATCTTTTTATTCTTTTCGAAGTATTCAAGATGATCTACCATCTTTTTTAAATTATCGTTAACTTCGCCTTTTACAATAGCAATATAACTTTTATGTATTTTTCTTAATCTAAATAATGATGTAAAAAATTGTGCAGAGGGTTTATTTTTAGCTACTAAAAAAATTCCTGTAGTCTCTTTATCAATTCTATGGACAATATAAGGTTTTGTCTCATTAAAAGATTTAGAATATTTTAAAACATCTATAATGTTTTTTAAATTTTTTGTGCCTGATTGAACTGCTATTCCTCTAGGTTTATTAATTACTACAAAGTCCTCATTTTCGTGAATAACTAATTCATTTATATTTTCACTCTCTTTAGATGAAGGAATATAATTTATTTTTTTTTTAAAATTTGTCGGTTTGTAATCATTCATATTAAATATTTCTACTACATCACCAGTTTTGAGCCTATATGATGATTTAATTTTTTTTCTATTTACCTTAATTTTTTTTAACCTAAATAATCTTTGTAATAGCGAATTCGGTAGATGTTTTATTTCGTTGCTAAACCATCTATCAATTCGTGTATTATGTGCTTGTGAATTAATAACGTGCTTTTCTGCCATGCAGAGACTAATATTTATTTTGTTGCAGCTTTAGTTTTTTCTTTGTTTTCTGCTTCAACTTTTTTTGGTTTGTCTATTTTTTTAGCTTCAGTATTTCTATCAACTAACTCGATAACAGCCATGGGAGCATCATCTCCAGTTCTAAATCCAGCTTTAAGGACTCTAGAATATCCACCTTTTCTCTTGCTATATCTTTTAGAGAGCTCATCAAATACTTTCTTCACTGAAAATTGATTTTGTAATTTTGAAAATAGTTTTTTTTTATTGTGAAGATCATTTTTTTTACCAATGGTTATAACTTTATCTATTTGTGGCTTTAACTCCTTAGCCTTAGGAAGTGTAGTAACAATTTGTTCATACTTGATGAGAGAGTTAAGCATGTTTTTAAATAATGCCTTCCTGTGTTCTGAAGTTTTATTTAATTTTCTATATCCTAAGTTATGTCTCATTAATAATTATTTTCCTCTAGTTTTTTCGACATTTCTGCTATGTTATCAGGTGGCCAATTTGGAATTTCCATGCCAAGATAAAGAGACATCGTGCTTAAAACTTCTTTAATCTCATTTAATGATTTTCTACCAAAATTTGGTGTTCTTAGCATCTCAGGTTCAGTTTTTTGAACTAAATCTCCTATATAAATTATGTTATCATTTTTTAGGCAATTCATAGATCTAACTGAAAGTTCTAATTCTTCAACTCTTTTTAATAAGTTTTTGTTAAATTCTGGCTCTGATGTTTTAACTTCTTTAACAACTTCTTTTGGATCCTCAAAATTTACGAACATAGATAATTGATCTTGAAAAATTCTAGCTGAGTAAGCTATTGCATCTTCAGCGGCAACTGTTCCATTAGTTTCAACCGTCATAACTAATTTATCATAATCTAAAGCACTTCCTGCTCTAGTATTCTCAATAGAAAAAGAAACTTTTTTGACTGGACTAAATAATGAGTCAATAGATATTAAACCTAAAGGACTATCTTCCGATCTATTTTTTGGAGCAGGAACATATCCTTTACCAGTATTAATAAATAATTCCATATGAAAATTAGTTTTTTCATCTACATTACAAATTGTTTGATCGGGATTTAGAATTTCTACTTCTGAAACTAAAGAGATATCTTTGGCTTTTACTTCTTTGGGGCCTTTTACATCAAGTACAATTTTTTTCTGACCTGAAGATGAAGATTTAATCGCTAAATTTTTAACATTAAGTACAATATCAGTTACATCTTCACGCACACCTTTAATTGAAGAAAACTCATGTAAGACTCCATCAATTTGAATTGCGGTAACAGCGGCACCTTGTATCGAAGAAAGCAAAATTCTTCTTAAAGAATTGCCTATAGTTTGTCCGAAACCTTTTTCCAGAGGTTCAGCTATAACTTTAGCTATGGATTTATCATTATTGCTTGATATATCTAGTTTATTAGGTTTAATTAAATCTTTCCAATTTTTATCTATTACATTTGAACTCGTCTGCATTATACTCTCCTTTTTTTTGGTGGTCTCGTTCCATTATGTGGCATAGGGGTTGTGTCTTTAATAGAAATTATTTTAAAGCCTCTCGATTGTAATGACCTTAGTGCTGTTTCTCTTCCTGAACCAGGTCCTTTCACTTGAACAGTCAAAGTTCTTAAACCCATCTCGTATGCTTTAGCACCAGCATCATCGGCTGCTACTTGTGCAGCATAAGGTGTGGATTTTCTTGAGCCTTTAAATCCTTTTGCACCAGCTGAAGACCATGAAATAACATTGCCAGTTTCATCAGCTATAGAGATTATTGTGTTATTAAAAGTTGAGTTTACAAAAGCTATACCCGAAGAAATGTTTCGTTTAACTTTCTTTTTTTTCTTAAATTGAGAAACTTTTTTTGGGCTTTCTTTTTCAACTGCTTCTTTATTTTCAGGTTTACTATTCTTTTTATTCATATAATTTTTATTTTTTCAATGGAGTAAGTTTTTTTCCTGCTATGGCTATAGCTTTACCTTTTCTTGTGCGAGCGTTACAGTGGGTCCTTTGACCTCTTACTGGTAATTTTTTTTTATGACGGCTACCTCTATATGTGGCTAAATCAACTAGTCGCTTAATGTTAACAGATACCTCTCTTCTGAGATCACCTTCAACTTTGTGGTTGCTATCGATATACTCTCTGATTTTTAATACTTGGTCTTCAGATAATTCATTAACTCTTGTTTTTTCAGCGATATTTAATTTTCTGCAAATTTTTTTAGACGAGTGAAGACCTATGCCATGAATGTAGGTTAGAGCAACGCTAACAACTTTGTTTTGGGGAATATTTATTCCTGCTATACGAGCCATAATATTAAGGGTTTAATTTCTATGAGCGTATTTAATGGCGTTATTAAGCAAAGTCAACCCTATATAGAAGAAATAATATCGCTAATTTCTTTATTTATTTGATCTATTGAGCTTTCTCCATCAATGACCTTTAATAAATTCAATTTTTTATAATATTCAATCACAGGTTCAGTAGAATTTTCATAAGTTTTGTACCTTTTAATTGCTATATCTTTATCATCATCAGTTCTTTTTTCTAAAGATTTTCTTTCTGAAATTCTTTTTTTTACAGTTTCCAAACTCACTGATAATTTTAATACTATACTAATTTTTTGTTCATATTTTTTTAATAAATTTTCCAAATTTTTTGCTTGAATTAAATTTCTTGGATATCCATCAAAAATAATTTTATTGTGATAATCATTATTAGATATAACTTTTTCAATCATATCCGAAACGATTTGATCTGAAACAAGAGAGCCGGTATTAATTACCGAAGATATTTTTTTTCCAATTTCAGTATTTTCTGACATTTCTTTTCTTAAAATATCACCCGTAGACAATTTGTACATATTAAATTTTTCTGCGATAAATTTAGACTGGGTTCCTTTGCCAGCTCCAGGTGGTCCAAAAATCACTATGTTCATTTAACTATTTCCCAAATTTAGCTTTTTTAATCAATGACTCATATTGAGAGCTCATTAGTCTTGTCTGCACTTGAGTTACGGTATCCATAGCTACGACAACAACAATTAAGATTGATGTGCCTCCTAGATAAAAAGGAATTGGATATCTAGCTATTAAAAATTCAGGCATTAAACAAACTATTGTAAGATATGTTGCCCCTATAGTTGTAAGTCTTGTTAAAATGGTCTCAATATATTCCGCTGACCTTTCTCCAGGTCTTATGCCTGGAATATAACCGCCATACTTTCTTAAATTTTCAGCTGTTTCTTTTGGATTAAAAACTATCGAAGTATAAAAAAATGAGAAAAATATTATTCCAGACGCATATAGCATCATATACAGAGGCTGACCTTGTGTAAATAATGATGAAATTTTTATAAAAAATTCTGACTCTGAAAAGCCAAAGTTGCTTATTGTAACAGGTAATAATAATAAAGCAGAGGCAAAAATTGCTGGTATCACTCCAGCTGTGTTTATTTTTAATGGCAAGTGGGATGACTCTCCACCATAAATTTTATTTCCCATTTGTCTTTTAGGATAATTTATTAAAATTTTTCTTACAGCTCTCTCAAAAAAAACAATGAATAATACCGTTACTATCACTAAAATAAATATTCCAACGATCATTAATGCCGAAAGTGCACCTGTTCTTCCTAGTTCAAATGTTGAAGCTAATGCTCTCGGAATCTCGGCAACAATTCCTGAAAATATAATAAGTGAAATTCCATTACCTATTCCTCTTAATGTTATTTGTTCGCCTAACCACATTAAAAATGTAGTTCCAGCAACTAAAGAAATCGTAGTAGTAATTCGAAAATACATACCTGGCTCAGTAACTAAGTTACCTGCATTTTCTAATCCTACTGATACACCATAACCTTGTAATCCTGCTATTAAAACAGTTCCGTATCTAGTAATTTGTGTTATTTTTTTTCTTCCTATTTCTCCTTGATCTTTTAAATTTTTAAAATAATCCGATGTACCAGTTAAAAGCTGGACAATAATTGAAGATGAAATATAAGGCATAATACCCAAAGCAAAAATTGCCATCCTAGTAACTGCACCACCTGAAAACATATTAAACATTCCAAGAAGACCTTTTTGACTTGAGGCCATTATTTCTTTCAAAGAATCTGGATCGATTCCAGCTAAAGGCACATAAGTACCCAGTCTATAAATTATTAAAAGAAATATTGTAAAGAATATTCTATTTTTAAGGTCAGTTGCTTGACTAAATGCTCCAGTAGATAAATTTTCACTAGACATATTAAGTTATTTTTTTAAAAGAGTTAATTTACCACCAATTTTTTCAATTTTCTCTTTTGCTTGTTTTGAAATGAAATTAGCCGTTATATTAAGTTTATTTTTAATTTCTCCTTGACCTAAGATTTTTAATCTTAAGTATTTTTTTGATATTATTTTTTTACTTTGAAGAAGTTTTAAATCAACACTTTCCTTTAAATCTATCTTTTTTTGCTCATGATAATTTTGAATGTTTGCTAGATTGATTATTGCGATTTTGTTGTTCTTAAAAGATTTAAAACCTCTTTTTGGTAGTCTTCTATATAAAGGCATTTGACCACCCTCAAAACTTTTAATTGCAACTCCTGATCTAGATTTTTGACCTTTGTGTCCTCTTCCAGAAGTTTTTCCTTTACCTGAGCCTATCCCTCTACCTGGTCTAATCTTTTTTTTATTACTTTTTTCAAAATTATTTAGTCTCATTGTTTATTTTCTCTCTTAGATATTATTTCAGATATTTTTTTTCCTCTTATATTTGATAAAATTTTTGGCGATGTTTGTGTACGTAACCCATTTACACAAGCTTTCAAAACGTTATGTGGATTAGCTGAGCCTAATGATTTAGCAACTACGTCTTGAATACCCAAAACCTCGCAAACTGATCTAATTGCACCGCCAGCAATTATGCCTGTGCCAGCAGGAGCTGACCTCATAAAAACTTTTCCAGACCCATTTTTACCTTTCACATCGTGATGAAGTGTTCTGCCATCTTTAAGAGGGATCTTAACTTGGTTTCTTTTAGCTACCTCTGTTGCTTTTTTGATGGCATCAGGGACCTGTTTAGATTTACCTTGGCCAATTCCAATAGATCCTTTTTGATTTCCTACAACTACTAAGGCAGCAAAACCAAATCTTCTTCCTCCTTTAACTACCTTGGTAATTCTATTTATAGCAACTAATTTTTCTTTAAATTCGTTTTCTATCATATTAAAATTTCAATCCATTTTTCCTTAATGAGTCTGCTAAAGCTTTAATTCTTCCATGATATTTGTATGCACCTCTGTCAAAATACACGCTATCGATTTTTTTTTCTTTAGCTCTTTTTGCTAAGAGTTCACCAATAGTATTTGATAAATCAATTTTTTTAATTTTATCTTTTTTTAAAGCTTTTCCTACTGAGGAGGCTGAAACTATTGTTTTTTTTAAATTATCATCAATTATTTGTGCAGAAATATTCTTTAAAGATTTATAAACAGAAACTCTTAACTTATTTTGGCTTACCATCTTAAGTTTTTTTCTATTTCTTATTTTTCTTTTAATTTTTGTGTTAATTTTTCTCATTTATTTCTTTTTTCCTTCTTTTCTAAGTATGTATTCATTTCTTTCTTTTATTCCTTTTCCTTTATACGGTTCAATTGGTTTTAATGCTTTAATATCAGCTGCGATTTTTGAGACTAACTCTTTGTCTACTCCATTTATTTTTATTATTGTTTGTTTTTCAACCTGAAGTTTTACATCTTTGGGTATCTTAAAATTTACATCATGACTAAAACCTATTTGTAAATTTAAGATATCTCCTTTTAAATTTGCTCTAAAACCAACACCATTAAGTTCTAGTATCATTTCGTGACCAACTGACACTCCTGTTATTGCATTATTAATCAAACTTCTATAAGTGCCCCACAATAAAGAGGTTTTGTTATTTGTTTCTTTATTTTTAGGAGATATTTGAAATTCATTTTTATCATTAATTTTTGTTACAAATATTTTTTCACTAATAAAAAGTATTTTACTTCCTTTAGGCCCATTTATAGTTAATTTATCTCCTTCCACTTTAATAGTGGTATCCTTTGGCATTATTATACTTTTTTTTCCTATCTTCGACATTAAAACACCTTGCAAATTACCTCTCCGCCAATGTTATTTTTTCTAGCGTCCACATCTGACATAACTCCTTGAGGTGTGGAAATAATAGCTAATCCTAAACCATTTTGAATTCTTGGTATACTATTTGCTCTAGAATACACTCTTCTGCCTGGTTTAGAAATTCTTTTAATTTCTTTTATTACAGGGCTACCCTCATAGTACTTTAAGTTTACTTTAAGAGTTTTTTTATTAGTGTCTGAATTTTCTAAAATATAATTCACTATATATCCTTCATTTTTTAAAATATCTAATATTTTTACTCTAAAGTTAGAAGCTGGAACAATTACAAAACTTAAGTTTCTCATCTGCCCATTTCTTATTCTAGTAAACATATCTCCTACTGGATCAATTATACTCATTTTCCTCCTACCAACTCGATTTAGTTATACCAGGAATTTTTCCTGCCGAAGCCATATCTCGCAGTGCAATCCTAGAAATTTTTAATTTTCTATAATAACCATGTGGTCTACCTGTAATTCCACATCTATTTCTTATTCTTACTTTTGAAGAATTTTTTGGCAGCTTATCTAATTTTAATTGTGCAGCAAATCTTTCAGATAACTCTAATTTTTTATTTTTAATAATCTTTTTTAGTGAGTCTCTTTTCTTTGCATATCTATCTACCATTTTTATTCTTTTAAGATTTTTCTGTATCGAGCTTTTTTTTGCCATTTTACCTCTCTTTTTTTTCTGTTATAGGAAAATTAAATTCCTTAAGTAGTGCCAATGTACTTTGTTTCGAAGAGCTAGACGTTACTATTGTTATATCTAGACCTCTAATCTTATCAACTTTGTCAAAATTTACCTCTGGAAAAACAATATGCTCTTTTATGCCAAAGCTATAATTTCCAGAGTTATCAATACCTGATGACTTTAATCCTCTAAAATCTTTAATCCTTGGTAATGCAATGTTAACAAGTCTATCAACAAATTCATACATTCTATTCGATCTTAAAGTAACTTTTACTCCGGCGCTTTGCCCCTGCCTTGTTTTGAAATTAGAAATAGATTTTTTAAATTTTGTGATAACAGCCTTTTGACCACTAATTAAAGTTAGATCTTCTAAACTAGTTTGTACTTTTTTACCATCTGATGCGTCTTCACCTAAACCCATATTAATAACAATTTTGATTAATTTAGGTGCTTGATTTTTGTTCTTAAAATTCAATTTACTCATCAAATTATTAATTATATTATTTTCATACAAGCTTTTAAGTCTTGGTGTCATTTTTTAATCTCTTTCTTGGTTTTTTCAATTTTCTTTTTATTGTCAATATTTTTTATATTAGATATATGAATAAAATTTTCTTTGGAAACAATTCCACCTTTATTTTCTTTTGTTGGTTTTAAATGCTTTTTAATCATGTTTATTGATTTAACTTTCAATCTTTCGTTTTTTCTATCGATTTCTAACACTTCGCCAGTTTTACCTTTATCCTTTCCAGATAATACTTTGATTTGTGCACCTTTTTTTATATTCATCTTTAAAGAACCTCCGGAGCTAGTGAAATTATTTTAGTATGACCTTTAACCCTTAATTCTCTAGTAACTGGACCAAAAATTCTTGTTCCGATTGGTTCGCCTTTATCATCAGTTAAAACAACTGCATTTGTATCAAATTGTATTTTTGAACCATCATTTCTATAAATTTCTTTTCTAGTTCTAACAACAACCGCTTTATGAACAGCACCTTTTTTAACCTTTCCTTTAGGTATAGCATCTTTAACACTGATGATAATAATGTCTCCAACTGAAGCATATCTTCTTTTCGAGCCACCAAGAACCTTAATACACTCAACTCTTCTAGCGCCTGTATTATCAGCCACATTTAATTCTGTTTGAACTTGTATCATTATTCTTTTATTCTCCACCTTTTTTTCTTGGAAATTGGTTTACATTCTTCAATTGAAATAATTTGACCCTCTTTAATTTTGTTCTTTTCGTCATGGGCGTGATATTTTTTTGATCTCTTTATTACTTTTCCATAAAAAGGATGCGCAAATTTTCTAGTGACCTCTACCACTACAGTCTTATTATTTTTTGCGCTGGTAACAACACCTTTAAGTATTTTTTTTGTCATTATTGTTTCTTATAGTTGTATTTAATCTTGCTATGTTCTTTTTAATCTCACCGTATAAAGCTGGATTTTCAACCTGATTATTTATTTTTTTAAATCTTATATTAAATAAGTCTTTTTTTAACATCTCAAGTTTCTTTAATGCTTGGTCTTTTGTTAACTTATTATCTTCTTTTTTCTTTTTTGCCATTTTATCTACTTATAAATTTTGTTTTTATTGGTAATTTAGCTGAAGCTTTATAAAGCGCTTCTCTTGCTACTTCTTCAGATACTCCATCAACCTCAAATATTATTCTTCCTGGTTTTACTCTGCATGCATAATACTCTGGTGATCCTTTGCCTTTACCCATACGTACTTCGGTTGGTTTCTTTGAAACAGGGATATTGGGAAATACTCTAGTCCATACTTTTCCAGTTCTCTTCATATAACGAGTTAAAGCAACCCTAGCCGCTTCTATTTGTTTTCCAATGACTCTGTCTGGCTGCATGGCCTTTAAACCAAATTGTCCATAATTCAATGTAACTGCTCTTGAGGCTTTTCCATGTATCCTGCCTTTAAAGGCTTTTCTAAATTTAGTTCTTGTTGGCTGTAACATTTTTCACCCTCTCTTTTTTTTCTTTTTCGACATCTTTTTCAAATAACGCCCCTTTATAAATCCAAACTTTAATACCGATTATTCCATATGTTGTTAAAGCTTCAGCAAAACCATAGTCGATATTAGCTCTTAAAGTGTGAGATGGTATGCTTCCTTCTCTAAGCCACTCTGTTCTAGCTATTTCGTTCCCAGCCAATCTACCACTTACCATTACTTTAATACCTTTAGCGTTTAATCTCATAGCAGATTGCATCGCACGCTTCATTGCTCTTCTGTAAGCAATTCTTTTAACTAATTGTTGCGCTATATTTTCAGCAACTAAATTAGCATTTAGCTCTGGTTTTTTTATTTCCTTAATGTTTACATTAACCTCACTATCAGTGATCTTCATCAAGTTCTTTTTAATCTTTTCAATATCTGAGCCTTTTTTTCCTATAACAAAACCAGGTCTAGATGTATGAATAGAAACCGTGCACTTTTTTGAAGAACGTTCTATGATTATCTCAGACACACCTGAATTAGTAATATTCTTTTTTATAAATTCTCTAATTTTGAAATCCTCAATAAGATATTTCCCAAAATCCTTTTTCTTGGCAAACCAAGTGGAATCCCAACCTCTATTGATGCCTAATCTTAAACCAATAGGATTAATTTTTTGACCCATCTTTTGCCTCCTTGTTTTCACTAAGAACTATAGTTATTCTGCTAAAAGGTTTTTTTATTGGACTAGCTCTACCTTTGGCTCTCGGTCTAAATCTTTTCATAACTAAAGATTTTCCAACATATGCCTCTTTGATAAATAAATTGTCAATATCATATTGTTTATTATTTTCTGCATTTGCCAAAGCTGATTTCACTGTTTTGCTTATATCGTGTGATATTTTTTTTCTTATAAATTCTAAATCCTTAAGAACAATACCAACTTTTTTACCTCTAATATGATCTAAGACTAATGAAATTTTTCTTTGACTTGATCTCACGTTTTTATTTATAGCTTTAACAGTATTATTTTTTTGCATCTGTTCCTCCTGATGGTGCAGCAGCTGCCTTTTCTGCAGCAGCTTTTTTATCAGCTGGTGTATGGCCTTTAAAAGATCTTGTTGGAGCAAACTCACCTAATTTATGCCCCACCATCTCTTCAGAAATTGTTATCGGTATAAAAGATTTTCCATTGTGAATCATAAAGCTATGACCAACAAAATCTGGGATAATTGTAGAGTTTCTAGACCAAGTTTTGATAGGTTTTTTTGATGGTTGGTTTTTAAGTTTATCAATTTTCTTTAATAAACTTGGGTGCACAAAAGGTCCTTTCCAAATTGATCTTGTCATAATTATTTCCTTTTCTTTCTTCTAGAAATTATAAACTTATCGCTTCTTTTTGGTTTTCTAGTTTTCAAGCCCTTAGCTGATTGACCCCAAGGTGAAACAGGGCTTCTGCCCCCTGAAGTTTTGCCTTCACCACCACCGTGTGGATGGTCGACTGGATTCATAGCAACACCTCTCGATTGAGGTCTTACTCCTTTCCATCTATTTCTTCCAGCTTTACCGATTTTAATATTCTTTTGGTCAGGATTAGACACAGTTCCAATCGTTGCACAACAATTTACGCTTACTTTTCTTGTTTCTCCAGATGATAACTTAAGAATTGCATAATCACCGTCTATACCAGATAATGTTACTGAGGAACCTGCCGATCTTGCTAATTTACCGCCGTTACCAGGTATTAATTCAACATTGTGTAAATTTGTTCCCGGAGGAATATCTTTTAACTGCAGACAGTTTCCAATTTTTATTTCAATATTTTCACCTGAGATTATTTTATCACCTACTTTTAGGCCCTTTGGGCATATAATATAATTTCTCTCATTATCCTCATATTTAACTAAAGCTATATGAGAAGTTCTATTGGGATCATATTCTATTCTTTCTATATCTGCGCTGACATTTTTCTTTTTTCTATAAAAATCTATTATTCTGAATTTATGTTTTGAGCCACCACCTTTGTGCCTAGAAGTTATTCTACCATAATTATTTCTTCCACCAGTTGACTTTTGCCCTTTTGTTAGGGGTTTATAAGGTGCGCCCTTCCAAAGATTCGATTTATCAACAATTACTGTTCCTCTATTAGATTTAGTATAAGGTTTAAAAGTTTTAAGAGCCATAATTATATTCCAGTAGTAAGATCAATACTCTGACCTTTTTTTAAAGTAACAATCGCTTTTTTGTAACCACTTTTAGTAGAGAGTCTTCCTTGTTTAAGTTTCTTTTTTGATTTTAGATTAATAATGTTTATTTTAATTACATTTACTTTAAATATTTTTTCAATATTTTTTTTTATATTTTTTTTGTTGGCTGAATTATGTACTTTAAATACAGTTTTATTCTGTTCAGACAAAATAGTAGCTTTTTCAGTTATTATTGGTCTAATTATAGAGTCTAAGCTATTAATTTTTTTCATCAAATATCCTTTTTTCAAGACTTTTTATTGAGCTTAACGTAAGCAAAACATTTTTATATTTTAACATGTCATAAATATTTGCACCCGCTTCGTTAATGACTTTAAGATCCTTTATATTTCTAGCAGATGTATAAATATTTTCTAATGAAATTTTATCCGAAATGATAACAACATTTTTTAAATTATTGGTAACTAAAAATTTATTAAAATCCTTTGTTTTCTTAATCTTTTTTTTTATATCAGATAGGATATATAAATTTTTATCCATATTCTTTTTTGTTAATGTTTGAGCTAAAGCTATTTTTCTGACTTTTTTATTAATTTTTTTTAATTTATAAACTGCGCCTTTAGGCCCATGAGCTATACCTCCGCCAACAAATATTGGAGCTTTTCTACTAGCATGTCGAGCTCCTCCGCTACCTTTTTGAGGTACGATTTTTCTTGTCGAACCTTTAATTTCGTTTTTCTGTTTAGTTTTAGCTGTTCTAGGCTTTAAATGACTCAATTGCCAATCCACTACAGACTTAATAAGTTTGTGGTTTATCTTTTGTTTCAGAAGCTTATCAGAAACTTCGATCAACTCTGATTTTGTATTATCTATGTTAAGCAACTTTACTTTCATTTATTTCTTTTTTCCCTTTGCGGCTTCAGTTTTTTTTAATTTTTCTTTATGTTTTTCAAGTGTTGTTTTTCTTGAAATATTTTTAATTGAGCCTCTTAAATAAACTGTTGTATTTTTACTTCCTGGAATAGATCCTTTTACATATAGAAGATTATTATCTATGTCAGATTTAATTATTTCCAAATTTAACATAGTTCTATATTTATCACCCATGTGGCCAGCCATTTTTTTTCCTTTAAAAACTTTACCAGGATCCTGATTTTGTCCAGTAGAACCATGAGATCTATGCGAAACTGAAACACCATGCGATGCTCTTAGTCCACCAAAATTCCATCTTTTCATAACTCCTGCAAAACCCTTACCTATGGTTTTGGCTTTAATATCAACAAATTTTTTATCTTTAAAAATTTCTAATCCTAGTTCATTACCTGTTTTAAAATTTTCAGTATTTTCTACTCTAAATTCTTTTAGAATTTTTTTTGGTTCTGTATTTTTTTTTGCAAAAAATCCTTTCATTTGTTTAGTAAGTTTTGAATTTTTAATTTTAAAGTAACCAACTTTTATAGCTGAATAACCTCTTTTTTCTTTTTCAATCACATCTATAACTCGACCTTTTTCAATTTTAATTACCGTTACAGGTATAGATTGACCTGACTGTATAAATTCTCTGGTCATACCTAATTTAGTTCCTATTAATCCTATCGTCATTTTAAATCTTTATTTCTATGTCAACACCAGAGGCGAGATCTAGTTTCATTAAAGCCTCTACTGTTTGTGGAGTTGGTTCAATTATATCAATTAATCTTTTATGTGTTCTTGACTCGAACTGTTCTCTACTTTTTTTATCAATATGAGGAGATCTTAAAACAGTAAATCTCTCTATTCTTGTCGGTAAAGGAATTGGTCCTTTAACTTGAGCTCCAGTTCTTTTTGCAGTATTAACAATCTCCTCAGTCGATAAATCTAAAATTTTGTTATCGTAAGCTTTTAAATGAATTCTTATATTTTGATTTTCCATGTTATGCTAATTTCTTTGTTACTTCATCCTGAACATTTTGTGGGACTTTATCATAATGACTAAATTGCATCGTGTATTGGGCTCTTCCTTGGGTTGATGATCTCAGATTATTTATATAACCAAACATATTAGCTAAAGGAACAGATGCCTGGATTGCAGTAGCATTTCCTCTGGGTTCTGTTGATCCTACTTGACCTCTTCGACTGTTGAGGTCACCAATTACATCACCCATGAAATCTTCTGGGGTAACTACTTCAACTTTCATAATAGGTTCTAATAATTTTAGTTGTGCTTTTGTGCACGCATCTCTAAAACACATTCTGCTTGCAATTTCAAAAGCTAAGACACTTGAGTCTACATCGTGATGTAATCCATCAAGAATAGTAACTTTGTAGTCTATTAAAGGAAAGCCTGCTAAAATTCCACTGTCTGCAACGCTTTCAACTCCTTTTTCTACTCCAGGAATAAACTCTTTTGGTATTGCCCCACCTTTAATTTTATTTTCAACTTCTCTTCCTTTGCCTGGTTCTAAAGGCTCAACTAGTAAAGTAACTTTTGCGAATTGGCCTGCTCCACCACTTTGTTTTTTATGTATATAGGTCACTTCTGATGAGCCAAGAATGGTCTCTCGATATGCAACTTGTGGGGCTCCAATATTAGCTTCAACTTTAAATTCTCTTTTCATTCTATCTACAATGATATCCAGATGTAGTTCTCCCATTCCCTTAATAATTGTCTGACCTGACTCCTCGTCTGATGTTACTCTAAAAGATGGATCCTCTTTAGCCAGTCTTCCTAAAGCTTCACCCATTTTTTCTTGGTCTCCTTTAGTTTTTGGTTCAACTGCAATTTCAATCACAGGGTCAGGGAATTCCATAGGTTCTAGTAAAATAGGGTTATCTTCGCCACATAAAGTGTGACCAGTAATCGTGTACTTCAAACCTGCTAATGCAACTATATCTCCAGCGTTTGCCTCCTTAATGTCTTCTCTGCTATTGGCGTGCATTAACAACATTCTTCCTACACGCTCTGATTTTTCTTTTGAGGAATTGTAAACGGAAGTACCAGATTTTAATGTTCCTGAATAAATTCTAACAAAAGTTAAGGATCCAACAAAAGGATCGTTGGCTACTTTAAAAGCTAATCCTGAAAAAGGCTCATTATCAGCAAATTTCATTTGAACTTTTTCTTCTGACCCTAGTTTTGTACCTTCAATTGATTTTAAATCCTCTGGGCTAGGTAAATAATCTATAACTGCATCTAATAATGGTTGAACTCCTTTATTTTTAAAAGCAGATCCAGTAGTTATTGGCACAAAATTAAATGCTAAAGTTCCCTTTCTGATACATTTAATTAAATCTGATTCTGAAGGCTCTTTTCCGTTTAGATATTCCTCCATTAAACTTTCATCTTCTTCTACTGCTGTTTCAACTAATTCTTTTCTATATTGTGATGCCTTTTCTTTTAAATCTTCAGGTATATCTACTAGGTCAAATTTTGCTCCAAGGTCCTCGTTTTGCCAGATAACAGCTTTCATTTTTACTAAATCTATAATTCCCTTTAGATCTGCTTCAATACCTACAGGAATTTGAAGAACGAGAGGTTTTGCACCAAGTCTTTCTTTTATCATGTCTACGCACCTAAAAAAATCTGCTCCAGTTCTATCTAGTTTATTTACAAAACATATTCTTGGAACTCTATATTTGTCAGCCTGTCTCCACACTGTTTCTGATTGTGGTTCTACGCCAGCTACTCCATCAAATACTGCTACTGCCCCATCTAAAACTTTTAGAGATCTTTCAACTTCAATTGTAAAATCTACGTGTCCCGGTGTATCAATAATATTGATCCTATGATCTCTCCAAAAACAAGTGGTTGCTGCTGATGTTATTGTTATACCTCGTTCTTGTTCTTGTTCCATCCAATCCATTGTTGCGGCACCATCATGTACTTCCCCTATTTTGTGACTTTTACCTGTGTAATATAAAATTCTTTCAGTAGTAGTTGTTTTACCGGCGTCGATGTGCGCCATAATTCCTATATTTCTATATTTGTTTAAAGAATATTTATTGCTCATAATTACCACCTAAAATGTGCAAATGCTTTATTTGACTCTGCCATTTTGTGAGTATCCTCTCTTTTTTTAATCGCTGACCCCTTGTTTTGAGATGCATCTAATATTTCAAAATATAGTTTTTCTGACATCGTTTTGTTTTTTCTTTTTCGTGTTGCATCAATTAACCATCTTAAAGCTAAAGCCTGTCCTCTATTAGGTTTAACCTCGACTGGAACTTGATAAGTTGCTCCTCCGACTCTTCTTGATCTAACTTCTAAATTTGGTTTAACGTTATTAATAGCACTATTAAAAACTTTAAGCGGATCATCTTTACTTTTGGATTTAATTTTATCGAGTGCATCATATAAAATTTTTTCTGCCGTGGATCTTTTTCCATCATACATTATTGAGTTAATAAATTTGGAAATAATAACTGATCGATATTTTGGATCTGGATATATTTTTCTTATTGGCGCTTTTCTTTTTCTAGACATTAAATTATTTAGGTTTTTTTGTTCCGTATAAAGATCTTCTTTTTTTTCTATTAGCAACACCTTGTGTATCAAGATTTCCTCTTAAGATATGGTAACGAACACCAGGTAAGTCTTTTACTCGACCACCTCTTATCATTACTACAGAGTGTTCTTGAAGATTGTGACCTTCTCCAGGTATATAAGCAGTTACCTCAAATCCATTCGATAGTCTTACTCTCGCTACTTTTCTTAAAGCAGAATTTGGTTTCTTTGGAGTTGTAGTATAAACTTTTACACAAACACCTCTTTTAAGTGGTTGCTTTTGTAAAGCGGGGACCTTATTTCGAACTAAAGGCTTCACTCTTGGTTTTTTTATCAACTGGTTTATAGTCGGCATAATAATATTTTGAAATAGAATGTAGGACAGGTCGAATTTGTTGTTAGTGTTTAAGGTTAAGTATTGCCTTACTTCTAACTTTCAAAATTTGCGATAAACTAACATTGAACTTGAAAAAGTCAATGGTAATTGAGAAGATATAATGCGTAAAATTACTTTATTATTCAGTGGTTTGAGGGGTCTCTTGCTCTTGTTTATTCAATTCTTCGAGTCTAAGCTGATCTTCTTTTTGAGCAGCTTTATCCCAGCCCATTTTAGTTAATCCTGTTCCAGCAGGGACTAATCTTCCTACAATTACGTTTTCTTTTAAACCTTCTAAGTGATCAATTTTACCTTTAATCGATGCATCTGTTAGGACACGGGTTGTTTCTTGGAAAGAAGCAGCAGATATGAAGGAATTTGTTTGTAATGAAGCTTTTGTTATACCAAGTAAAACTCTTTCAAATTCAACTTGGTTTTTCTTTTCTGACGCAAGTTTCTCATTTAATGCTTTTATATCATTAAGATCTATTACTTCACCTAACAACAGATCAGAATCCCCTGGATTTTTTACTTCAACTTTTTTTAACATTTGTCTTACAATCGTTTCAATATGTTTGTCGTTAATAACCACACCTTGTAATCTATAAACTTCTTGAACTTCACTAACAAAATACTCTGTCAATTTTTCAACACCTAAAATTCTTAATATATCATGTGGCGCTGGACTTCCATCCAATAAGTACTCACCTTTTTTAATTTTTTCACCTTGATTAAAATTAACGTGTTTACCTTTTGGAATTAAATAATTTGACGACTCGCCATTAGTAGAAACAATAGAAATTTTTTGTTTACCTCGAACTTCTTTCCCAAATTCAATCACTCCATCATTTTCAGCAATTATAGCGCTATCTTTTGGCCTTCTTGCTTCAAATAATTCAGCGACTCTTGGTAAGCCTCCTGTAATATCTTTAGTTTTAGAAGTTTCTTTTGGTAGTCTTGCCAATACGTCTCCAGCAGATACTTTTTGACCATCTTTAACAGATAATATCGTATCAGGAACTAAATAGTATCTCGCTTCATTGCCATCAGCTTTTTTAATTATTTCACCTTTATCATTTCTCAATGTTAGACGAGGTTTTAGTTCAGAATTTTTACTTAATGATTTCCAATCAGTTACTGATTTTGATGATATACCAGTAGCGTCATCTAGAGTCTCAGTTAGTGAAGTGCCCTCCACAAGATCCATATAGTTTACGATTCCTGAGGTCTCCGCTATCACTGGTAAAGTATAAGGATCCCATTCTGCAATTTTTTTTCCTTTTTCTATTAGATCATCGTCTTTAAAAAATAATTTAGAACCATAATTTACTTTATAAATTGCTAACTGTCTTTTGTTTTCATCTTCAATACTTAGCTGAGTGTTTCTTCCCATTACTATAATATTCTTTTTTGAATCCTCTATTAAATTCTTGTTAATAATCTTAAGTCTTCCTTTTGTTTGAGAAATAATTTGTGACTCTTCTTTAATCTGAGCTGTACCACCTACATGGAAAGTTCTCATAGTTAATTGAGTACCTGGTTCGCCAATAGACTGAGCAGCTATCATACCAATTGCCTCACCAATACTTACAAGTTTTCCTCTTGATAGATCTCTACCGTAGCATGTAGCGCAAACACCTTTTGTTGAAGCACATGTTATAACTGAGTAAACTTGAACTGATTTTACGCCCGCGGCATCAACTTTTTCACAGTCTGCTTCATCAATTAATTTACCTTTTTGTATAAGAGCTTCTCCACTTATAGGGTGTTTAATATTTTCAGCAATCACTCTTCCAAGTATTCTTTCGGAAAGACTTACTAAAATATTTCCACCCTCAATAATTTCAGAAATATTTATTGAAGATCTTTTTTTAATATCACACTCTTTTGAAGTAATTTGAATATCTTGAGCAACATCGCATAAACGTCTGGTTAAATAACCTGAGTTTGCGGTTTTAAGCGCAGTATCTGCTAAACCTTTTCTTGCGCCGTGAGTCGAGTTAAAGTATTCTAAGACTGATAAGCCTTCTTTAAAATTTGATATTATTGGTGTTTCGATTATTTCACCAGAGGGTTTCGCTATTAATCCTCTCATTCCAGCTAATTGCTTCATTTGAGCCTGAGAACCTCGTGCCCCAGAATCCGCCATCATGTAAACTGAATTGGTTTCGATCCTATCATTCTCATAAACTTTTTCGGCTGAAGATATTTCTTTCATCATCTCGTTTGCAACTGTGTCAGTACACTTAGACCAGATATCTACAACTTTGTTATATTTTTCTCCTCTTGTTATTAATCCATCAGAATATTGTTTTTCATATTCTTCAATTCTTTTTTTTGTATCATTTATAAGATTTTCTTTTGTTTTAGGAATAATTAAGTCGTCTTTTCCAAAGGAAATACCTGCTTTAAAAGCATGTTTAAAACCTAGAGTTTTTATTCTGTCACAAAAAATTACTGTCTCTTTTTGTCCGCAATATCTAAATATTGTATCTATTACTTCAGACACATTCTTTTTTGTAAGAAGTTTGTCTACTAAAGTAAATTTTATATTGTGATTTTTAGGAAGCAAATTAGCTAACAAAAATCTTCCAGCAGTGCTAACATATTTTTGTTTTGTAATATTGTTATTTTCGTCAATAGTTTCAAACATTGAAACTATTTTAGAGTGCAAACTTATAGATTTATTTTCTAATGCTTGTTCAATCTCATCAATAGAAGTAAAAATTCCTTTTGGTTTATCTGATTTTGAGTCTTGTGAAAGATAATAAATTCCTAAAACAATATCCTGACTTGGTACAATAATCGGTTTCCCATTTGATGGACTTAAAATATTATTTGTCGACATCATTAAAACCCTAGCCTCTAACTGAGCTTCTAAACTTAATGGAATATGAACTGCCATTTGATCTCCATCAAAATCTGCATTAAATGCTGCACAAACTAAAGGGTGCAGCTCAATGGCATTTCCCTCGATTAATTTAGCTTCAAAAGCTTGCACACCTAATCTATGTAGTGTAGGTGCTCTATTTAATAATACTGGGTGCTCTCTAATTATATATTCTAAGGCATCCCAAACCTCACTTTTTTCTTTTTCAACTAATCTTTTTGCCTGCTTAATAGTAGTGGCTAAGCCTAACTTATCAAGCCTTGCGTATAAAAATGGTTTAAACAATTCAAGAGCCATCTTTTTTGGCAAACCACATTGATGTAACTTTAATTCTGGTCCAACAACAATCACTGACCTTCCAGAATAATCTACTCTTTTTCCCAATAAATTTTGCCTAAAACGACCTTGTTTGCCTTTCAACATTTCGGCCAGGGATTTTAAAGGTCTCTTTCCAGTCCCAGTTATAACTCTTCCTCTTCGCCCGTTATCAAATAAAGCATCAACAGATTCTTGTAACATTCTTTTTTCATTTCTTACAATGATATCAGGTGCTTTAAGATCTAGTAATCTTTTTAGTCGGTTATTTCGATTAATTACTCTTCTATATAAGTCATTTAAGTCAGATGTTGCAAATCTTCCACCATCTAACGGAACTAATGGTCTTAACTCTGGTGGTATCACTGGCACTGTAGTTAAAATCATCCATTCTGGTTTATTTCCCGATGTAATAAATGATTCAATTAATTTCAATCTTTTAATGGTTCTTTCCTCAGTGACTTTTGATTTAACTTCTTTTAAAGCTTCTCTTAGTTTTTTTTGTTCTTTCTCTAAATCTAAACTTAATAAAATTTCTCTTACAGCTTCAGCTCCAATACCAGCAGTAAAAGCATCCTCACCATACTCATCTTGAGCTTTAACAAGCTCATCTTCGCTCATGAGCTGACCTTTTTGTAGTTTTGTTAAACCAGGTTCAATAACTATAAAGCTTTCAAAATAAAGGACTTTTTCAACTTCTTTCAGTTTCATGTCTATAGCTAGCGAAATTCTGCTTGGAAGTGATTTTAAAAACCAGATATGCGCCACTGGACAAGCTAGATCAATGTGACCCATTCTTTCCCTTCTTACATTGGATTTAGTTACTTCTACCCCGCATTTTTCACAAACAATGCCTCTAAATTTCATTCTTTTGTATTTTCCACATAAACACTCGTAATCTTTTACTGGACCAAATATTCTAGAGCAGAATAAACCATCTTTTTCAGGCCTAAAGGTTCTATAATTAATAGTTTCAGGTTTTTTTATTTCACCGTAAGACCAGGATTTAATTTTATCAGGACTTGCTAATGTAATTTTTATGCTTCCAAAATTATTTTCAGAAATTGTACCTTGATTTTGTAAATTCTTTGCTAAATTCTTTTCCATATTAATTCAATTCAATGTTTAATCCCAAAGCTCTAATTTCTTTTATTAAAACATTGAAGGACTCTGGCACCCCAGACTCAAAATTATTATTACCTTTTACTATTGTCTCATAAACCTTTGTTCTTCCAGCTACGTCATCGGATTTTACTGTTAAAATTTCTTGAAGAGAATAAGATGCGCCATATGCTTCCAAGGCCCAGACTTCCATCTCACCAAATCTTTGACCTCCTAGTTGAGCTTTCCCTCCTAATGGTTGTTGTGTTACTAAACTATAAGGTCCAGTCGATCTGGCGTGAATCTTATCTTCAACTAAATGATTAAGTTTTAACATATATATAGTTCCAACTGTTACAGGTCTGTCAAACCTCTCACCAGTTCTACCATCCCATAAATGTGTTTGACCACTAGAGGGTAGTTTCGCCAAATCTAACATCTTTGTAATATCATCTGTAGAAGCGCCATCAAAAACTGGAGTTCCTATGGGTACGCCATTAGAAATATTTTCAATTAATTCGAAAATTTCTTTTTTTGATAATTTAGATAATACATTATCAAAATATTTTTGACCGTAGATCTCTTTAAGTTTAGTTTTTAAATTTTCAAATTTTCCCTCAAATTCTTTTAAATACGTCTTGATTTGTTCTCCCAGCTCTGAACATGACCAGCCTAAATGCGTTTCAAGAATTTGCCCAACATTCATTCTGCTTGGAACTCCTAATGGATTAAGCACAATGTCAACAGGTTTTCCATTTTCCATATATGGCATGTCCTCAACAGGAACTATTTTACTAACAACGCCTTTGTTTCCATGTCTACCTGCCATTTTATCACCAGGCATAAGTCTTCTTTTAACTGCAACAAATACCTTAACTACTTTCATTACCGTTGGTAACAGATCATCGCCTTGTTGAATTTTATTTACTTTGTCATCAAATCTAATTTTTATATCTTCATTAGCATTATCAAATTGGTTTTTTAGTTTAAGAAGATTTTCGTTAATTTTTTCTTCTTTGAAGGAAATTTTCCATAAATCCTTTAGCGATAAAGTATCAAGATCATTTTTATTTAAAGTAAGACCTGATTTTAAATTTTTGTAACTTTTGCTAATAACTTGACTCTTTAATAAATCAGTTGCCCTTGATTTTATATTCCTTTCAAGTATTTCTTCTTCGACCTTCCTATCTTCTTGTACAGCTTCAATCTCTGAGCGTTCAATTGCAATTGATCTCTCATCTTTTTCTATGCCGTGTCTATTGAATACCCTAACATCTATTACTACACCTGCACTCCCAGATGGTAATTTTAATGATGAATCTCTTACATCAGTAGCCTTCTCTCCAAAAATAGATCTTAATAATTTTTCTTCTGGACTAGATGACGTTTCACTTTTCGGTGTAACTTTACCAACCAGTATATCCCCAGGTTTCACCTCTGCTCCAACGTAAACAATTCCAGATTCGTCAAGGTTTCTGAGACTTTCTTCACTTACGTTAGGTATATCTCTTGTGATTTCCTCCGCTCCTAGCTTTGTATCTCTTGCCATAGATTCATATTCTTCAATATGAATTGAAGTAAAAACATCATCGGTCACGCACCTTTCTGAAATTAATATTGAATCTTCAAAATTGTATCCTTGCCAAGGCATAAAAGCTACTGTTACATTTTTTCCAAGAGCTAGCTCGCCTAATTTAGTTGCTGGACCATCTGCTATTATATCCCCTCGCTTTATTTGATCGCCAACTTTAACCAAAGGTTTTTGGTTTATACAAGTATTTTGATTTGACCTCTTAAATTTTGATAAGTTATAAATGTCTACAGCTGATTGAGATAAATCTTTTACGTCAGTTGCTTTAACAACAATTCTTTTTCCATCAATTTTATCAACAACACCATGTCTTTTGGCAACAATTGTAACTCCAGAGTCTAGGGCGACGTCTGACTCGATACCTGTGCCTACCAAAGGTGCTTCGGGTTTTAAAAGGGGCACTGCTTGTCTCATCATGTTGGATCCCATTAATGCTCTGTTGGCATCGTCATTTTCCAGAAAAGGAATTAAAGCTGCCGCAACAGAAACAAGTTGTTTGGGAGATACATCTATATAATCTATATTATCTTTGTTAGATAACTGAAAATTCAAATTTTTTCTACAAGCAACTAACTCTTCTTCAAAAGTTCCATCTTTTCTTAGTGGAGAGTTAGCTTGAGCTATGGTGAATCTCTCTTCTTCAATTGCCGACAAATATTTAATTTCGTCTGTAACTTTTCCTTTCTCAACTTTTTTATAAGGGCTTTCAATGTATCCAAATTTATTTACTCTACAATATGTTGCTAAACTATTTATTAGACCGATATTTGGACCCTCAGGAGTTTCGATGGGACAAATCCTTCCATAATGAGTTGGATGCACATCCCTAACTTCAAATCCAGCTCTTTCTCTTGTTAATCCACCAGGGCCAAGAGCTGAAACTCTTCTCTTGTGAGTTATTTCAGATAACGGATTAGTTTGATCCATAAATTGTGAAAGTTGCGAAGTTGCAAAAAAGTCTTTTAAAGAAGTGGTTATAGGCTTTGCATTTATTAAATCTTGAGGCATTGCGGATTCTATTTCTAAAAAAGTTGACATTTTTTCTTTAACTGTACGCTCCATTCTTAAAAGCCCAATCCTAAATTGATTTTCTACTAATTCTCCAACTGACCTAACTCTTCGGTTTCCTAGATGGTCAATATCATCTACATCGCCTTTACCATCTCTTAAATCCAGCATAAACTTGATGATCGCAATTATATCCTCCGAGTTTAATGTGTTGTCTTTTGCATTCCTATTTAAATTCAATTTTGAATTAAGTTTTACTCTTCCAACTTCAGATAAATCGTATCTCTCTTTATTAAAGTATAAATTATTAAATACCTCTTCTGCTATCTCAATTGTTGGGGCTTCGCCTGGTCTTAGTACCTTATATATATCATTGAGAGCATCAGCTTTGTTTCTATTTTTATCAACTTTTAATGTCTCGAGTATGTAAGGACCTTTATTAATAGGATCAATATTAACTATTTCTAATTTGTTTATCTCATTTGAAGATATTTTCTCCAAAATCTCATCATTAAGATCTGTGCCAGCACTACATATTAGCTCTTTACTTTTATCAAAAATATCTTTTGCTAAGTACTTGCCTCTTAATTCTTCATTTGAAATTAATATTTCCTTTAAATTTTTATCTTGAAGCTTTTTTGCGATTATAAAGTTTAATTTTTCTCCTTTGGATAAAACTTTTTTATTATTTTTGGCATCAATTAAATCAAAAGGTAATTTGATAGGTCTTTTAAAATTTTCTGGATCAAAATTAGTTATCCATTGTTTATTATCAATATCAAAACTATATTGGCTAGTGGAATAAAATGTTTTAATTATTTTTTCTTTAGACAAGTCTAGAGCATAAAGGATTGTACTAATGTGTAATTTCTTCTTTCTATCTATCCTAAAATATAAAATATCTTTTGGATCAAACTCAAAATCTAACCAAGAGCCTCGACCAGGTATTATCCTGCAATTAAACAAAAGTTTTCCACTTGAGTGGGTTTTGCCCTTATCATGATCAAAGAACACACCTGGACTTCTATGCATTTGGTTTACTACAACTCTTTCAACTCCATTAACTACAAATGTGCCACTTGGTGTCATTAATGGTAGTTCACCAATAAAAACTTCTTGTTCTTTAGCTGATAAAATTTGTTTAGTGTTATTCTCTGTATCTATATCATAGACAACTAATCTTAAATTAGCTTTTAAGGAAGCTGAGTATGTTAAACTTCTTTGTTTGCATTCCAACACATCAAACTTTGGTTTTTCCAATTTATAAGTTATATATTCTAAAGTTGATTTATCTGAACTGTCATCAATTGGAAATATGCTTTTAAATACTTTATCTATACCTTTAGATAAAATATCCATTTGCTCATTGAAAGCTTTTGAAGATAAAAATTCTTGGTACGAATTTTTCTGAACTTCTATTAAATTTGGTATTGATAAGCCTTCTTTTAACTTACCAAAATTTTTCCTTATACTTTTTTTTTGAGTAAAAGACAATTCCATCAATAAAATTTACTACAATAGCTAAATTGTAATAATCTAATCTTAAATTTAATTTACTTTAATTCTACTTTTGCGCCCGCAGCTTCGAGTTTTTTCTTAAATTCGTCTGCTTCTTTTTTTGGCACTCCAGCTTTAATTTCCTTAGGGGCTCCCTCAACTAAATCTTTAGCCTCTTTTAATCCCAATGCAGTGATCGCTCTTACTTCTTTTATAACGTTAATTTTTTTATCTCCGGCAGCAGCTAAGAATAAAGAAAATTCTGTTTTTTCTTCTCCTGCTGGAGCGGCTCCTGGAGCTGCTACTGCTGCTACAGGTGCAGCTGCTTTAACTCCCCACTTTTCTTCTAACTGTTTTGAAAGCTCTGCAGCTTCTACTACTGTTAATTTTGATAGATCTTCAATAATTTTGTTTAAATCTGACATTTGATTCCTTGTAATTAATTTTTTAAACTCTTCGCGCGCGCTAAATTAGCAATTTTTGAGCCAGGTGCAAGTAAAATACTTACTAACTTTTGTGCTGGCGATGACAAAATACCCACTATTTTAGCCCTTGCCTCCTCTAATGATGGTAATGTGGCGATAATAGACACCTCTTTTTGGTCTAAAACTTTCCCATCCATAAATCCAGCTACAATTTTAAGTTTGTCATGTGATTTAGCAAAATTCGTGAGAATCTTTGCGGTGGTTATCGGATCAGAAGATAGGGCAGCTGCCGTTGGTCCTTTAAAATATTTTTCTAAACCTTTAACAGGGGTCTCTTTTATAGCTAATTTTGTTATTCTATTTTTTGTAATCTTGAAAATAATATCTTTTTCCCTAAGCTTTTTTCTAAGCTCATCTAATTCATTCACATTTAAACCTTGGTACTGAGCAATCATTACTGAGTTGTTTGAGGAAAAACTTTTTTTCATTTCTTCTATATAATTCTTTTTTGCTTGCTTATTCATCATAATTAATTTTTACCGCCGATCTTGCATGATATGCCCATTGTTGATGTAATAAAAATATTTTTTATAAACTCACCTTTTATTGTATCTGGTTTTTCTTTTTTTAAAAAATCAATTAAAAATTTATAATTTTCTTCTAATTTATTATTGGAAAAATCTTTTCTACCTATTGATAGAGCAAGATTTCCATCTTTGTCATTTTTTAATTCGGTTAAACCGTTTTTTAAATCATTTATCGATCCTTTCAAATTGTTTGAAACAGTTCCTAATTTTGGATTTGGCATTAAACCTTTTGGGCCTAAAATTTTACCAAATTTACCAAGTTTACCCATCATTCCTGGTGTACAAATAAGTTTATTAAAATTAATCTTTTTTGAGGATATTTTTTCTAATAAATCGTCTGAGCCTACTATGTTAGCACCATTAGATTTGGCTTCTTGTATTTTTTCTGGTTCACATAAAACTGCTATTGAAAACTTTTTTCCGTTTCCATTTGGTAGTTTTGTAACAGTTCTGAGATTATATTCTCCGCCTTTGGACTGTTTTGTATTAATCCTTATTGATAAATCTATTGAATCATTTTTTAGTTTTGTATTACAAGTCTGTTTGATCAACTCAATTGCTTTTTCAATAGACATTTTTCCTTTAATTTTTTTCTTTTCTAAATCTATGTATCTTTTTGATCTTTTTTTCATTATTCTTTAACCTCGATTCCCATTGATCTAGCAGATCCACAAATTATTTTAGTAGCTTCTTTTAAATCAAATGCATTTAAGTCTTTCATTTTTTCTTTAGCTATAGCTTCCGCTTGTTTCATTGTAATTGAGCCCGCTACTACTCTTCCAGGTTCACTCGATCCGCTTTTAAGTTTAGCGGCTTCCCTAATAAAATGTGAGGCTGGAGGAGATTTTATTACAAAATCAAATTTTTTGTCTTTATAAACTGTAATCACTACTGGAACAGGTTTGCCCATAAAAGATTTTGTTTTTTCATTAAAGGCTTTGCAGAATTCCATAATATTAATTCCTCTTTGGCCCAATGCTGGACCCACTGGTGGAGCTGGATTTGCTTGACCACCTTTAATTTGTAATTTTACGTATCCTGTAACTTCTTTAGCCATATCAATTTTTTTCAACTTGAGTAAATTCTAAATCTACTGGAGTTGGTCTACCAAATATAGAAACTGAAACCTTAAGTCTAGACTTTTCTTCATCAATTTCTTCAATTAATCCAGTGAACGAAGCAAAGGGACCGTCGCATACTTTAACTTTTTCTCCAATTTCAAAGTTTAAGCCTGTTTTCTGGTTTGTTGCACTTTCTGATACTTGGCCTAAAATTCTCTTAATTTCGCCGTCAGAAATTGGCGTTGGCTTGTCAGATGATCCTAAAAATCCACTCACTTTTTGCAAGTTTTTTATCAAATGATAAATTTGTTTTGTAAGCTCAATTTTAATTAAAACATACCCTGGAAAATATTTTTTTTCTTTTTTAGTTCTTTTGCCTTTTTTTACTTCTGTAACTTGATGAGTTGGTATTAAAAGTTGATCAAGATTAGCCTCTAGTTTGTGTCTTTTCAGCTCCTCTTTAATAGACTCCACCACTTTTTTCTCAAATCCAGAGTATGCTTGAACAATATACCAATTCATAAATTAAAAACTTATAGTTAATATAATATTTAGTAAAAATCTTAGAAGTTGATCTAACAAAAGAAAAAAAATTGCAGCTATAGATGCTAACCCAAACACCATCAAAGCACCTGTAAGAGTGTCTTTTTTTGTAGGCCAAGTTATCCTAAAAGCTTCCTGTTTAACTTCTTGTAAAAATCTTAATGGGTTTTTCATATTTGTATTTTGGCAGGAGCGGAGGGAATCGAACCCACAGCCTCCGGTTTTGGAGACCGGCGCTCTACCAATTGAGCTACGCTCCTATTATTTTATAATTTTAGTTACTACGCCAGCTCCTACTGTCTTACCACCTTCTCTAATAGCGAAATTTAAGTTTTCACTCATAGCAATAGGTGTTATTAGTTTTACAGTAAATTTACCGTCATCACCAGGCATTACCATCTCTGTGCCAGAGGGCAATGTAACTTCACCTGTAACGTCAGTTGTTCTAAAATAAAACTGTGGTCTATATTTTGTAAAAAATGGTGTGTGCCTTCCACCCTCTTCTTTTTTTAATATATATGCTTGACATTCAAACTCTGTGTGAGGTGTTACAGATCCTGGTTTAGCCAGAACTTGACCTCTCTCAACATCAGTTCTCTCTACACCTCTTAGTAAAGCGCCGATATTATCACCAGCTTCTCCACTATCTAAAAGTTTTCTAAACATTTCTACACCAGTGCAAACTGATTTTTTGGTATCTCTAATTCCAACAATCTCAATCTCCTCACCAACTTTTATAACACCTTGTTCTACTCTTCCTGTAACTACTGTTCCTCTACCAGAAATGGAGAAAACATCTTCAACAGGCATTAAAAAAGGTTTATCTTTTGGTCTGTCCGGTTGAGGGATAGTTTCATCAACGGCTTTCATCAATTCCATAATTGCTTTTTTTCCTGTTGTTTCATCTTTACCCTCCACAGCGTTTAAGGCTGAACCTTTGATGATAGGAATTTTGTCTCCAGGAAACTTATAAGACGTTAAAAGTTCTCTAATTTCTTCTTCAACCAAATCAACAAGTTCTTTATCTTTTACTGTGTCAATCTTGTTTAAGAATACTACAATCGCAGGAACACCTACTTGACGAGCTAGCAAAATATGTTCTCTTGTTTGTGGCATAGGTCCATCAGCAGCGTTAACTACTAAAATTGCTCCATCCATCTGTGCAGCACCTGTTATCATATTTTTTACATAGTCGGCATGACCTGGACAATCAACGTGAGCGTAGTGCCTTTTGGCTGTTTCATATTCAACATGGGCAGTAGAAATAGTTATTCCTCTCTCTTTTTCCTCAGGTGCTTTATCTATTTGGTCGTAAGCAACAAATTTTGCACCACCTGCTTCTGCTAATACTTTTGTAATTGCTGCAGTTAAAGTTGTTTTGCCATGATCAACGTGTCCGATTGTACCTATATTACAATGCGGTTTGCTTCTATTAAATTTTTCTTTCGACATTTTGTTTCCTCTTATTTTAATTTTTTTATCTTGGAGCGGGTAAAGGGAATCGAACCCTTACATCCAGCTTGGAAGGCTAGCGTTCTACCATTGAACTACACCCGCTTAAACCAAACTTTTCGCTCAAAGTTGTAAAAGTTTTAAAGTTTGGTGGAGGGGGAAAGATTCGAACTTTCGAAGGCCGAAGCCAACGGGTTTACAGCCCGCCCCATTTGACCGCTTTGGTACCCCTCCAATATGGGTACCAAATAACTTAAAAACCATTATACAACAAGGGTTTTATAGTCGAGTGATAAAATAATTGCAATAAATGATTTATTTTTTATTAGACGATTTATCTGTTAAAAAGGGCTATTTTTATGGAAAAATCAACATTTTTAATTATTGGAAAACATGCGGTGGTAGAAGCGCTTAAAAATTCGAGAAGAAAAGTAACCAAAATATACATTAATGAGCATGTTCATAAGGAAATTAATAGATCTAACCAACCTAAAAATATTTTTCAAAAAACTAAGGTAATATTTAAAAGTAAAAAAGAACTAGATAATCTTTGTGGCAGAGACCAAATAAATCATCAAGGTATCATAGGTGAAGTTTTAGAATTAGATAATAATTCACTTAAAACAGATTTAGAATTTTTAAATAAAGAAAATATAAATTTTTTAGCACTAGAGAATATATCTGACCCAAGAAATCTTGGATCAATAATAAGATCAGCTGCATCCTTTAATATTGATGGAATAATAGTAAACGAAAGAAAATTTCCTAATAAAAGTAAATTACTTTACAAAGCTGCAAGCGGTGCCATGGAACATATCAATATTTATAGATTATCTAATATTAAAGTAGCTTTTAATTTATTAAAAAAAAAAGGTTTTTGGATAAGCGCATTTAGCTCTCATGCAGAAAAGAGTTTTACAACGAACAATTGGAAAGGTAAGAATATATTATTATTTGGTTCGGAGGGAAAAGGTTTAAAAAAAAATACTAAAGAAAAAGCAGATTTTTATTATAAAATTAATATCAAAAATATTGAAAGCTTAAATGTTTCAAACTCAGTATCAATTGTTTGTCATTTTATTAATGAAAAAATAAGCTAAAAAAATTTAAATTATGTATATTGGGTCGTACTAATTTCATTTATATAAATTTCTTGAATTATAAATAAAATTATCATAAAAGTTTGTCAGGCCCTCATAGCTCAATTGGTAGAGCAATTGATTTGTAATCAATAGGTTCGCGGTTCGAGTCCGTGTGAGGGCACCAATTACTAGGATTTAACAAATATTTCAAATAATTGTTTTTTAAAGTTTTGTTTTTCTAATAAAGTTTTTTTTTGATATCTTTTATATGATTTAATTTCTTTCTTATAATTTTTAAAAATCAATTCAATTAACTTTATAATCTTCTTTATATTTTCACTATTTTCATTAAATTTAAATTTTTTTGGTATAGGTATATCATGTGAATTTTTAGCACTACCTTTTAGATTCGTAATAACGCAATTATTAAACAAAACGGCTTCTCTGGGCATTTTATCTTTACCTGGATGATAACCAAAATCTAAATAAATTTTTGTTCTTTTAAATATGTTTATAACTTGATTTGCGCTCATATTTTTAAGTGCAATAAATTTAAAATTTAAAACTTTTTTTATTTCAAAGATAAATTGGTTGCTTTTGTGAGAATAACATATTTCATTTTTTTTCTTCACTTTTTCTTTACACTTTTTTAAGACCACATCACTTTGATAATCATATAATTTTTTTATATTTTTAAATTTATCTTTAAAATAATCAAAAGCGTATTGCGACTGCATCAAATGTAAGTGTGCTTGATCTACCTCTTTTTGTTTATGATATTTTGTAAAACTATAAATATATTTTAAATAATCATGGTAAGTTAGTATCCCAAAGTAAAATTTAGTTATTTTATTAAATAGAGAGATAAAATTGTAAGGTATTTTAATTATAGATCTTAAGAATTTTGAATTGTCTTCTCTAAATTTAAAACCAAAAAAATTATCAACGCTTAACCACCAAATGATTTTATTAATATTTTTATACCTTAAGGCATATTTAAGATAATAATATTGCTCTGGTAATATCAGAATATTATTGTTGTTATCTTCAACAGATTTGGAATAATTGGTCTTATATTTTAAAAAATTTTTGTGAACAGGTTTTTTAGCTTCAATTGGCAAGTAAACCATATAAGCTTTTGCCTTGAACACTTTTTTTAAATGAAATGCTAGCTGATGTAAACATCCAGGCCCTCCTGTAAATGTGTTTGCAGGTGCTAAAATAAAAATTTTGGTTTTATTATTAATAATTAATTTTTTGGCTTTAGACATTTATAATTTATTTCCAGCCATAATTTTTTAAAGAATTTAAGCTAATTGATAGAACTGATTTTATATTTTGTAAAAAATTTAAATTGTTTCCTTTTTTATTAATAATCCATAAATTTAACAAATTCTCTAATTTGCTTGAAGACCTATTCGATTTATTTATTCTATAATAAGTGAAAGTGTTATTAATTTTAAATGATGTAGTACCTTTTCTTAAAATATCACATTTAAAAAGAAAATCCTCGTGCTTATAATCTTTAAATTTAATTTCATCAATTATTTTTCTTTTAAGAATAATTGAGGATGTGCTCATAGTAGAATTTTTTAAAAAATTCTTTAAATCATAAAAAATAGGAAGACTGGTAGTTTTTATTTTATTAAAATTTTCATTAAAAAAAAACTTAAAATCTGTATAAGTAAAATCGTAATCATTTTTTAACATATTGGTAATTTGAATCTGCAATTTATCTTTAGGCCAAAAGTCATCTGAGTCTAAAAAGGCTATAAGTTCTGATGATGATTTTTTTATACCTAAGTTTCGACAAAAAGCCGGGCCACAATTTGACTCTAAATACGTAATACTAATTTTTGGATCATTCTTAAATTTATTTAAAATTTCTTTTGAATTATCGTTAGAAAAATCGTCCACTAAATAAATCTTCCAGTTTTTATAAGTTTGTTTTAGAACGGAATCTAGACATTCATTTAGATATTTAGCTTTATTATAATTAGGAATTATTATATCTATAGGTGGTGAGTAAATCATTACAATTTGTGACTAATTTATTTATTATAACATGAAATCTGAAGGCAGCTTAAAAATTTTTTTTGTTAAACTAATTTCAATAACATTTGCTATTATAGTAGTACTTAATGTGTTTTATAACATTTTTTTAGCTGATAAATTGAAGTTTATAAACGATTTGAGCAAAATGGATAAAAGTACTGCTGAGATGATTAAAAACAAAATAAGATCTGAGTTACGTAGCGGACTAGAGAAAGATAAAATTTTAACTGACGAGGACGCAAAATTAATCAAGCAATTCTTAGACAAGATTTCATCGGAACTAAGAGCAAGATAGTTGAGAAATATCTTACAATTATTATATAGATATGAATCAAAACTTAAATATATTTTAGTTTTATTTTCTTTTTATTGTGCAATTATTGTAGGTCAATCATGGGATGAAGGATATTACAAAATTATTGGAAAAATTAATTTAGATTATCTTTTATCTTTTGGATTTATTAATGAAGAATTTTACGGTAAGTATAGATATTCAACTATCTACTGGACTTTCTCAAGTTTATTAAGTCAATTTTTTCCTAGAGAATATAATGTAGAAGCTCATCATATAATTAATACAGTCTTTGGTTTATTCTCTATACTTGGGTTATACAAAATTGTTAAAAAACTTTTTAATAAAAATATCGGAAAAATTTCATGTGTTTTTTTGTTTCTTACTCCAACTTTTTTCGGACATTTAGCTATTAATAGTAAAGATACGATAATGGCTTCAGCACATTTATGGATTTCCTATTATTTAATTAAATACATATTTAAGAATTTAAATTTTAAAAAAAGATTGTCTTTAATACTAAAAGTCTCTTTATTATCAGCTATTGGTACTGGGATACAGTTGGTTTTTTTAGGATCAATGCTGCCTTTTTTTTTATTTTTTTTAATTGCTTGTCTTTATCTCGGTAAGTTTAAAAAGGATCTTTATATAGATATTATATTATATCTTATTATTTTTTATCTGATTTTAATTCTTTTCTGGGTTGATGTGCATAGTAATATATTTGTTCTACCTTATAAATTTTTTTTAAATGCTATAAGTTTAGAGACTGGTTGGCCATTTAATCTGTATAATGGAAAATATTTTTTTTCAAATACCGCGCCGATCAATTATATTTTATTAAATTTATATTATAAACTACCTGAGTTTACCTTATACTTGTACCTTATAGCTATACCAATTATGATTATTAAAAGAAATGAGTTAGAAAGCTATTTCAGTTTTTTTAAATTTAAAATATTTTTAGTAATTTCTATTTTAATTTACCCTAATATGATAATGCTATTTATACCTTATGCTATATATGACGGTCTTAGACTTTTTTTATGGTTTATTCCCTACCTGACAATAATTCCTGCAATATGTTTGTATTTTATTTACCAAAATCGAAAAAAAATCATTTTTAACATTCATATTTATCTTATTTCAATATTATTTTTGTATCATTTAGCTATATTTTTTTCTATTACACCATATCAATATACGTATTTAAATATTTTAAGTGGAAAAAAAAACGAACAGTATAAAAAGTTTGAAAATGATTATTGGTCTACCAGCTTAAAAGAGCTTATATTAAATTCTGATTTAGATCAAAAAAAGACCATTAAATTTTCCTCTTGTGGGATAAACCACCGAATAGCTATCAAATACATGAGCAAAAAATATCCTAAAGCTCTATATACTGAATTAAATAAAGCAGATTATCTTATATTAACTAACAGAACACTATATTCTGATAAAAAAAAAGAAGTTACAAATTGTTTTGATGAATTCACATTTAAGAATATAAGTGCAGTATCGAGAAACGGAAATATTTTATCAGCGATAAAAAAAATTGAATAATGAATATTAAAAGAATTAAAAATAAAAGACCGGACCTTTTAATTGTTGGCGCTGGTCCTGTTGGCTGTGTAATTGCAGAAAGAGCAGCAAAAATAAAAAAATGGACTTCATTAGTAATTGATAAAAGAAACCATATAGCCGGCAATTGTTACGATGAAGAAAATAAATGGGGAATTAGAGTGCATAAATATGGTCCTCATTACATGAGATTTAAAAAAAGAAAAATTTTTAATTACGTAAGTAAATTTACAAAATGGATTAAAGGCAATTATATAGTTAAGACAAATATCAAGGGCAAATTATATCCCATTCCAATAAATTTAACGACGATTGAAAAATTTTTTAAAAAAAAATTTAAAAATCCAAATGAAGCAAAAAAATTTATCAATAATTTAAAAATCAAAAAGAAAAAAATTCAAAACAGTGAGGACTTCATTTTAGCTAATTTAGGTAAAGAAATTTATGAAAATTTTTACAAAAATTACACTGTTAAACAATGGGGCATACATCCAAAAAATTTAAATAAAAGCGTTGTTGGCAGATTGCCAATTAGATATAACCGCGATCCATATTATGTAAATCAAAAATTAAAAGTTATGCCCAAAAAAGGTTACACAAATTTATTTAAAAATATGTTAAGTGATCAAAAAATTGAAATTTGTTTGAACACTTCTTATGAATTTTTAAAAAAAAAAGTCCGTCCAAAAGTTGCAACAATATACACTGGTCCTCCAGATGTTTTTTTTAATTTTAAATACGGTAAGTTAGATTGGAGATCGCTTGAGTTTAAATTTAATACTTTGAAGAGAAATAAAATTCAGGAATGTGTTCAAATTAATTTTCCCAATGACTATAAATATACCAGAAAAGTAGAAATAAAGCATGTTACAAAACAAAAATCAAAATATTCAACGGTCTCTTATGAGTTTCCAAAATCCTCCGGTGATCCATATTATCCAATCAATAACAAAAAAAACATTAAACTTTTTGCTAAATACAAATCTCTTATTAAAAAATTAGAAAAAAAAAATATCTATTTTGAAGGAAGACTGGCAAATTATAAATACCTTAATATGGATGAGGTTATTGAATGTGCTCTTAACCTTTTTAAGAAACTTAAACTAAAATATAAATAATTATGAAAAAAATTTTAGTCACAGGTGGTGCAGGTTATATTGGAAGTCATATTGTCGAACAATTAGTAAAACTGAAAAAAAAAGTATTAATCATAGACAATCTATCTACTGGTCACAAAAGACTTATCAACAAAAAAGCTTTATTTTTCAATTGTGATATTAAAAATTTCAAAAAATTAAATAAGATTATAAGTAAATATCATTTTGACTCGATCTTTCATCTCGCTGCTTGCTTAAGTGTTGAAGAGGCTGAAAAAAAACCAGCCAAATATTATAACAATAATGTTATAGGTACAAAAAATATAATAAATGTTTGTAAAAAAAACCAAATAAAAAATTTAATTTTCTCTTCAAGTTGCGCTGTTTATAAAGATAAAATTCAACAAGTAAATGAGAAGTCCAAATTAAAACCTAAGGGTATATATGGTAATTCTAAATTTTTAGCAGAAAAGTTAATTATAAAGGAGCTTTACAAAACCAAAATAAAATACGCGATTTTAAGATATTTTAACGTAGCCGGGGCAAGTGAAAGTGGAAAAATTGGTCAAATTACAAGGGGTGACCAACTGTTTAAAAATCTTTCATTGGCCTCCATAAAGAAGAAACCGAAAATTTATATTTATGGAAATAATTATAAAACGAAAGATAAAACCTGTGTGAGAGATTATATACACGTTTCAGATCTAGCAAAAATACATTTATTAACGTTATCTAGAATAAAAAAATTAAAAAAATCTATAATATTGAATTGTGGCTATGGAAAAGGGGTTTCTGTTTTAGAGGCTGTAAATGAATTCCAAAATCAAACTAAAAAAAACATTCTTGTTAAATACAAAAAAAGAAGAAAAGGCGATATGGAAAAAATTATTTCTAATAATTCAAGAATAAAGAATTTATTAAAATGGTCTCCACCTAAAAATCCTCTGAAACTTATAGTTAAAAGTTGTATAAATTGGGAAAAAAAAATCTCTAAACTATACTAAAAATATCTTCAATTTCTTTTAACTGATCTCTTTTCGCTAATAAAACAACCAAATCATCTTTCTCAAAAATAAAATCAGACCTTGGTATTATGACGGCGTCTTTCCTTACTATAGCCCCTATTCTAATATCCTTTGGTAAATTGCTTTCTTGAATTTTCTTATTAAGTAGTTCGGATTTTTCTAATACTTTTGCTTCAATAAATTCATATTCACCATCTAACAACGAATAAACAGTGCCTATTGTTCCCTTGTGCACGTGCTCCATAATTCTTGATACTGTAGTCATTCTTGGATCAACCAAATCATCAATATTTAAAGAGCTTTGCAATAAGCTATAATTTGATTTATTTACAATAGCAATTGTTCTCTTTTTTTGTCCTGATTTTTCGGCCAAAACACAAGCCATAATATTATTTTCATCATCATTTGTTAAAGCCAATACTGTCTCGGACTCTTCTAAATTTGCCTCTTTTAAAATCTCTTCGTCCAAAGCATCTCCATTAATTACTATAGATGAAGAAAGTTCAGTTGCTATCTCCTCTGCTCGTAATTTATTTTTTTCAATAATTTTTATTCTTGCGCCTTCAAAATTTTCCTCTAACATTTTTGCTAAATGAAATCCTATGTTACCTCCACCTATAATTAAAATTTTTTTAGATGTCTTTTCCTCATGACCAAAAGCTTTCAAAATTTGAGTTAATTGGTCACTACTTACTACAACATAGACATTGTCGCCCTCTAATAATTTGTCGTCCTTTTTTAAAAATTGAAACTTACCTTTTCTTACTAACCCAACTATATTCGCTCTAAAATTTGGATATTTTAATGTAAGGTTTTTAAGTGGTGTATTGATTATTGGGCAAGATTTTTCTATTGCAATCTCCAACATCTTCACTTTATTTTCTGCAAAGGGGACATTATCTAATGCCCCTGGGGCTTCCAATCTTCTGTATAATGATTTGGCAACTTCTTTTTCAGGAGATATAATTACGTCGATTGGTATATTAGACTTGTTATAAAGTTTATTCCATTTTCCTTCTAGAAAATCCTTAGTCCTTATTCTAGCTATTTTTTTAGAAATATTAAATAATGAGCTAGCTAATTGACAAACAACCATGTTTGTTTCATCGTTACGGGTCACTGCGATTATCATATCAGTATTTTCTGCACCAGCATTTTCTAAGACTGATGGCAAAGATGCTCTTCCCACGATTCCCTTGACATCTTGCGTGTCATTAATTTTTTTTATATCTTCTGAAGATTGATCAATAACTGTAATTGAGTGGCCTTGAGCAGCTAATTGTTTACTAATAGAGAAGCCAACTTTTCCAGCTCCACAAATAATAATATTCATTCTAATTGATACCTTTTATACCTAGTTCTTTTATTTTACGGTGCAAAGCTGAACGCTCCATACCGATAAATTCTGCTGTTTTAGAGATATTGCCCTGATTTTTTTTTAATTGTGTTATTAAATATTCTTTTTCAAATTGCTTTCTAGCTTCCTTAAGTGTTGAAGAAAATGAACTCTTAATATTTAGATTACTTTCTGTATTACTTTTATTAATCAAAATATCATTAATTAATTTATTTATATTTTCTTTACTCTCGTTCGCGGAGAGTATTGTAACTCTTTCTATTAAATTTCTTAACTCTCTAACGTTTCCAGGCCAATTATAAGTGTACAATTCATCGTTTTTAGTATCAATATCAATTTCTTGAACACCATTTATCTCTGATAGTTTTTTTTTAAAATAATTAATTAATTCTGGAATATCTTCAGTTCTAGCAGTTAAATGATTTAGTTCGATCGGAACAACATTTAATCTATGATACAAATCTTCTCTAAAATTACCTTTTGAAATTTCGTCTAACAAATTTTTTGAAGTTGAAGATATAATTCTTATATTTACGTTTACATCACGTTTTCCATTAATTCTTCTAAATTTTTGGTCAATTAAAACTCTTAATATATTAGCCTGAGTATCCATCGGCATTTCGCTTACTTCATCAATTAGTAATGTTCCTTTATTAGCTCTATCTAACACTCCAAACGAAATAGTTCCATCTTCAAATTCTTGACCGAATAACTCTTTCTCATAAATATTTTCTTTTAAAGCAGCTGCATTTATAACAACAAAGGCCTCTTTCCGTCTGTGAGAATGTTTATGAATTTTTCTCGCAACCAGTTCTTTGCCAGATCCTGTAGGTCCAGTAATTAAAACTCTACTCTCAGTTCCCGAAAGTTTTTCTATGGTTTTTTTAATTTTTATAATAGATGGGCTGCTTCCTATAAGATCAAAAGAATGGAATAGTTTATTTTCAATTAAGTCCTTTTCTTTTTTTAAATTTGCCGTTTCTAAAGCTCGATTAACATAATTTAAAAGTTTATCTGTTGAGAAAGATGCACCTTTCTCAATAAATTCATATGCGCCTAATCTTATAGACTCTAAAGCTATTTTAACAGTTGCATGGCCAGATATCATAATAACTGGTACTGAGCTTTTCTTTTGCATAATTATTTTTAATAAATCTATTCCGTCTTTGTCTGCTTTATCAAGTTTTATATCAATAATCGCTAGATCTGGAATTTTTTTTTTTATTTCTAATACTGCCTGATCATAATTAGCAGCTGATCTTATATTAAAATTCTTTTCTTTAAGAATATTACAAATCAAATATCTTATATCTGGATTATCATCTATTACTAAAATTTCTTTACTCATGTTATCGTGCTAGGTAAAATAATTTCAACCCTTGTTCCTTTCTTAAAATTGTTTATAAAAAATTCTCCAGAGTGTTCGTTTATAATTTTATTAACTATAGGTAGGCCTAAACCAGTGCCTTTACTTTTAGTTGTAAAATAAGGAGTCATAGCTTTTTTTGTATCCGTAATTCCTTTACCGTTATCAATTATTGTGACTAATATATAGTCATTATTAGTTACGATTTCTATGTCAATTTTGCCTTTATAATCTGGGTTTTTAAGTATAATTTCATCTATCGACTCATCAGCGTTTTTAATTAAATTTATAAAAACTCTATAAAGTTGTTCTTCATCTCCATTGATTAAATTTTTGTCAGTTTTGTTAAAATTAATTTTGCTTTTGAGTGAAAGTTTTAAAAAATTTATTGAACGATCAACAACTTTACTTAAATCAATCTTTTTAAAAACAGGTCTTGGCATTCGCGCAAAATGAGAAAATTCGTTAACTAAATTCTCAATATCTTTTATCTGTCTATTAATAGTTTGCAAATAATCTTCAAATTGTTTTTTTTCATCTCCAATTTTTTTGGAGTATTTATCTCTAAGTCTTTCAATTGATAGCTGAATAGGCGTTAAAGGATTTTTAATCTCATGTGCAAGTTTACGTGCAACTACTTCCCAAGCTTCATATCTTTCTGTTATTAAAAGTTTATCCTGTTGTCTTTTAAATCTATTAATCATGTTGTTAAAATTATTATTTAATTTTTTTATTTCTTCATCTGCTTCGATATCTGGCACTTTAGTATTTAACTCCCCTTTGCTAATATTCTCCGAGGCGGTTATAAGATTAATAATTGGCTTAGTAAGTCTTCGAGCAAAAGTTATAGCTATTGCAGTTGATAAAAATAATAATAAAGTTATGACAATTATATAAATTATCGCAAAAGTTATTTTAATTCCTGTTTGGCTGTTCTCTATTGAATAATAGAAATTTACGGCTTTTTCTGTCTCGTTTAAATACTTTAAAATTTCAGAATCTATATCTCTTGATATATACAAATAAGTATCAATGAAAGAATTTAATTTTATCATGACTGAGGTTTTATTTTCTAAATTTCCAGGAATTATTACTGGCACTCCTTTCAAAGCCTCATCAAAAGTTTCTTCTGAAGGAATAGTAAAATCGTTAATCTGATCGTTTGTATCAGAAATTAATATATTTCCTGCACTGTCAATTAATAATACGTCGTCAATCCTCCTTAATATTTTTTCAGCATTAATGACTCTTAAAAATCTTTTAGGATTATTATAAAAAAAATTTGATGCCCTATTGAGACCTACACTCATAAGTATAACATCAGATTTTACATTTTTCTTACTTTCTTCTAGATAATTCTTTGCAACATCGTTAGAGTTATTTACTGCTTTTGATATTTGATCATCAAAATATTTTTGTAAACCAAAATTAAATATGAATAATGAAAATATAGCAACAAGAAGCGATGGTATAAAAGTGAATAAAGAAAAAAGTGAAACGTATTTTAAATTAGTCTGAGAGCCAGATTTATTTTTTTGGCCTGCGGTATAAAATCTTAAAAAATTAGTAAAAATAAGATAAAAAAAAGCAAGCAATAGAACTATATCAACAGTTAATAATATAAGTATATTGTTTTCCGTTAATGGTATAAAACCTTCATTAATAAAGGTTAGAAAAGTTATAATTCCAAGAAATATACAAATAAAAGATGATATTATAATCCAATTAAAGTTTTTAATAATTTTAAACATATAATTAACTATTTATATAAATATACTATAATTTAATACAATGAGTTTTTGCTTTATCATTTTAGCCGGCGGAAAAAGTTTGCGATTTAAATCCAAAGTATCAAAACCATATCAAAAATTAGGAAGTAAATCATTAGTTGAAATTAGTATAGATAAAGCCCGTAAATTTAAACTTATTAAAAAAATAATTCTTGTACATAGTAAAAAAGATACAAGTCGAGCAAAATCGTTGAAATTAAAAAATGTTAAATTAATTCTTGGTGGTAATAATAGGCAGCAATCAGCATATAATGCTTTAAAGAGTATTAAAAAAAATAATAAAATATCAAAAGTATTAATTCATGATGCGGCTAGACCAAATTTTTCATTAAAATTATTGCGCAATATAATAACTAACATGAAAAATTATAGAGCAGTTGTCCCCCAAATAGATATACACGATGCTATTAAGCAAAAATTAGAAAGCAGTCTCAATGAATACATAATTGGAAAAGACAGAGATAAATTATTTTTAACTCAAACTCCTCAAGCATTTAAATTTAATGAAATATATAGTCTACATAAAACAAAACGAGAAAAATATAGGGATGATGACATTTCATTATATCTTGATCTCAACAAAGTTAAATTTATTAAAGGAGAAAAAAATAATTTTAAAATTACAGATCAATCAGATTTTAACATTTTAAAAAGATATTTTAAGACTAACATCAATGTAGGTATAGGTTTTGATGTCCATAGATTAGTTCCAAATAGAAAACTTTTTTTAGGTGGGTTAAAAATTAAATCATCTTTGGGAACATTGGGCCATTCAGATGGTGATCCCGTGTTACATTCTGTAACCGATGCAATACTTGGAGCTTGTAAAATGGGTGATATAGGTCAAATGTTTTCTGACAAAAGCATTAAATACAAAAATATAAGATCAACAATTTTACTTAAAGAAGTAATAAAAAAAATAAAGAACAATGGTTATTGCATTAATAATTTAGATATAAATGTTATAACACAAACTCCAAAGATAAAAATTTATAAAAATAAAATGTTAAAAAATATTTCAAAGCTATGCGAAATTTCAGAAGATCAAATTAATATCAAGGGTAAGACAACAGAAAAATTAGGTGTGATTGGCAAAGAAAAAGCTATTGCTTGTGAAGCAATAACTTCTGTCATCAAATATGATTAAAAAATTTAATTATTTATTCGTTACTTTTTTTGGGATAGGAACATTTAGATTTGCGACAGGAACAATTTCTTCTTTGGTAACTACGATTTTTCTTTTCAGTTTTTTTAATATAATGCATTTCTCTTATTACACAATTTTAACTTTCCTTATAATCATATTTCTATACTCATTTTATGCTGTAGCGGATTATATCAAAAATAATGATAATAAAGATCCAAAAGAAGTAGTTATCGATGAAGTAATAGGTCAAGCAATACCGATTTATCTTTATGAAATTTCACATGGAGCAAATAAAAATTTAGAGGAAACTTTTTTTTATTATATTTGCATTTTCATTCTTTTTAGGTTTTTCGATATAAAAAAACCCTTTCCTATTAATATGTTGGACAAAAGATTTAAAAATAGTTTTGGTGTTATATTTGATGATGTGTTAGCAGGTATTTATGTAGTTTTAACTTTGGTTATTTTTATGATTATTAAAACAAAATTTTTTTAATGAGTTTGGAAAATAAAATATTTTTACTTTTAAGGAAAAGAAAATTAAAAATTTCTGTTGCTGAATCTTGCACTGGAGGAATGCTTTCAAGTTCTTTAACCTCAACAAGTGGTTCATCAAAAGTTTTTTCAATGGGACTAGTGACTTACTCCAATCAGGCTAAAATAGATATTTTAAAAGTCCCAAAAAAAACCATTAATAATCATGGAGCAGTAAGTGTTCAATGCTGTTTGGCTATGGTAGAAAATTTAAGTAAAATTAGTAAAGCTAATTTATGTGTTTCAGTAACTGGAATAGCTGGGCCTAAAGGTGGTTCGAAACAAAAACCAGTTGGATTAGTTTATATAGGAATAAAAAAAAAGAGAATTATTAAGATAAATAAGTATGTCTTTAAAAACCTTGGTAGAAAATATATTCAAAAGGCCACTGTAAACAGAGCTTTAAAATTAATTCATAATTTTCTCTAATATTTGAACTGCTAAAATATTTAATAAAAAAAAAATAATTATTACGTCAATGTAAAGCAGAAAAACCAATTTGTTTCTAAATCTTCTTTTTTTCAAAATATTGGGCTTATCTGGGTTATAATCCTCTTTTTTGTCTGGCCTGAAATCATAAGAAAATTTCCAATAATTGAAATCGGTCTCATTTGGGTCACCCGTGTTAAAATATTTTATATATTCTACTAAATACCACCAAAAAACTGAAAAAATTAAGATTAAAAATATTGTCCCTGCCATTACTTAAATAATTCTATAGCTCTTTTTTCAAAAGCATCAGCAATTTTTTTTAAACCAAGATTAAAGGATCTTTTCATAATAGCATTTAATAAATTATTTTTTAATTCAAAATCAATATAAAAATCCAGTTGAGTTGAATTATTAATTTCCTTAAATGTCCATTCATTTTTTAAATGGCTTAAAGGCCCGCCTAAATTTGATACAATAATTTTATCAATTGACTTATGATAATGAACTAAACTTGTATATGTCTCATTTAAAAATCTTTTACCAACTTTGAGATCTGCCTTTATTTCGATTATATCACTCGTTTCTTTTTTTTCATGAATTTTTCCACCCAAACACCAAGGTACAAATTCAGGATATTTTTCAATATCAAGAACCATATTTATCAATTGATCTTTTTTACAAGGTATAATTTTCTTTATTGATGCTGTTGACATTCAAGCTGTTTGTTTCTGGCATCTTGTAATTTTTTAAAATCCTCATCAGCATGGTATGAAGATCTTGTTAAAGGGGACGAAGATACTAGTAAAAAGCCTTTAGTCTTTGCAATCGTTTCAAATTCTTTAAACTCGCTAGGATTATAATAACGATCTAATGGATGATGTTTTGGTGATGGTTGTAAGTATTGACCAATTGTTATGAAATCGACTTCTGCTGATCTTAGATCGTCCATAACTTGAATGACCTCATCTTTATTTTCACCCAAGCCAATCATAATTCCAGATTTGGTAAAAACTTTTTTATTAATTTTTTTTACATTTTTTAATAACTCTAATGAGGCAAAATATCGAGCTCCAGGCCTAACTTTTGTATAAAGTCTTGGAACAGTTTCTATGTTATGATTAAATACATCTAAGTCAGCTTGTAAAACTTTTTTGTAAGCATCTCCTTTTCTTAAAAAATCTGGAGTTAATACCTCTATTGAGGTTTTAGGATTTTTATCACGAGTAGCTTTTACAACTTTATAAAAATGTTCAGAGCCTCCATCTTTTAGATCGTCTCTATCAACAGAGGTAATTACTACATGTTTAAGATTTAAGTTTTTGACTGCGTTAGCAATTTTTGCTGGTTCAAATAAATCAAGTTTTGAAGGTTTGCCTGTTTTAACATCACAAAATGCACAAGCTCGTGTGCATGTATCACCCATGATCATAAAGGTAGCGTGTTTTTTACTCCAGCATTCTGTAATGTTTGGACAATTTGCTTCCTGACAAACTGTTACTAGATTATTCTGATTTACAATTTTTTTTGTTTGGAAAAATACTTGTGAATTGGTTACTTTTGATCTAATCCAATATGGTTTTTTTTTAATTGGATTAAAAGGTTTATTAACTTTTTCAGGGTGTCTTTTATCTCTATCAATCATTTTATTTTAATAATAATCTCATCATTTTTACCTAGCTTTAATTTTTCTCTATAAATCATATCTAAAAAATCTTCATTTACGTTCGTTGACAACATGTTGTTTTTCTTTTCAAGTTCAAAAAGTTCTATTGAAAGTTTTTTTTCACTCAATACAAGATTATCATGTATTTTTTGTTTTTCATAAAAAGATATTAAGCCTCTTTCGCCTCCAATTAAATTTATTCCTATGTATAATGTTAGAAAAATATTAAATAAAATAAATTTTTTATTTTTTAAACTTTCAATTAGTCGCATTATTAGATTTTAGCCATTTTAGCTTGATTTCCAAGTTCTTCTTCGATACGCAATAATCTATTGTATTTAGCCACTCTTTCTGATCTCGCAAGAGAACCTGTTTTAATTTGTGAAGATTTTGTCGCCACTGCCAAATCAGCTATAAATGTGTCCTCAGTATCACCCGACCTATGTGAAATAATTGTATTAAAATTTGCTTTTTTAGCTAATGAAATAACTTCTAAAGTTTCTGTCAATGTTCCTATTTGATTTGGTTTTACTAAAATGCTATTTGCAGATTTTTCTAAAATACCTTTCTGCAATCTTTTTGTGTTTGTAACAAACAAATCGTCACCAACTATTTGGACACTATTTCCGATTTCGCTAGTAATTTTTTTCCAAGACTTCCAATCTTCCTCTGCAAACGGGTCTTCAATTGATTTTATAGGGTATCTTGACGTTAATTTTTTATAATAACCAATGACATCATCAACTGGCGTAAAATTTTTCGATTGAATTGCGTATTCACCTTTTTTATTAGTCAATTCATTAGCTGCAATATCTAAACAAATAACGACATCATCTCCAGGCTTTAAATTTGATTTTTCAATTGCATCCACAATTAATTCTAATGCTTGTTCATTTGTATTTATTGATGGCGCAAAACCACCTTCATCACCTACATTAGTTTGCATTTTTTCAAATTTCAATAATTTTTTTAAATTTTGAATAACTAAAAAACATTTTTCAATGGCATCTGTGAAATTTTGAGATGAGTCAGGTCTTATCATAAACTCTTGAATATTTAAATCATTGTCAGCATGAGCTCCTCCATTTATAATATTCATTAATGGAATAGGTAGAGAATAACTATTGCCTAGGTTTTTAAAAAGAAATTTCTTATTAGCTATTGCTGAACATTTTGAATTAGCTAATGATACTGCAAGTGTAGCATTAGCTCCAAGATTTGTTTTATTATCAGTTCCATCTAAATCTAATAAAACTTTGTCTATTTTTTTTTGATCATCTACATTTAAACCTTTCAATTTAGCTGAGATTTTATTATTTATATTTTCGACTGCAATGTTTACGCTCTTGCCCAAAAATTCATTATTATTTTGATCTCTTAATTCATGAGCTTCAAATTTTCCAGTTGAAGCACCTGAGGGTGAAATGGCATTTGCAGAAATGCCATTTTCTAAAAATATTTCCGCTTCAACAGTTGGATTTCCTCTACTGTCAAAGACTTGTCTGCCTTTTACTGATTTAATTCTTATCATTATTATTTTACTAATTTATCAATTTCAGCTAATTTTTTTAATAAATTTTTTATCTCTTTTAGTGGAATCATATTTGGACCATCTGATGGGGCGTTATCTGGATCTTCATGAGTTTCCATAAAAATCGCACCGATACCAACGGCTACCGCTGCTCTTGCCAAATGAGGCACGAATTCTCTTTGACCACCACTTTTCTCTCCCATGCCTCCAGGTTGTTGGACAGAGTGAGTTGCATCAAAAACTATTGGATAACCAAATTTTGACATTATTGGTAAAGCTCTCATATCAGAAACCAAAGTATTGTATCCAAAACTAGCTCCTCTCTCTGTGATTAAAATATTTTTATTACCAGAGTCTTCAATTTTTTTAATTACATTAGACATGTCCCAAGGAGCTAAGAACTGTCCTTTCTTTACATTAATTATTTTTCCTGTTTTGGCTGCTGAAATTAATAAATCTGTTTGTCTACATAAAAAAGCTGGAATTTGCAAAACATCAACATGATTAGCTACTAAAGAACATTGTTCAGTAGTATGTACATCAGTTAAAACTGGCACGTCGACTTCCTTTTTAATCTTATCGAAAATGGGTAAAGATTTATCTAAACCAATACCTCTTTGTCCTTTTAAGCTAGTTCTATTAGCTTTATCAAAAGATGTCTTATAAATTAAATTAATATTAAGCTCATCTGTTATCTTTTTTAACTCAGATGAAATTTTTAAAGCATGAGCTTCACTTTCAAGTTGACATGGACCAGCTATTAAAGTGAAAGATTTATCATTAGCAATTTCAAAATTAGCACATTTGACTTTATGATTTGTCATTGTATCGAATTCTTTTTTGCGGCTTTTATAAATGATGAGAATAAAGGATGGGGTGCCAAAGGTCTAGATTTAAATTCAGGATGAAATTGTACTCCTATGAACCACGGATGATCCTTTAGCTCAATAATTTCTGGGAGTTTATTATCAGGTGATAGTCCAGAGAAAATCATACCTTTACCTTCAAAATGATTTTTGTAGTTAATATTAACCTCATATCTATGTCGATGTCTTTCATTAATTTTACTAGAATTATATATTTGACTGATTTTTGTGTCTTTTTTAAGTCGTGCTTCATAACTGCCTAAGCGCATTGTCCCGCCTAGATTTTTATCAGTACCCCTCATTATTTTTCCATCTTTGATCCACTCGCTCATCAAACCCACGACTGAAGCCTTGGAATTGCCGAATTCACTTGAAGTAGCATTCTTTATTTTTAATTTGTTTCTAGCAAATTCTATGACTGCCATTTGCATTCCGAAACAAATTCCTAAAAAGGGAATTTTATTTTTTCTTGCATAGCTTATTGCAGCAATTTTACCCTCTGTTCCTCTTTTACCAAACCCTCCAGGTATTAGAATACCTGCAACATTATTTAGTTTTTCTTTAATCTGATTTGGTTTTAAATTATCGGACTCAATCCTTATAAGATTGACTTTTAAATTATTGGCTATCCCACCGTGAGTTAAAGCCTCGTCTAGAGACTTGTAAGCATCTTTAAGCTCTACATATTTACCAATTACTCCAATATTTACTTTATTATTTGTATTTAATACTAAATTAGTTATTCTTTTCCATGGTTTTAAATTTACTTTCTTTTTAGATTTAATTTTAAAATAATTTAGTACCCGCTCATCTAATTTTTCCTTATTAAAACTGATAGGAGCTTCATATATAGTTTTCACATCAACCGTTTCAATAACATCTTCAATAGATACATTACAAAATAAAGAGATCTTTTTTCTTTGATTTAGTGGTATAGTTCTCTCTGATCTACATATGATGATATCTGGTTGAATACCTATACTTCTAAGTTCTTTAACAGAGTGTTGTGTGGGCTTGGTTTTTATTTCATCAGAAGCTTTCATATAAGGCACTAAGGTAAGATGAATAAATAAGGTATTTGTTCGTCCGTATTCATTTGAAAATTGTCTAATTGCCTCTAAGAAGGGAAGGCTTTCTATATCACCTACGGTTCCACCAATCTCACATATTACGAAATCCTCTTTTGAAACATCATTTTTAATAAATTCTTTTATTCTATTGGTTATATGAGGAATTACTTGAACTGTTTTTCCCAAATATTTTCCCTGACGTTCTCTTTTTAAAACATCGTTATAGATTTTTCCAGTTGTTATGTTGTCGGTTTTTTTGGCTGAAATACCAGAGAATCTTTCGTAATGGCCTAAGTCAAGATCGGTTTCAGCTCCATCATCGGTAACAAAAACTTCTCCATGCTGAAACGGGCTCATTGTGCCTGGGTCTACGTTAAGATAAGGATCTAATTTTCTTATTCTAACTTTATAACCTCTTGATTGAAGTAAGTAAGCTAAAGATGCAGAAGACAATCCTTTACCTAAAGATGAAACCACGCCGCCAGTTACGAATATATATCGCGCCATGGAAGTATGTTATACTTTAAAATTGTGTTAAAAAAAAGTTTTATTTACTTGACTCAGGTATTTGTGGAAGCGTCTCGTCTTTTTCTTCCTCTAATTCTAATACTGATTGGGTTTTTCTAATTTCATCTCTAGAGATAGCTACTAAAACAATGCTACAAATTATGAATAAACTAGCAATTATTGTTGTTAATTTTGTAAGAAAAGTTCCAACAGACCTTGAAGACGTGAAATTATCCTGTGAAACACCAAGTCCAAGTGCTCCTCCCTCAGATCTTTGTAAAAGAACAACTACAACTAATATTATTGCTAAGATGATGTTTGTAATTACAAGTATATTTTCCATGAACTCTATCTATAGTAATTTTTTATTATATCAATAAATTTCTTTGATGTTTTGGATGCACCGCCTATTAAAAATCCGTCTATTGATGATATATTATTAATTTTCTTTATATTTTTACCGTCTACAGAGCCGCCATATAAAACGTACGATTGTTTTTGTTTATTAAATATTTTTTTTGTTATCTCTTTTATTTTTTTAGTTATTTTCTCAAGTTCAATATTTGAAGGAACATTACCAGTCCCTATCGACCATATTGGTTCATAGGCAATTATTATATTATTTTGAGGCATTTTTCTTTCTAGGACTGATGATAATTGGTTACTTAAAATTTGATATGTTTTTCTTTTAATTTTATCTTTACTATTTTCACCTATACAAAAGATAACTTTTAGATTGTTTTTCAATGCATGATTTAATTTTGCCTTAAGTATTTTGTTATCATCCCCTTCTGCCCTATTGTCTGAATGACCAATTATTACATACTTGGCATTTACTTTTTTGATCATATATGAGCTAATTGCCGCTGTATCAGAAGCAAATCCATCTTTGTAAAAACAATTCTGTGCGCCAATTTCAATTGAACTTTTTTTAAATTTTTTTGCAAAAGTTTCTATTAATGTAAAAGGAGGAGCAACGATAACTTTATATTTGTTTCTATTAGAATCCTTCTTAATAAATTTATTTATTTTGTTTAAAATAATAATAGATCGGGGAACGCCAAACATTTTCCAATTTCCTATAAAGAATTTCATATTTTACCTATAAAGAGTTTGATAAATTTGAATTTATAATTTAATAATTTATATCATGATAAGTAAAATAAAAGAATACTCAAAATCTTTTTTTGTTAAAGTTCTAGTGGGCATAATAACTCTTCCTTTTATATTTTGGGGAATGGGAGACATTTTTAGTGGCGGTAGTCAAAATGTTGTTGCTAAAATTGACTCAGAAAAAATTAGTACACAGGAATTTATTAATTATGTGAGAATGTTAAACATTAATGAAAAAGATAGAGAAAAAATTATTAATAATAACATATTAGAAAAAATTCTATCGAGTTATATTGGAAACAAAGTACTTGAATTAGAATTAAATGATTTGAGATTAATTATAAGTAATAAATCATTAAAAAATATTATTATTAATGATAAGACCTTTTTTAAAGATAACGCCTTTTCTAGAACTGAATACGAAAAATTCCTGATAACTAGTAATTTATCAGCTCCACAGTTTGAAGAAAATATTGCTCAACAAGAAAAAAAAAGACAGTTATTGGAGTATCTTTCAAATGGTATAAAAATTCCGAAATTTATTACAGAAAATGAGTTTAATAAAGAAAATCAAATCAAAGAAATTAAATATATTAATTTAAGTAATTTATATAAAAAAAAAGGAATATCTAAAAATCAATTGGTAGATGCTTATAATAAAAATAAATCATTTTTTAAAGAAACTTTTAAAGAAATTAAATATTTATACCTAGATCCAGAATTAATTATAGGCAGCGAAAGTCCTAATGAAAAATTTTTCAAGATAATAAATAAAATAGAAAATGATGCTCTTGATGGAAAGCAAATGGATGCGATAAGGAAAAATTATAATTTGACCCTTAAATCTTTGAATTATGTCAATAGTCAGCAGCAAGACACAAAAGGTGAAGAGATAAGTTTTAATGATAATAAATTATTTGAAAAAATTTTTTCTTTACAAGAAAAGGGTCAGGTAGAAATAGTCAATCATAAGAACAAATATTATTTAGTTAAAATTTCAAATATTATTGAAAAGGAAAAAAATATAGACGATCCCGATGTTATCAAATTATTAGAAGCTCAATTAAATATTGAAAATAAAATCAAAGAAAATATAGAAATTGCAAAATTAATTACCGCAAACAATTTTAGCGAACAAGATATGATCACATTTGGGGAAAAAAATAGTTTGGAAATTAAAACAGAGACATTAAACGGTTTAAATACACAAAGTATTTTTACTAAAGGTATTAAGAAAAGAATATTTGAAACTAGTGATAATGAGGTAAATTTAATTACAGATAATAATTTAGAGAATAATTATATAATATTTTCTAAAAATACAAAATATCGCTCAGTTAAACCCAGTACTAAGGAATATCTAACATTTGAAAAAAGAGCTAAGTTGAACCTATCAGATAATATTTTTAATAAATATGATCAGAATTTAAACAAAAAATATAAAGTAAATATAAATCAAAAAACACTAGATCGCATAAAAGACTCATTTTAATGAAGTTGAACATAAATTTAAAAGATTTTATAAAAAATCATAAATTAAATAAAAATCAAGTTCTCTATATAAAAAAGAATTGTAAAAATTATAAGAAGGTTGAAAATATCTTCAAATTTATTTTGTCGAAAAAAAATAGTTTTATTTTTGAGTCTGTTGAAAAAGGGGTTATTAGGGGAAGATACACAATTATTGGTTACAACTCCGACAAAATTTGGAATTTTAATGGCGGTAAATTGAGATTATTATCCAATGGCAAATATAAAACTATCAAAGTAAAACCTTTAAATTATTTAAATAATTTAATTAAAAACTTTAATGTTGATGTGCCTAAAAAAATTCCATCCATGTCGTCGATGTTAGTTGGTTATTTTGGATATGATATAATTAGATACATAGAAAAAATTCCTAATAAATGTGTAGATGATTTAAAAATACCTGATATTAGAATTCTCAGGCCAAAAAATTTAGTGATCTATGACAATCAAAAGAAAAACATATTTTACATATATAATTCTTTTTATGATGAAAAAATAAAAAACTTTTCTGGATTTTATGAAAATATAAGGAAGGATTTTGAAACTTTAGATTTCTACGAAAAAATAAATCTCCCTGAAAAATTTACATACAAATCTAATCACCATAAAATAAAATCAAATATATCAAAAAAAAATTATAAAAGAATTGTTGTTAAGGCAAAGAAATATATTAAAAAGGGCGATATTTTCCAGGTTGTATTGAGTCAAAGATTTGAAAGAAAGTTCTTAAAAAAACCAATTGAAATTTATAATCAATTAAGAAAGTCAAATCCATCACCTTTCATGTTCTATTTTAATTTTGATGATTTTAAAATTCTTGGTAGTAGCCCCGAAATACTTGTAAGACTAAGAAAAAACCAGATTACTATTAGACCAATAGCTGGAACTAGACCAAGAGGAAAAAACAAAAAGCAAGATAGATATTATGAATTAGATTTACTGAAAGACAAGAAGGAGTTAGCTGAACATCTAATGTTACTAGACTTAGGGAGAAATGATGTCGGCAAGGTATCTTTAACAAACTCCGTTAAAGTTACTGAAAAATTTAAAATTGAAAAATATTCACACGTTATGCATATTGTTTCTAATGTTACCGGTAAGGCTAATAAAAAATTTTCTTTATTCGAAACACTATTATCTGGTTTTCCGGCAGGAACTGTTAGTGGAGCTCCAAAAATCAGAGCAATGGAAATAATTGACGAGTTAGAAAAAAATAAAAGAAAATTATATGCTGGTGGTATTGGCTATTTTACACCAAATAACGAATTCGACACTTGTATAACTTTAAGAACGGCATTAATTAAAAATAATAAATTTTATGTTCAAGCAGGAGCGGGTATTGTTGCAGATAGTACTCCCGAAAAAGAATTTATTGAAACTATTAATAAAGCTAAAGCATTAATGAGAGCAACAGATTAAATGAAAATTTTATTAATAGATAACTATGATAGCTTTACTTATAATCTTTATCATTGCATATCTAAATTTAAAAAAAATATTGATGTGGTAAGAAATGATAAAATAGACACTAAAACTATACTAAAAAAAAAATATGACAAAATCGTAATATCACCTGGTCCAGGCAACCCTAATCAAGCTGGTAATTGTCTAAAAATTGTAAAAGAGACATATAAAAATATACCTATTCTTGGTGTTTGTTTAGGTCATCAAATTATTGGGCAGGCTTTTGGTGGAAAAATAGTCAATGCTAATAATTTAATGCATGGAAAAACAAGTAAAATTAAACATACAAAGAAAGGATTATTTAGAAATATTCAAAATAATTTTGAAGCAACCAGATATCATAGTTTAGTAGTTGATCGTAAAAGACTATCAAAAAACCTAATAATTACAGCAGAGACAAAAAATAAGACTATTATGGGCCTTATGCATAAATACTATGATATTCATGGCTTTCAATTTCACCCTGAGAGTATTAGTACTAAAGTAGGAATAAAATTAATTGAAAATTTTATAAAAAATTAAAATGTCAAATATCAAAGAAAAGTTAAAAAAAGGACAAAACCTTTCTTTTGAAGAAAGTAAAATTCTTTTTTCAGAGCTTATGGAAGGAAAACATAATGAAAGTTCGATAATAGATATATTAGAAAATCTTTTAGCAAAAGGCGAAACAAAAGATGAGCTTGCAGGTGGTATCTACGTACTCAGAGAAAAAGCGAGCAAAGTAAATACAGATGAAAATACTATAGATACATGCGGTACAGGTGGTGACGGTCAAAACTCGCTTAATATTTCAACCGCCGCAGCTATAGTTTTAGCAAGTATGGATGTAAGGGTTGCTAAGCACGGCAATAAAGCAGTCTCATCAAATTGTGGTTCTGCAGACGTGCTTGAAGCTCTAAAAATTAATATTAATTTGAACCCCAAAGAAGCCGAAGAAAGTATTCAAAAATTCAATTTTGCTTTTATGTTTGCTCCAAATTATCATTCTGCAATGAAACATGTTGGGCCCGCTAGAAAAAAAATGGGAAAAAAAACAATATTTAATTTAATCGGTCCTTTGAGTAGTCCTGCGCAAGTAAAAAGACAGGTGATAGGAGTATTTGATAAAAAATGGATGAAACCATTTGCAGAAGCTTTAAAAGAAAACGGTGTTGTCCATGCTTATATCGTACATAGCGATGATGGAATGGATGAAATTTCGCCATTTGAAAAAACAAATGTGGTAGAACTAAAGGGCAATAATATAACGCAATTTTCAATAGATCCAAAAAATCTTGGCTTAAATTCAACAAACAGAGAAAATTTAAAAGGAAAAAATGCTGAATATAATTCTGAAAAAATTATTGAAATTTACAAAGGAAAAAATAACGAATTTTCTCAATCTGTAGCTTTAAATGTTGCAGCGGGTTTGATTGTTTCTGGTAAAGAAAATGATTTTAAGACAGCTTTTAAAACTGCTACAGAACATCTAAATTCTGGTAAAGTGTTTAAACATTTAAGTAAAATTCAATCTAATTAATGAAAAATATATTAGAAAAAATTATAAACGATAAAAAACAATCTTTGGAGTTAATCAAAAAAGATAAGTCTTTAGACGCACTAGAAAAAAATATTAAAAATCAAAATTTTTATAATTTTAAAAAAGCAATTCAAAAAAATAATGGTGTTTCCGTAATATCTGAAATAAAAAAAGCAAGTCCGTCCGCAGGCGTTATTATTGATAATTTCAATCATTTGGAGATAGCAAAAATGTATGTCGAAAACGGTGCTACTTGTCTTTCAGTTTTGACGGAGGAGAAGTATTTTTTGGGTAAATTAGAACATATTCAAGATATTAAAAAAAAGTTTAAAATTCCTATTTTAGCAAAGGATTTTTTTATAGATCCTTATCAAATACCCTTATCTAAAAGTTTTGGAAGTGATTGTATATTAATTATTATTGCTGCTTTAAATGGCAGTCAAGCTGATGAAATATATTCAGAGGCTTTAAAACATGATCTTTCTGTTATAGTAGAGGTGCATGATATTAAAGAGGCTGAAATGGCATTAAAATATGATCAAGCTTTGATTGGAATTAACAATAGAAATTTAAAAACTTTGGAAGTTTCTATTAATAATACGATTTCAATTTTTGAAGTTGTAAAAGCACATAAAGGACCTCTTTTGTCTGAAAGCGGAATAAAGGATGAGAGAGATGCACAATATATTTACGAAAAAACAGGTATTAAAAATTTTCTAATTGGAGAATCACTTCTAAAATCTGACAAACCTGATGAATTAATGAAAAGATTAATTCAAATAACTCAATAAAACTAACGCTTATTTGAAGTTGTAATTTAAAAAGAACTTTTATAGAACATAGATGTACGAGGTTTGTTCTATGCTTACAAAAAAACAAAAAAACTTATTAATATTTATTAATAAAAAAATCAGATCTTCAGGTATTTCTCCGTCTTACGAGGAAATGAAAAATTCACTCAACTTGAAGTCGAAATCTGGTATTCACAGATTAATAAGCGCTCTAGAAGAAAGGGGTTTTGTAAAAAGATTAGCTCACAAAGCTAGAGCTTTGGAGGTGGTTAAGCTCCCAGAAAATGCTAGTGCTAATGATATTTTTAACTCATTCACACCAAGCGTGATTAAAGGTGGTTTAGATAAATCTAAAAATAACTCTTCTAAAGTTTCTGTCTTGGGAAGTATTGCAGCTGGTACTCCAATTGAAGCTATACAACATGAAGTTGATAAGGTTGCTCTACCAGAAGATTTGCAGAAAAATGGTGAATATTTTGGATTAAAAGTTAAAGGTGACTCAATGATTGAGGCAGGAATTAACGACGGTGACACAGTAATTATTAAAAAAACTTCAACGGCTGACTCAGGTCAAATCGCTGTAGTGCTAATTGACGAACAAGAAGCTACTCTTAAGAGAATAAGAAAAAAAGGTAACACAATTGCTTTAGAGGCTGCTAACAAAAATTACGATACTAAAATATACGCTTCTAATAGAATAAAAATCCAAGGAAGATTAATTTCTTTATATAGAAACTTTCACTAAAATAGTCTAAAAATACTGAATGTCTTTTAATTGTAGGTTTGCTCCATCCCCTACTGGTCCACTTCATATTGGAGGGGTCAGAACAGCATTATTTAATTGGCTTCTTGCAAAAAAAAATAAAGGAAATTATTTTTTAAGAATAGAAGATACTGACAAAGAAAGATCTAAAAATGAGTTTAAAAAACAAATTATTTCATCACTAGCGTGGTTAGGTATTGAGCACGACGGCGAAGAATATATTCAGTCAAAGAATATTAAAAAACATATAGCAATAGCCGAAGAGCTTCTTAAAAAGGGATTTGCCTATAAATGTTATTGTTCTGAACAGGAAATTAATAAACAAAAAGAAAAATGCAAGAAACAAGGAATGCCTTATGTTTACAATAGAAAATGGAGAGACGCAAAAGATCTTCAAATACCAAAAGACATACAACCCGTAATTAGATTTAAAAGTAAAATTTCAGGAAATACAATCATTAAAGATTTAGTGCAGGGAGACAGAAATATTTCCAACTCTACTATTGAGGATTTTATAATATTAAGAAAAGATAATACTCCAACATACCAGCTATCAGCTACAGTGGATGATCATGAAATGAAAATTTCTCATGTGATAAGGGGAGATGATCATATGATTAATTCTTTCAAACAAAAACAAATTTACGAAGCTATGGGCTGGAGTGTTCCAAACTTTGCACACATTCCATTAATACACAGTGAAAAAGGAAAAAAGTTATCTAAGCGAGATAATGCCTCCACTCTTGAAGATTACAAAAAAATAGGAGTTATTTCAGATGCTTTAAGAAATTATTTATTAAGATTAGGATGGTCTTATAAAGATAAAGAGATTTTTACTAAGCAAGAAAGTATTGATTTATTCGATTTAAGTGGTGTTGGTAAATCTCCCTCAAAATTAGATATGAATAGAATTTATTCAATAAACGAAACATATATAAAAACACTAGAAGAAAAAGTTCTATTTAATTTCTTCAAAGAGTACGTTTCCAAATACAAAAAGCCAATTGATCAAGCAAAAGAAAAAGTTCTTTTAAAATCAATGGTTTTTTTAAAGAATAAAGCAAAAACTCTTGAGAATATTTGGAATAATGCTCAGTACATTATTAACGATAAGATTGAAATTGGCGCAGATGATAAAAAACTAATTGATGATTTATCTAAGAAAGTAATTAACGACTTTATTATTGAATATGAAAAACTATCCTCTTTTTCTAGAGAAACTTTAGAGCCTTTAATTAAATCTCTTATTGATAAACATAAAACTAATTTTAAAGGTGTGGGACAGCCTCTAAGAATTGCACTGGTAGGAACAAGAATTGGTCCTGGTTTGTATGATGTTATTCTATCTTTAGATAAAACAACTGTTATTAATAGATTAAAGAAATTAACCTAAGGCATAATTCATTGTATAATAAATAAACTAATTTGATGCACTCCGCTAAAAATCATAACGATAAACAACTGTCATTAATTGATGGTTCAAAATCCTCTTACACCAACAAAAAATATGACTTTGGAAATCGATTTAGTTTTATAGATTTATTTGCAGGTATTGGTGGTTTTAGATTAGCCTTAGAGGCTTTAGATATGGATTGTCTTTTTTCGTCTGAATGGGATTTAAATGCTAAAAAAACTTACCAAAAAAATTTTAGTGAGTTACCTCACGGAGATATTAATGATGTAAAAATAGAAACAATTCCAAAATTTGACATTCTTACAGCCGGTTTCCCTTGCCAACCATTTAGTAAAATAGGCATGAGGCAGGGTTTTAAACACAAAACTCAAGGTAATTTATTTTTTAATATTGCAGAAATATTAAGAGAAAAAGAACCTATATCTTTTATATTAGAGAATGTTAGTGGACTATTAACACACAAATCTAAAGATAAAAAAACTTTAGACATAATGTTTTCAGAGTTAGAAAAAATTGGATATGAAATAAACTACAAACTAATAGACTCATCAAATTTTGGAGTTCCACAAATTAGAAGACGAATATTTATAGTTGGTTTTTTAAAAAAACATTTTCCAAAACAAACTAATTTTATCTTTCCCAAAGGAAATAAAATAAAAACTAATATTGGCAAATTTATTGAAACCCATAAAGATGGGTATTGTATTTCAAAAAAATTACAAAAAAGTTATATTTATAAATTCAAAGATAAATTTCCTGAAATTGTTAATAAAAAATCGAAGATTCAAGTTAAAACTTTAGTGAGCAGTTATCACAAAATTCAGAGAATCACAGGAACTTTTGTAGAAGATGGAAAAACTGGCTTAAGACTATTAAGTGAAAATGAATGCAAAGCTATAATGGGTTTTCCTAAGAAATTTATTTTTCCAGTTTCAAGAACACAGATGTATAGACAATTAGGAAATGCTGTAGTTGTTCCGGTAGTAAAAGAAATTGCTAAAGAAGTTATTAAAATATTAGCAGAAAAAAAAAGTTATGACAAAAAACTCAAAAAGTCAGCTTGATTATATAAGAGACCATTTTAAAGCTAATCCAAATAAAAATTTAGAGACAACAAAAGTTAAAGGAATAATTGAAAATAAATATCTATCTGAGACAGGTAAAAGATTTGAAGATTGTGATAGAGGTATAAGGAGCCTTTACCAAAAAGGTTGGCTAATAAAAGTTAGAAAAGGATGTTACAAATATGATCCAAATCATAAGTCAGATGACAAAACCTTACACGATTTTTCCGACAAAATAAAAAAACAAATTCTAAATCGAGATAAATTTAAATGTGTTGTTTGTAAACTTGGAAAAAAAGAGGGTTTAGACTTACATATTGATCATATCAAACCAAGAGATAGAGGTGGAAAGTCTACATTAGAAAATGGTCAAACTTTATGTTCAAGGTGTAATTTTTTAAAGAAAAATATGAGTATGAACTCTCTAGGAAAAAAAATCTTCCAAAATTTATTAAAACAATCTATTAAATCGAAAAACAGGGAAATGATTAAAATTGCTAAAGAGTTTCTTAATTTATTTGAAAAATATAAATTAAATTAGATTATTTTTTCAATATTTTTGACACTCTTTCATTGTCTTTATCAGATTGCTCAGCAGCTTTTTTTCCTCCACCACTCCATTCATCTAGGTTTTGTTGAATAAAATTTTCCCTTCCAATTTCATCCCACTCTAATTCTTTATGATATTTAATATAAATTTGAAGTGGAAACTTTACTGCAGCACCACTTATAAAACCTTGTCCTTTTCCAAACGCTTTTAACCATTTAGCATCTTGTTCAGACATTTGCTCCATAACATTTCTAACCCAGTTTTGGTCTCTTGGATTAACTAACTTTAAAACTAAAAAACTATTACATTGTGCTAATGTGGTCTCATCTAATCTTCCCGGTCTTTGGGAAATTAATATAACTCCTGTTCCAAATTTTCTTCCCTCTGTTAAAAGTCTTCTTATAGTTAGTAATGACGGCGACTCAGATTTTTCTTCACCTTTTGATGGAACAAAATTATGAGCTTCTTCTATAACAGCACTGAATGCAGGAACTCTTCCTTTTTGCATACTTGATCTATCGTCAAACAAGTCTTCCAGAATTATTGAAACAATTGTACTTTGTACTACTCTTTCATACCCACCAAGATATAAAATAGAAATTTGATTTTGTCGTATAAATTTACCTGGGTTATCCTTTGAGTCTGGCATATCTTCAAATTTTAAACCGTGTTTTTTCATATTATCTTGAAGCCTTCTATTTGTAGTTTCCATAATTTTTAATTTTTGGATAATCAATCTTAACTTTCTTTGTATTGGTCCTTTAGAAGCTTCAGCTTTATTCCCTCCACTAGGGGGACTATTAGTCTGGATAAAATGAGCCAAAGTTTCAATGTGATTTAGTAAATTATTATCAGCTTGATTTAGTTTTGCAACAAAAGCACCATCCCGAATATATGACTCAAAAACTCCTACTTGAGCTTCGGTCATTGTTAATCCTAATTTTGTGACTAATTCATAAATCGCATCGGCAACTTTATCAGGTTTAGCAAGAAGTTTCGGAGACATAAGTTTTACTTTTAATTCCTTATTTTTTGAAACTTCTTTTAATTTATTAACATGTTTAGATAAACCCAGGTAATCTCCATGAGGATCAAAAATAATCATCGGCTGTCCATAATTTGCTAATCCTGCAATAATAGTTCTGCACGCAACAGTTTTTCCTCCTCCTGTTTGAGCAAGCACTGCTAGATGTCTCGCGCATAACGATTCTCCTTTGAAAAAAATTTTAACATCTTTTCTGTTAATGAGCTCTCCTATAGGAATAGGCTTATCTTTTTTTAAATTTCCTGATAAAAGTTTATTGAGTATAGTAACGTCTGGTGTCATTACTTTATTTGCTGGTTTAACGGGATAAGTAAGAGGTTCTAAAATAATATCATCAGCGTCTGATTTTTTAGCATCGGTACACCCCATAATTTGTACCTCGGATCTTAAATGTTCTGATCCACTCATCCCTATAGTTTCGTTCATATCAAGATTTTCTCTTGCTAATTCTGCAGCAAATTCTGATGGAAATGTCGGATTTGTTCTTTCCATCCAAACTATTCTTCCCCATACCAAAACATCTTTGGTTAAAGGAGTTGATGATTTTGTAATAACGATATCTCCTACACTAGCACTCAAGTCGCTTATTACAAACTCATAGGTGTCAGTAGATGTCGTTCCAACGACTACACCTATTTCTTTCCATTTCTTTTCTATGCTCATGGTCTATTCCATCCTTTTCTACCGCTAAACAAGGATTTCAATGCCATGCTAACATATTCTTTATTTCCGGTCTCTATAGTTTTTTTCAATATTAATCTCTGATATTCATTTCTCATTGAGTTTCTCATCCAACTTGGAACTTTAGTCATTTTATCAACAATATTTAATCCAAGAGGAAAACAGTATTCAGGTAAAAGTTTGGTTGAATGATAAGTAAAATCAATATCATCGTCATAACTTTTTAAGATATTTAATGTTTCAATCTTAATTGGTCTTTTAAGCTCTGAAACTTTTAAAAAGGTAATGTAGGGCTCAGGCATAATCTTATGTAAAGGCATGCATGATCTAGGCCACTTTTGTTCTGGGTTTTTAACAATTTGGATTGGTTGAATATATTCTCCCTCATCTAATATTAAGTCAAAAAGGACTGCATCTGAAATTGGTCTTTGAGTAAACTCTTTAAATAATTGATCATGGACAGTTCTATCTCCCGCTTTTCTTATTTTCCATGAATTAGTGAGATGAGCTAATCTTGGATCATCACTATAACCTGGTCTTGCATTAGGCTGGCTTTTAATATGATATAATTCTCCCAACACCGCTCTTGTAACTGGACCAGGGCTTGAAAGACCACCAGATCTTTCAACTACGCCATAAACTGGAATCTTAGATTTTTTAATTTGATTTGTTATTTCAACATAAAGAGGAATGAAATATCTATCCTCCTTTTTTAAAGATTTATTATTTTGATGAGTTAATATTTTCTTACAAAATTCTTCTTTGTAAGGGGGCATTTCATTTTCTACACCTCTGTCTCTACTATTTTTTCTTTCCTCTGTTGCAAGATGGTACATGGTAGCTTCATAAACAATAGGACCATGAAGATATATTATGTCATTTGTAGTTGGTTTTGCTTTCCACTTACCTTTAGCTGCAATTTGTTTCACCACTTCTGCGGTTTCCATAATCATTCTGGTTCCTGTAAGCATTTTGTTATACTCTAACATAAAGGTATCATCTTCTTGTTCATAATGACTTGTTGCTTTATCAATTAAGTTAGCAGTTAGAGTTGTGCTTTCATCACTATCTTCTCTTTGGTCACTTTTTTCGCCAGGTCTTACTTTATATACACCAACTCTTAGACCCAAAGCAGCTGCCCCTGTTACCGAAAGAGATAGTTGACCACCATCAATATTATAAATATTTTTTTTTCCCTTAAAATTCCAAAACTCTTTTGGTCTATACTTGAGTTTTTTTATCAAGTTTCTTTCTTGAAGCTTTTCTCTTATAAAAATTGCTAGCTCTTTAATTTTTTTCTTATATTTAAAATGATCAGTTCCGGTTGCAGCTGCCAAAATTAACATATCTGTAAAAAAAGGTTTCTGAAGTCTGTCATCAATTTTTTTTTCCAAATCTTTAGAATTAATTTTAGTCATCTATATCAATTTCTTTAAGGTACTGTTCTACTGCAGCAATATTATTATTTAATACAGGGTTTATTGATTTTCCTTTTTGGGATCGTCTTTGCTGTCTACCTTTCATTTCTACAAATATTTCTTTTAAGATTTTTTTATCTTTCACTTTAAATGCTAATTGTGCTGATTTTAATAGATCATTTGCTCCATCCTTAAGACTAAAAGAATGGCTAGCATCAATTATGTATCTTCCTTGTGTCATTATTTACTATCCTGTTTCCAAATTTGTTTGGTTAATTCGAGAAATTTAATTTCTCTATCTTTAACTATTAAATCAGCTGCAGCCAATCTTCTCATTAATTCCATTGAGATTTTTTGTAACTCTATATCTTGAATAGTGTTAATGAAATATATACTCGCTGTATCAAAATCATCTCTAAATTTGTTATGAATTTGATCTAATTCTTTATCGATATCAGTTGAAAAATTTTTTTCAGAAATTAATTTTTCAATAAACTCTCTCTCTTTTGAATGCAATTCATTATCAGAGATAGATAATAAAATTAAAAGACTAATTACAGCTTCTTCTTGTAGTTTATTGCTCATATTCAAAAAGGTATTTTATCAAATGGAAAATTGCAAGCGTGTCTTTAGAGCAATATTCCAACAAAAGTTTTTTTTGGTTTTCTTTTTCTTCTTTTGTCTCATTAATATCTGTATTTTTAAACCATGCTAACTGAGCATCGGTACCACCAGAAATATTACCTTCATCCTCATAATTAATTTTACAATTTGGTATTGCTTTTACAATTGATTTAATTCCCCAATCACCATTCATAATAGGAGAATAAAAATTATGTTTAGCTATAATTGCGCTGTCTTCAATTCTTTTAATAATATTGTCAATTTGAGAAGTTAGGCTTTTGCAATTGTCTTTGGTCTTAAGTTTTTCTAAAATTTTAATTTCTGTCCCTTTTGCGTTATGTGCGAATATAGTTCCTTTATCACCTACTGCCTGAATAAGAGTTTCAATAAATTGTCTTTCTATATCTTGATCATTAAATTTTAAAAAAAACTTTCCTTTATCTACTGGTTTGTCTTTAGATATCCATTTATGAACTGACCACTGGAAGGGTAATGGATAATACGGTGTAGTTCCTTTAATTATTGGAACTACTTGGCCTACAGTTTCAAAATCCATAAAATATAAAGGAAATTTAAAGTTTTTTAATACATTTTTTAAGTTTGAATTAAACCAGGGTTTCTTTTTTTTGTGAGCTGATTGTATTATTTGGTGATATCCAGGAGCATAATCTTTTCGATCTTTAAAAAATCTTGTCGGAACTTTTTGCAAGTCATTTGTTTTTTTTTCAGTCATATAATCAATTAAATCTTGTGATTTTCCTATATAAGGTAATATTGTGAATGGAGTAATATTCTTTTCGTTAGAGGATGTATCACACCTGTCAAAATAATCACAAGAATAGGGTTTGTTGCAATGAATACCGGTAGAAATTTTAGGGCAAATGGAGTCTTTACTTGTAATTGGTAACAGTTCTTTAATATTATTTGGGATTTCGTTCTCATTTAATCTTTCTGTAAGATCATTTTCATCATTAATTAATCCTTGATAATCTCCTATTTTTTTTAAAGTAAATTTTGTATTAACATGTACTAATTTTATTTTTTTTAGTTTTTTTCCTAATTTGTTTAAGCTTTTTCTAACCACATAAGATTGAATTGAAATGTCTGGTAAATGCTCGGGTTTTAACTTAGTGGATGATTTCGCTTCAAGTAAAATCCAACCATCTGGTTCTCTTATTAAAACATCTGTTCTAACCAAAGTATTAGAAAATTCAAAAGCGGCTTCAAAAATGATGTCAATGTTTTCAGAATTAATTGCTTTAGTGGTTTTTTCAACTGGTTGCCTAAATTCTCCAGTTAAATCTAAAATATTTATTTCTTTTTTAGAGTAGTTTTTAATTACTTGACTTCCAAAACGATTACCACCGTAAAAAATTGCCTTTTCTTTTTTTAAAGGTTGATGAACATCAAACCATAATTTTTTGTGACATTGAAGACCGCTTGTAATTTTAGTCTTAGTTAAAAAATCATATTTTCTAGGCATTAGTATAATTTAGAAACGTATCTTGCTAGGATTGGTTTAATAGAACTTTCACTCATTATCTCAATTCTACCGTCATCATAATAAAAGTATACCCTATAAAAATGACGTTTTTCATCATAATCATAAACTTCTTCAACTCTTATTTCTTTAATTTTTTCAAGTTTTCTATTTTTCATTTTTTCCTTTAATTAACTTTGTTATTTTGTTTTCTTTATCAAATACTTTATTTTCTACTCTATCAACTCTTTCGGAAAGCATCTCTATTATCATTTTTAATTTTCTGATTTCATCTTTTGATTTGATATAATCTGTTATAAAAAGATCTCCCTCAGATAAGCTTTTCTTTCTTAATAAATAAAAGTCTGTTTTATTTTTTTTTTTCATAATTTTACTTAAACGCGCGCCCCCTAGCACTAGAAACTAGGGGGTTTCTGTCAGAAAGGTTAAGGACAGAAATGCTTGAATTCATTAATTTTCACCTATACCCATTAACGCGTATCCTATTCCACCAAATATAAGTGGTGAAAAAGCTGAAACTGGACCTAAGAAATAAGTTAAGTTATTTCCAGTCCAAGACATTACGAAGTCAATAAATGCAAATCCTACAAATAATGCTCCGATTAAGTATGTAAAAGACATTTTTTCTTCTACTGTATTTATTTTTTTCATATTTACTCCTTTGTTTTCCATGGTTCATATATAGTTAGATTTTAGTTAATCTGCTTGTCTTTTAGTAAAGTCTGAATTGGACAAAGCGGATAAACACTACGTTTTTTTTGTCCAAAATAAATTGAAGAAATGGATAATGAGGTTTTAAATATTTGAGAAAGATAAAATAACTAAAAGTAAATATGTTATGGATCCGTAAAGTCTAGATCTTTTATTGATCTTTACTGCTCTGCTATAATTTTTATTATTTATTCTACTAAAATAGATGGTTAAGAATGTTGGTATACAACAAAAGAGATAAGACAACAAAATATATCTGTCCATGCTTGTAAGGTAAGATAACTTCGGTAAATCATCATTAAAGACAAAATTATAAGCAATTAATGCTAATAAGGCTACAATTGAAGTTGTCAATCTAGACTCAACTTGATTTGGAGGTATCCATAAAACTGACCAAGCAATAGATAAAATCAGAAAAACAGGGATTAAAATTTTAAATATAAAATAGTTAGTATTTCTTTTTATAAAAATATTAATTTCTACAGTATCATTTTTAAAATTTGATATTTTATTTGAGTCAAATGGGTCTAGTGCTGTTTCAGATAAAATTTTATTATTAATTGCATAATCTATGATCTTCCATTCTTTTAAAAGATTGTTTAATTTGTAATCTTCAATATTTTTGTAAACTGCTGGTTTTATATCAAACAACCCAATATACGGTTTTGGTTGGTTATTATCCTCATTTAATTCTAAACCGATTGGGTGTTCTAAAACAATCTTTAAGTTTTGAACATCAAATGGAAATTTTTTAAAATCAAAATTTGCTTTAATAACATGTAAACCCTCAAATGTTGAATTTGTGAAAGTTTTATCAAATTTTTCATAATAAACTTGATCAAAATAACTAAAATTTTTATCTATATCGAATTTAATATGATCGATAAAAATAGTTTCATTAGTTACAGGTGAAAAAATTTTAGAGTTTTCTGTGAGTTCAGCGATATTACATATCGTTAAATTTCCAATTTCTCTACCAGCCTCAATCCAGTCAGGTCTTTCGTGAGATACTCTAAATGAATAATCGATACCAAATTCACCAGACTTAGTGTCTATACTTTCAATGCTATTAAGTAAAAAATAATCGAGATCAAACTGATAGTAGTCGTATTTATTCGCATTTATTTTAAAAGACTGTTTATTTTGTTTAATATTTAAACTATTTTTTTTTAGTAAAGAGCTTATTTCATCATCATTTAAATTCGACAGGTCGTTATTATTGATCGATTGAATATGTTTTCCAGGTACTAACCTTTCTTCAAAAAATGAGATTCTTAAAATTGGATATTTATTTTCATCTCTTTCGAGTTCTAATTTATTTGTTTCATAGTTAAATTTTTTAAGAAAATAAATACCTGTATCGTATTTTGGTTGTTGACCATCACTTACTATACCATTTGCAGGGGTTGGTATGGACAACACTTTTTCTTCAAAATTCTTACACTCATCTGCATAAACTTTAAAAAAAATAAAAAAGAAGTATAATACAAACAATTTTAATTTCATTTTTGTACTCTAAATATTAAAAACTGTTATGAAAAGTTAAATTTTGCATTTTTTTCTTTATAAGATATGATTTGCTATGGCTAAAATAAGAAAACCTGCATCGATAGAGAGCGGTATTTCAGAAGTGCTTAGGATTTTAACTGATCAAGAAATATTGGATACAATAGGAAAAGGATCGTCTTATTTACGAAAGTGTAGCGACCCAGATCTGCCCCAACAAATTGATCATAATGATAGCCTAAAGTTAGATATAGCTTGTATTAAAAAGAATAAAGCACCTCCTCTCTTAAATTCACATGAATATACAATTTCTTTAAATGCTGATAATTTTGAATTTAAAGATAATTATCAAGATTTGGATGACTTATTGGTAAAATTTTCAATACTACACGGAAAGTTAGTTGAAGTTGTAAAAAAAGCTCAAAATCCTGCAAGTGATAAAGGTTCAAAAATTAGCCCTATAGAGAAAAAAAACATTTTTGACTCAATTAAACTAGTTGAAGATAAAATTTTAAAATTAAAATTTTCAATTGATAAATAAGATTAAGAAAAAGTATAAACTACAAATGTTAAAAATGAATAGAATAACAAAACAATCATTGCTGCCTTAGAGAATTCTTTAGCAGATATGACATAGTACCTATTATTAAACATAGTTTTATTTAATTGACTTTTTTTGAAATTTTTAAATATAATAATTGCTCTAAAAAAAAATACAAAAGCAGTTATATAGGCGATTTGTTCACTAACTACCTGGCTAGACATACTGTAGTTCCATAGACCATGTATGCCTACCGGAACCGCTAAGGCTAATATAAGATTGTAAAAATTATATTTTTTTTCAAATAAAGTTTGAGATATTAAAAAACCCATCATAACTCCACACAAAGCATGTAATGGAACGGCAGAAAACGCTCTTACGATCGCTACATAAAGTGAAGGGTCATAAACTATCTTTCCAGACTCATTAATATAGAACAGAACATAATCTATATTTTCCCAAGCAGCGTAACCTAAAGATGCAGCCACTCCATAAACTAAACCATCCATGGGTTCATCGAAAGCGGTTTTTCGAGTGCAATAGAAAACTATTATCATCATTTTAAATATTTCCTCTAGAAATGCAGCTCTAATGAAGCTATCAAAAAAAAAGTAAGTTTCACCAGTCAAATTTTTTTCTGAAAATCTATCGAAATCTCCTATAAATAGATCTAGAGCGATGGTTATAGCTGCCCCAAAAATAAAAGTTTTTATTACTATTTCTTTAGGCTCGGGAAACACATCTTGTTTAAATACGTATAATAAAATGATTATTGCAGGTAGTATTGCAGCTAGAATATAAAAAAAATTAGATATTAACATTAATCTTTATCTAATTTTTTTCTTTTATTTTTTGATCTTGAGCTAGAACTCTTATTGTTTCTTTCTCCTCGCATATAGCCAAAAGCTGCAAGAGGCGCTAACAATATCCACCAAAATTTTGCGAGTAACGGCAAAAATTTAGCAAAAAAACCTGTTTTAGCTATAACTTTTGCGCCTAGTGATCCAGCAACTAAACTACCTACGCCTACGGCTGCAATTTTATCTCCGGATTTATAATCTGTATGTTTATAACCATCAGAAAAAATTACACCATTTACAAAATCTTTAGAATATTCAGCTTCCTCTCTAAAATTAATATTTTTATTATTTAGTGTTATAATGTAAGTGGTTTCAATGTAACCTTTTTTACCAAGGATAAAATTTTTAGACTCTAAAGTTTTCTTGCCATCATTCCAGAATACCTTGTATGAATAACTTACCGATCTGTTTTTTTGGTTCAATTCAGGATCGAATACCCACTCAAAATCCGTAGCATAATTGAGATTATTTTCTTTATAATATGATTCATTTGATTTGGCAATTTGCTTAAGATCATTTAATAAGTCTTTTGATTTAACATTTTTCCAATCATCTAATTTTACGTAACCATTTTCGACATAATAAGCATAAATTGAATAATTTTCTCCTTGCAGAAAAAAAATAGTATCGGAGGTTACACCTTCACCAAATTTCCACCAATAAAATTGATTAATTTCTTCATACCCTTTTAAATAATACTCATTATCATAAACTTGAATTTTTGCGTTAGCTTTTGGAATTTCAGTACTGTGATTTTTGCTGTTAGTATAATTATACCAGGTAAGTGTTAGTAGTTTTTCTCTTAGTTCATCTTCATTTGTAATCTTTTTTTTTTCTAAAGCATGAAGGGTGGTTAAAAAAAGAAAAAGATAAATAATTAAAAATGAAAAAATTTTATATAGTTTTTTCATTAATCTTTACTTATTTTTTATTGCCAATGTTTAATAATAAACCACCTAATAGTCCTATAGCAATAGGAGAATATCTTGAAATCTCAGGAGGTAAAAAAGGTGTAAGATTAATACCCATATAAGACAGACCGAAGTCTGCAATTGCAAACACTATTAAAATGATACCTATAATTTGCATAATTTATCTTAAAAAAATTGTTAAAGATTTTCAACGAATTTATTTTCTTTTAATTCAGCTAATTCAAGTAGTAAGTCTATCTGAGGTTGTTATTTGAGTCACACTTTAAGCCCTCTTGCTCAAGAATTGTTTTTATCTTGTTATGTTTTAGCTCTCGATTGAAACCAGTAAGAACTACGTCATTCATAATCATACAAAACACAATACTATTTTTACTTGCTATATTTTTAAAGTCATCAATTGTATTAACAGGTGTAAATGTTCCAGCGTACCATGCAATTCTATCTCTCACAGAAAAATCAAATCCCTGGCCTCTTGAAATATAACCATTGATGCTTATGAAACCATCGTTAGTAACAAACTTGATTGATTGATTGCCACCCCACTCTTCATAAATATGACTAAAAGTATTTAATAAATATCTTGGAGTGAACCACGTTTTTTCATTTCCACTAACACCAGTTCCTTTTGGCTGTATCGCAACTGTTAAATCTATATTTTCATTTCCCTCAAAAACTTTTTTAAACCATTTATAGCCACCGTATTGTATGATTTCAGCATTATTATTATTATCAGAATATCTGTACATAAACATGACCGCGTCAAAATCTTCCTCAATTAAAATAGAGTAACTTACATCGGTATAAGTCTTATTATTGTTGTTAGACTGGTTTGAGCTATCTGTACCTTTTTTCTTAGTTCTTTCAGCTGATAGCTGACTTATTGTTAAAAGAAAAAATATGATTAATAATATTATTTTTTTCATTATAAATCATCTCAAATCTAAATATCATTTGCAACTAATTTATAATTTATTATTTAGTATATCTGAAACTAAATCGGTTGGTAAGTTCTTTGTTCTAAAGCTTTCTAAAACTTTTTCAGTATTAGATATTTGTTTTTTTATTTTATTTTGATCTTCTAAAAAACTAGAAACCAATTTGTAAATTTCTTTAGGGTTACACTTTGATTGTAATAATTCAGGAATTATCATCTGTCCAGCAGCAATATTTAATATATTTGCATATTTTACTTTTACTAACATTTTTACAATTAAAAAATTTATAAAATTCATCTTATAAATAATTATTGAAGGTATTTTTCTTTTGCTTATTTCAAGAGAAATGGTGCCAGACTTTGAAACGGCAAAAATTGATTTTTTTAGTATGTGATCTTTAATTTTATCATCAGAAATAATTTCTGTATTATTAATTTGGCTTTTATTAATTATTTTTTCTAAATTAGATCTTTGGGCTTTTGTCGAATGAAAAACATATAAAAAATCTTCATACTTTCCATTCATGAGTTTAATAAACTCCAATAATATTGGAGTAAGTTTTTTTACTTCGCTATCTCTACTTCCTGGAAAAACAGATATAATTGCTTTATTTTTTTGGATAACTTGATTAAGTTCAATCTTGTCTTCCTTGTTGTTTTCTAAAAGTGGATGACCGACAAATTCACAACTTACATTTTCTTTTTCCCAATATTTTTTTTCAAATTTGAATAAAAGCAATATATGATCGATAAATTTTTTAATTTTCTTTACTCTTCCCTCTCTCCACACCCAAACCTGTGGGGCTACAAAATGTATTGTTTTTATATTAGGTGAATTATTTTTCACCTTTTCGGCAACTCTTAATGTGAAATCTGGGCTGTCTACTGAAAATAAAATATCTGGATTAAAATCTAATATTTTTTGAGCAGTTTCATTTATTTTTCTCTTAATATTAAATATATTTAATAATACTCGAGTAAAACCTAAGTACGTTACTTCGCTTAGATTTGAGATTGAATTAATTCCTAGAGATTTAAGCTCTTCTCCACCTAAACAAAGATAGTTGATACTTGGGTCCTTGATTTTCAGTTTCGAGATGACTTTAGCAGCTAATTTATCTCCTGAAGGTTCACCCGTTAAAATAAAGATTTTCCTCATTTAAACATTTTCCAAATACTACCGTTATCAGAAATTAAATAAATTTCTCCTGTTTTTTTATGAATTTTAATATCTCTTATTCTTCCAATATTTCCCTTAAATATTATTTGTTCAATAACAAAAGAATCTTTAAAACTAATTTTTCTTAATGACTGATCTTTTAATGCTGTAACAAGTGCGTCTCCGTTCCATTCTTTAAATTCTTCCCCTTTGTAAATTGCGATCGCGCTTGCTGCTATAGATGGTACCCAATATTTTATAGCCTTTGTAAATCCTGGCTTCCACTTTGGACCAATTTTTGTTCCACTATAATTTGTTCCTCCCCAACCTAATATTTTCCAACCATAATTTTCACCATAGTTTGCTGTACCAAACCAATCACCTCCTTTCGCACCATGATTACTTAAATAAATTTTATTATCAAATGGTGATAAAGCCATTCCTTGAGGATTTCTTACGCCTATCTGATATATTTCAGGTAACCAATCTTTTTTATCTTTAAACTTTGGATTATCTTTTGGAATAGAACCATCTAAATTTATTCTTATAATACTGCCAGGATGCTTTTGAGGATCTTGAGCAATCATACCTTCACCTCTCTCTCCAGCTGTTATAAAAAGTTTGTCTTTCTTAATAACTAATCGTGATCCAAAATGGTATCCAGAATTTATAGGGGGTTCAGCTCTAAAAATATTTTTAAAACTTATACTCTTATTATTGAATAATCCTCTTGCAACAGAGGTGCTAGATTGCGAATTTCCTCTATTTTCAGAATATGAAACATAAACATATTCATCATGAAACAAAACATCTAACAAACCACCTTGTCCATCTTCCAAAACAGATAAGTTATGCTTAATAACCGATTTTTTCTCATTTTCTAAATTTACGATCAAAAGATTTCCAGGTTTTTCTGTAATCAAAATATTATTTTCATCAACAAAAGATAAACTCCATGGTTTGTTCAACCCGTCGAATATTTTGATGAGTTTTATTTCTGAAGAATATGAGTAGGAAAAGGTAAAATATATAAAAAGTAATAAAAGCGTTTTTTTCATTTTGATAAAATAAACATTTTATTTTTATTTGCGAAATTAATACATTTTATTCTCTCTAAAAAAATATTTTGCTTATTCTTTACAACAATGCCTTTGAGTCCTGCTAACTTACATTGCTTTAAAGTTTTTAGTCCAACGGTTGGTAAATCTATTCTTAAATCTTGTTTTTTTTTTGGAAATTTCACTAATACACCATTATTTTTAAATTTTTTATTTTTTGATTTTTTTAACAACTTGTCAGTACCTCCACTTTTTTCTATAGCTATTAATTTTTTATTTCTGACTACTGAGCCTTGGGTAAAATTGTATTTATTTAATTTATGCAAAGTCGAAATTGCTATATTTATATCAGATTTATCTAATTTGTTTGGTTTAATTTTTGTATAGATGCCTTTTTTTAAAGTTAGTTCAGGATTAAATGTTAAAGAACTAATTGTTTTAATTTTTTCTTTTTTCAAAATATTGATTATTTCTTTTAAAATAGCTGCATCTCCTAACTTAGCACTTTTAATAATTCTAGGCATGTAATAAACTCCTTTAAAATCTAGTCGAAGTTTAGAAAATTTTGGTTTTTTGACTTTTCCTGCAAACAAAACTCTTTTACATTTATTCTCTTTTAAAATTTCAATAATTTTACCAAATTGCCCTAAAGAAACTGAAAAGGAGTTTTTATCTTTTTTGAAAGTTTTATTTTTAGTCAAATCAATAATTACATATTCTTTTTTATTCTTTAATTTTTTTAAAATTTGTTTTGGAAAATCAGTCTCTCCAAATAGTAGGCCTATCATTTTATTCTTTTGAAAATGGCGTGCATATAGATCTTTTTTTATCGTCTCCAATAAAATCTATCACATCTTTGACTAAAGGATTTTTTTTAAATAAACCGTTCATTTTTTTAATATTATCATTGAGATTTTTAGTAGCAAAAATCTCATGAAATGCTTTAGATAGCTCAAGCACATTTTCTCTATGATATTTCATATCGGCTTGTCCTCCATGGTGTGTGCTATTAATTGTAGTTTTTAAAAATGCTCTTTTTAATCCAATTAAGTTGAGTCCTTTTAAATAATTTCTGTTTCCAATTGACAATCCGTAAGGAATCACATCATTTAAAACACCTGTCATACCACCAACCATTGCTAACTTTCCAATTCTTGTAAATTGCTGTACTGCAGAATTTCCACCTATTATAGCTTCATCTTCAACTATCACATGTCCGCCAAGCGGTACATTATTTGCAATAAGTACATTATTTCCAACAACACAATCATGAGCAACATGTGATGAGATCATAAATAAACAACCGTCTCCAACTTTTGTTATGCCTCCACCATTTTCGGTTCCAAGATTAATAGTAACATATTCTCTAATTGTATTATTTTTTCCAATAACTAGTTTGGTATCTTCTCCTTTGTATTTTAAATCTTGTGGCGATGTTCCAATGCTCGCAAATGGAAAAATTTTTGTACCTTTGCCTATTTTAGTATTTCCTTCAATGTGCACATTAGAGATTAATTCAACGTTTTGTTGAAGCTCCACATTTGGTCCTATGTAGCAAAAAGGACCGACTTTGACATTGTTTCCTATTTTTGCTTTTTTATCTATTACACTTGAACTATGTATCATTTTATTTCCTATCGACTATAGTAGCTGACCATTCAGCATCTGCCATTCTTTTTCCATCAACTTTAGCTGTACCTTTATATTTCCAAACTCTTCCGTGAGATCTTATTGCCTCTATTTCTAAGTGAAGTTCACAATCAGGGAAAACTGGGTTTCTAAATTTAGCTTTCTCTACACTCATTAAATAAACTAATTTATTATCATATTCTTTTGGATCAATCCCACATGCTGTCAACGCCGCTGCCGCTTGACCAAAGGCTTCTACGATTAAAACTCCAGGCATTACTGGTTGACCTGGAAAATGTCCTTGAACATAAAATCCGTCTTTTTTTACATTCATTATTGCAGTGGCAGATTTTAAATGAACAATTTTAGTAAGTTTATCTATAAGCAACATAGGGGCTCTATGAGGGAGTAACTGCTCAATTTCTTTTCTATCTATTGATTCTTTTTTAATCATTTTATTTTTTTTTTAAAAATTCCTTTAGAGGTACTGCTGGGTAACCCATCACTATAGTATTATCAGGAATATCTTTTACTACACCACTGCCTCCACCAATTTTAACATTATTTCCAATCCTTAAGTGACCTGAAATTCCAGCCTGACCTCCTATTGAAACACTATTACCTAGCGTAGTGCTACCAGCAAATCCTACTTGACCAGCTATCATACAATTTTCTCCAATCTTAACATTATGCGCCATGTGAACTTGATTATCCAAGAAAGTATTTTTCCCTATTACAGTGTCGCCTATTGATCCTCTATCAATTGTACAAGAAGCTCCTATTTCAACATTATCCTGTAAAATCACTTTTCCAATATGTGGAATTCTAAAATTTTTTTCTTTCAGGGGGACAAATCCAAAACCTTTTAAACCAATTTTTGCTCCATCTTGAATGACAACACTATTTCCTATAAATGAATTCTTAATCATAATCTGCGAACCTATCGTACAATTTTTACCTATATTAACATTTTGTTCTATTATTGTATTACTACCTATAAGCGATGATTTACCAATTTTAACATTTTTTCCAATTAAAACATTGTTACCAAATTTTACTCCAGGAAATTTGGATTTATTTGGTTTTTTTAATGAAATATCTGGATAATCTAAATCAGCAAAAGGATAAAATTTTAAAGTTACTCTTGCTAATTCAAATAAGACGCTTTCAACACATATCACTTCACAAGACTTTGGTAGATATTTTTTAAGATTTTCTTTTGTAATACAACAACTAGCTTTTGTACTTTCTGCTAAATCTTTATAGTTTAAGGAGTCAAAAAAAGTTAAGTCTAATTTTTCTGCTTTATTTAACGATTTAATATCTTTGATGTTAGTTTTTGAATTTGAGTGTTTAGGAAATAGAACATTAAGTCTAAAAGGACCCTTGCTTTTAAAAAAAATGTTTTTAGACATTAATTTAATTTAAATTAATTGATTTCAACTCTTTATTTAATATTTCTATTATCTGAGTGGTAAGTTCAAATTTTTTATTTCCCATTAAAATATTTTTTTTGTCTAAAACTACAGAAATTTTATTTTCTTCCATATACTCGCTCAATATTGGGTTTAATTTCTTAAATAATTCATCTTTAGCTTTTTTCCTTTTTGAAGCTATATTCTTTAACGAGGTTTCTCTCTCTTTGTTTAAATTAAAAACTTTTTTTCTTAATTCGTCAGCTTTTTTTTTGTATTCTTCTTTGCTTAGAACATTTTTTTGACTTATAATTTTATTTTCTTCATCTTTGATTTTTTTTGCTGTTTCTTTAAATTTCTTATTCGAACTTTTTAAAGAACTTTTTAAATAATCCTGTGCTTTTTTTCCCGCTTTGCTTTCATTCATTACTTTTGCAAAATCAATAAAGTAGATGTCATTTGCAAATGTGCTGCTAACAGAATAAGTAAAGACTATTATTGCAAATAACAATATTTTGATAATATTTTTCATATTAAAAAGTTGTACCCAATCTAAAGTTAAAAGATTGATCAACATCTGTGCTTGCTTTTGTTATATTCTGAGAAAAAATGAACGACAACGGTCCTGCAGGTGACAACCAACTCGTATTTATGCCTATTGTGGATCTTAATTCATTTGAGTCATCCAAAGCATCGCTATAGTCCACACCCCAAACATTACCTGCATCTAAAAATAAGCCTATTTCAGCATTACTTTTTTCAGGAAAAAAGTTTGGTAAATTAGCCTCTAGATTCACAGAGTAAGCATAATTACCACCAATAAAATCTTTACCGTCTTTTGGACCAATTTTTCCTGGTTCAAAACCTCTTAATTTTCTGCTGCTTAAATTTAATCTTTTACTGATTTTTACATCATCATCATTTAAACCGTTTACCGCTGTAGCAGTAAACTTTAATGCAGCAATCAAATCTTCTGTTACTTCCTTATAATGATTAGAAGAAAAACTATTTTTTATATAGACATCTTCAGCATACATAGGAAGCTCTTGATAAAAACTTGTTCTATAGCCAGATGTTGGCATGAATGTTCTATCTCTTTTGTCAGTAAATAAAGAATAATCAAACATTAAGTCTGAAGAACTACCTGATTGTTTTTTTAATAATGACGAAGCCGTTTCATCAGTTTCAAGATCGTCTATTGTAAGTTTTACGCCAGGAGCAAAATAAATATCTTTGAATTTTTCATAAGAGACTCCTATTCCTGCACCTAAAACGGAGTTTTCATATCCTGAGTCAGGTTTATCATTTTTAATATTTTCTAAACTATATGTTAACTCTTTACCTGTGAAATTATAGTTAGTGTCTGTAAATGCTAATGATCCCCGAACAGATTCTGCGCTGACATCAGCGTTGGCTGAAATTCTTATACCTTTACCTAAGTAATTATTCTCTTTAACCGCAAAAGCAAAAGAGCCACCATTTGTTCCAATACCAGCACCTGCACTTATCTCACCAGTGGGCATCTCCTCAACTGAAATCTTAATACTTTTAGAGTTAGGATTGTCTCCCTTAATCACTTCCTCTTTAACAGAGGCAAATAATCTACGACTTTTCAAATTTGCAATTGATTTGTCAACTTTAACTTGACTAAAAGGATCTCCTTCATCCAATAGAAGTTCACTTCTAATTACAGACTCGTTTGTAACAGAATTTCCAATTATTTGAATACTATCAACTGTAATTTTTTGACCTTCAAAGACATTAATCTTAATTGCTATAGTGTCGCCTTCAATTATCTCATTTACATTATGCTCTACAAACTGCAGATCAGCATTTGTTATGATTAAATCTAACTCGTCTAATAATTTTTTTACCAGAAAAGGTGAATAATAATTACCAACCACTTTATTGTAGATTTTATTTAAAGGTAAAAATAATTCTTTATCCAAAACAGTGTCTACCTCAGTTTGAATTTTACTAATTTTGTATCTTGTGCCTGCATTTATGTTATAAGTAATTTCAGCCTGGAAATTTTCTTTTAACTCAACTATTTCAGATAATACTTTAACATCATAATAACCTATTGATTTGTAATAATTGGTAAGAAGTCTTTTGTCTAATTCAATATTTTTGGAATTTACTCTTGTATTTTTTGTTAAAACTTTCCAAAATTTATCTTCTTGAGATGTAATAACATCTCTTAACCGTCTATCTCTTATTTTTCTATCACCTTTAAAGTTTATTTTAGAGATTTTTGTTAATTCTCCTTTATCTAAATTAAAATAAACATTTACTCTTTTTTTTGGAAAGGTTTCTATTTTAGATTTTACTTTTAAAAAGTTAAATCCAAGACTTGAATATAATTTTTTTATTTTCTTTTCATCTTCAGCTATGAACGATTTTATAAAAGGTCCATTTTTTTTTGATTTAATATTTTCTTTGATGGCATCTTTAAACTTTGAAGCCTTTTCACCTGTTATAATGATTTCGTTTATTGTTGGATACTCGTTTAATCTTATTATCAAAGTCTGACCTTTGATCTCAACCTTAACGTCTTCAAAAAAATTTGTAGAATATAAATCTTTTAATATTTGATTTATTTTAAATTCATCGACATTATCGTTTTCTTTTATATCACCGTACACTTTGATTGTTTCGTTGCTTATTCGCTCATTACCTTGAATTACAATTTTATTTATAATTTCAGCGGCTAAATTTGAGCTGTAAAAAAGTATCGATAAAATAAAGAATATTTTTTTCATCAGTTTATTTCTTTTCCAAAATTTTGGTCGCTTGCTCTCTCGCCCACTTGTCAATACTTATTATTGAATTTAAATTAGTGGACTTTTTTATAGCATATTTTCTGATTTTTGGGTCTTTTAAAAGTTTGAAAAGATTATAAATAATTGAGTAAAAACTTATCTTTTTTTTCAAAAATTGATCAACAAATATTTCATTTCCCGCATTTACCACGATGGGCAGACTATTAAATTTGCTCAATATAGGTTTAAGCTTGATTGCTGGAAATTTATTTTTATCAACTTTAAAAAATTCTAATTTTTGTTTAATTATCAAATTGTTTTTCTTAGTCTTAGTATTTAAATAATTTTTAATGTCTAAACCTTGATCAGAAATAGCATTACAAATTGGAATAGTCATATCTGGTTCAAAGTATAATAACGTACTTAAACCGTTTTTATATTTTATAATCGCATGAACTAAGGATTGCGGGTGTATTAAAATTTCAATTTTATTTAGATTAATTGAAAATAGCTTGCTTGCTTCAACTACTTCGAAAATCTTGTTCATAAGTGTTGCTGAATCTATTGATATTTTTTTACCCATTTTCCATTTAGGATGCTTTATTGCCTGAGAGGGTGTGGCATGTGCAATCTGTTTTTTATTAAATTTTAAAAAAGGACCGCCAGATGCTGTTATAAAAATTTTCTCTATATCGTTGTTTTTGATTTTTTTAAGTATTTGCATTATTGAGAAATGCTCAGAGTCAATGGGAATTATTTTCACTTTATATTTTCTTGACTCTTTTTTTATGAGATTCCAGCCGCAGATAATTGACTCTTTATTGGCTATCAAAAGTTTTTGGCTTCTCTTTACAAAATCTAAAGTAGGTTTTAAACCATCAATTCCTGGTATAGCTGTAATTATGATATTGGAACTTTTGATTTTGTAATTCAAATAATTATGTGCATTCAAAATAATAACATTAGTAGATTTAAGTTTCTTTTTTACTTTTTCATAGGTATTTAAATCAAAAATTATAAATATTTTCGGTTTATATTTTTTTATTTGATAAATAATTTTTTTGTAGTTTTTGTATCCCGATAAAACATAGACTGAGTAATATTTTTTTTTTTTCTCTATAATTTTCAGTGAAACTTCCCCTATTTTGCCAGTGGAACCTAATATTGAAATTTTTTTCATAATTTTATGAAGATAAGATTAGAGTAAAAATTAATCCACAAGGTATTCCTAACAGTATTCCATCAACTCTATCAAGTACACCTCCATGTCCTGGTAAAATATTTCCAGTATTTTTTAATGATGATTTTCTTTTTAAAAAAGAGAAAAATAAATCTCCTAATTGGACAGCTAATGATACTGTAATTCCTAAGGTTACATTAAATATAATTCCAGTATTCAATGTTAAGTTTAATAAAAGAACACTAATTAATATTGAAAAAATAAAAGAACCTAAGCTTCCTGAAATAGTTTTGTTTGGGCTTATTTTTGTAAGCTTTGGACCCTTAAACAACTTACCTATTAAAATACCACCAATATCAGATGCTACACAAATTAACAAAATTAAAAATAACACTATTTTTAATTGAAAAAAATTAATACCTAAAAAAAAAATAGATAAGAAAAGACTCAAATAGAAAATAAAAATTACATTTATTATTAATTGAAATGTCTTCTTTTTGGAAAAAATAATTGATATCATTCTAGAAAATTCTACAAATATTAATGCAAATAACGCAAAAGAAACAAAACCATAAATTATGTCATTTATAAACATTAAAATTAGAATTAAAATTAGTATGAGTGAAGTTATGATTCTTTTTTTTAATTCCAAGTACATTTAAATTCCTCCAAAGTTTCTTTTAATTTTATAAAATTCATTTATAATTTTTTTCAAATCTCTTGGCATAAAATCGGGCCAGAGTTTATCTAAAAAAAATATCTCTGCATAGGCTAATTGCCATAACATAAAATTACTTAATCTCTTTTTTCCTCCAGTTCTTATTAATATATCAGGATCTAGAAGTTTGCCCGTATACAGGTTCTTACTTAATTTTTTTTCATTTATTGAGCTATACTTCAACTTTTTAATTGTGCTTATTATTTCTTTTTTTGATCCATAATTTAGTGCTAAATTTACGATTATTTTTTTATTATTAATAGTGCTCTTAATTGTCGTATTTAAAATTTTTTTCAAATTTTCTGGTAAATTTTTTAATTCTCCTAATATATTTATTTTTATTCCATTTTTAACAACTTCGTCCAACTCATCCTTAAAATACGAAGAGATTAAGTTAAACAAATATTTAATTTCTGATTTTGGTCTTTTCCAGTTTTCAGTCGAAAAAACATAAAAAGTTACAATTGGAATTTTAAATTTTATGGAAGCCTCAACAATTTTTTTTACTGTTTTTACTCCAGCGTAATGACCAAAGTTTCTTCCCCTGCGTTTTTTTTTACCCCATCTTCCATTACCATCCATTATGAATGCGACATGGTTTAGCTTATTCATAGTTGAGATATTTCTTTTTCTTTGTCCTGGGTTGTCTTTTCAACTAAAGAGATATATTGATCTGTCAAAGTTTGAATATTTTTTTCAAATTTTTTATTGTCATCCTCTGAAATAGTCTTGTCTTTTAGTTTCTTTTTAAGATCTTCATTTGCTTCACGTCTTATATTTCTAATAGAAATTTTTCCTTTTTCAGCCATAGTCTTTAAAACTTTAATTAAATCTTTTCTTCTCTCCTCTGTTAAATCAGGAATTCTAATTCTTACAGTTTGTCCATCTATTTGCGGGTTCACTCCTAAATCAGATTTTTTGATTGAACTATCAATAAGATTGACATTAGATTTATCCCAAACCTGTATTGAGATTAAACGAGCTTCTGGAACTGAAATTGTTGCAAGTTGATTTATCGGCATTAGTTGTCCATAAACATCAACTTTGATTGTATCCAACATAGATGCATTTGCTCTACCGGTTCTTAATGTTGATATTTCTTTTTTAAAGGATTGGATAGATTTATCCATTTTTTGTGAAAATATTTTATCGCTAAATTCTGTGCTCAATTTATATTCCTTCACCAACTTTGAATCTTGTAAAATCAACTATCTCAATTTGTTTTTTTTCCTCTTTAAGTATATCAGAAACCTTTTTCTTTGGATCCATAATCCATATCTGATTTAACAAGGTATTTTCGGAAATAAATTTATTAATTTTACCTTTTGAAATTTTTTCAACCATTTCTCCTTTTTTTCCAGAATTTTCTAGTTCTGCGGTAATAATCTCTAACTCTTTATCAATCAATTTTTTATCTATACCATTTTCATTGATCGCTAAAGGATTTGATGCAGCTACATGCATGGCCATTTTTAATCCAAATTCTTTATTATCACAGTTCTTTAATGTCACTACTGATACTATTTTACCAATATTTTTTTCCATTGCGGAATGAACATAAACATAATTATTTCCATTTTCTTTTTTTAAAAATTTACTTCGCCTCAAAGTAATTTTTTCACCTATCTTAGATATTAAATTAATTAAATTATCTTCAACTTTATTTTTATCTGCCATTTTCAATGATTTTAATTTTTCTAGGTTACCATTTACCGAAAAATTTAGTTTGGATATTTCTTTACAAAATTTTAAAAAGTTTTCATTTTTTGCGACAAAGTCTGTTTCACTATTGACTTCTATTACAGAAACATCTCCGTTTTTTTCTTCTACTAAAATTAATCCCTCTGAAGCACTTCTGCTCATTTTTTTTGATGCTTTTGCGATACCTTTTTTTCTTAAAAACTCAACCGATTTTTCTATATCACCATTACTTTCATCTAATGCTAACTTACAATCTTTAAAACCCACGCCAGTTAGTTCTCTCAACTTTTTTACATTTTCCATTATGTTTTTATTTGACATTATAGATGATTAGATTAGTTTTTTTTCTTTATATCTTTTTTTTCTTTAGAAGCTGGCTTTTTTTTATCTTTTTTAGGCTGCTCAATATTTTCTTTAGGTGTTTCATTTACCTCAATATGTTTCTCAGCTTCTAAAATTGTATTTTTTATCAGATCACAGTATAAATTTATTGATCTTCTTGCATCATCGTTACCAGGTATCGGATAATCTATTCCTGTTGGGTCTGAATTTGTATCCAAAACAGCTATAATGGGTATGTGTAATTTTTTTGCTTCGTTTACAGCTAGCGACTCAATGTTTGTGTCTATAATAAATATTAAATTCGGTATTTTTTTCATATCAGCAATACCGCCCAACGACCTCTGTAATTTATCTCTCTCTTTTCCAAATTTTATTATCTCTTTTTTTGTGAAACCCGTATTGTCCTTAGATAACTGATCGTCTAAGTTTTTCATTCTTTTTATAGAATTTTGTATTGTGTTCCAATTTGTTAACATTCCACCTAACCACCTATAGTTTACATAAAACTGATTTGTTTCTTTTGCTAACAAGCTTACTTGCTCAGAGGCTTGCTTTTTTGTTGAAACTATTAATATTTTTCCTCCACTCGAAATACATTTGTAAACTTCGTTAAGTGCAGTTTTAATAAAGTTTACGGTCTGAGTAAGATCAATAATGTGAATAGAGTTTTTTTCCCCAAAAATATAATTTCTCATTTTAGGGTTCCAACGTAAAGTTTTATGGCCTAGATGAACTCCAGCTTCTAATAATTGTTTTATATTTACCTCAGGTATTTTCATCATTTTTTCCGGTTAATCCACCACAACTACTCCATTTAAGGACCGGGGGGGCATTTGCCCAAAAATTGTGTGCGAAATCAACTTTTGATATATTTAATTTCTAGAAAAATCAAGTGCTTAAAATATGATTTTTTTCACATATTCTCTGCTTTTTACTTTATTAAATAAATTCATATTGAATTTTCTATTATTTAATAATTTAAAAATAATTTTTTCGCCATTTTTTTTTAAAATTAGATTGACTTCTGTTTTTCCTTTTTCCTTTAAAAAATTTTTTAATTCCTCTAAATCGCAATTATTGTTTAGCTCAATTGAAATTTTTTTATAATCACCATTTACCATTTCATTGACAGATAAAATTTTTTTAACATTAATTCTTTGTTGAGTTTTATTATTATTTATATCTTTGAATAAAGTTAATATAAAAGACTCTCCTTCTTTTAAGAACTCTCTATTTTTTATCAAAATTTCAGAAAATAAAAATAATTCGAATTCTCCAAATTGATCACTAAACTTAACAATGGCAAATGGGGTTCCTTTTGAACTTTTTTTTTCTTGAATTGACATTACTGTGCCAGCTACCAAGCCTTCATTCTTATCATTTTGGAAAAAATCTTTGTAACTGATAATACTTAATTGATTGAAAATTCCTTTGTACTCATTCAGTGGGTGGTCTGAAATAAAAAAACCTAAAGATTTAAACTCTTCGTTCAATAATTTTTTTTTTGACCATTTATTATTTATTCGATTATCAAAAATTTCTTTTTCTTCATTTTTGTCATCACCAAAAAGATCATTTTGTTTGCTTATTTTATTTTCATAATGAAATTTATTAAGTTGAATAATTTTAGGTATAGAGTGATATAATAGTTCTCTATTTTTTTCTAACTCATCGAAAACACCAGATTTTACCAAACCTTCTAATTGTAATTTATTAATATCTTTGGGATTAACTCTCTTTATAAAATCTAATAATGACACATAATTTCCATTTTTTTCTCTTTCTATTATTAAATTAGAAACAGCTTCAAAACCAACATTCTTAATAGCTCCCAAGCCATAAAAAATTTTATTTCTTTGAGCTTTAAAATCAGCAAAGCACAAATTTATGTTTGGACTTACTACTTCAACTTTCAGCCTTTTTAATTCATCTACAAATTCTCTCAATTTAGAAGTATTTGTAAGTTCTGTTGACATTGTTGCGGCTATAAACTCTTCTTTAAAATATGTTTTTAAAAAAGCAGTTTGAAAAGCTATTAAAGCATAAGCGGCTGCATGACTTTTATTGAAACCATATTCGGCAAATGGCTCGATCTTAGTAAAAATATAATTTGCTAGATCTTTCTTGATTCCATTTTTAACTGCTCCTGAAATAAATCTTTCCTTTTGTTTTTCTAATTCAGCCCTTTTTTTCTTACCCATGGCTCTTCTTAAAATATCAGCCTCACCAGCTGAAAAACCAGCTAATGTTTGTGCTATTTGCATAACTTGCTCTTGATAAATAATTATTCCATAAGTTGGTTTTAAAATCTTTTCAAGTGTTGGGTGAATATAATCTGGTTTGCGATTTCCATTTTTACAATCGTTATAAATTGGAATGTTACTCATAGGGCCTGGTCTGTATAAAGCTACTAAAGCTATGATGTCATCAAATTTATTTGGTTTCATTTGTTTAATGGCCTCTCGCATTCCTGTACTTTCTAATTGAAACAGTCCAGTTGTTTCTCCAGTAGACAACAGCTCAAAAACTTTTTTATCTGACAGATTGATTTTTGTGATGTCTAATTTTACGTTATTTTTATTAATCATTTTTACTGTTTTGTTAATAACTGTTAGAGTTTTAAGACCAAGCAAGTCAAACTTTACTAAGCCAGCGTTTTCTGATGAATACATATCGTATTGTGTGGATGGCAATACTAAATTTGAAGAATGATCAACATAAAAAGGAATTTGGTCAGAGAGTTCTTCTCCAGCTATAACAACGCCTGCAGCATGGGTTGCCATATTTCGATTTAATCCTTCAAGTTTAAGTGATAACTCAATTAATTTTTCAACTTTTTGACTTTTGTGAATTTCCTCTTTAAACCGTGGTTCCCTATCAATAGATTCTTGAAGTGTTAATGGCCTTGAAGGATCAAAGGGTATCATTTTACAAATTTTGTCTACATGACCATATGGTAAACCTAACACTCTGCCTACATCTCTAAGAACCATTCTAGCTTTAAATTTACCAAAAGTTATTATATGTGCTACGCCTTTACCGTATTTACTTTTAAGGTATTCCAAAACTTTGTCTCTTTTTTCCTCGCAAAAATCTATATCAAAATCTGGCATAGAAATTCTGTGTGGATTTAAAAATCTTTCAAAAATCAAATCAAATTTAATTGGATCTAGGTCAGTTATATCAAGACAATAAGCTACTAAAGAACCTGCTCCAGATCCTCTTCCTGGGCCCACAGGGATAAAATTTTTTTTAGCCCACTTTATATAATCGGAAACTATTAAAAAATAACTTGAGTAATTCATTGAATTTATTATTTCAATCTCGTGGTTTAATCTATCAAGATATAAATTTTTAAGTTTTTTTTCGTCTTTTTCATAATCTTTAAAACTTTTAAATGATTTAAGTCTATTATCTAATCCTATTTTTGCTTGTAAAAATAATTCTTCTTCAGAAGTATTTTTGGTCTTCAATTTCAAACTTGGTAGCTTTGGTTTTGATTTTTTAAGTTTAAAATTAAATCTTTTTGAAAAATTGTAATTATTTTCTAATGCTTCAGGTATATCATGGTACAGATCTTGGATCTCTTTAGTATCTTTTAAATAATGATGATTATTATACTTTTTCCTATTATCATCATCAATAAATTTTTTTTCTCCTATGCAAATAAGTGCATCGTGTGCTTCGGCCATATCTTTCTCTATATAAAAAACTTCTTGAGATGCAATAATTGGTAAATCCAATTCTTTCGAAATGTTAAGAATAAATTCCTGAAAAATATTTTCATTGTTATTTTTATGTCTTTGTATTTCTAAATAAAATCTGTCTTGAAAATTATCTTTTAAATTTTTTAAGATTTCCTTGATTAGTTTTATTTTGTTAGCTTTGTATAATTCGCCAAATAGATCATTTGCACCGCCTGATAATACTATTAGACCATCATTCATTGATATTAAGTCAGAAATATTACAATGAGGGTGGTTATTTTCTACTTCTAAGTAACTTTTAGATGATAGTTTTGTTAGATTTTTATAGCCTTCATCCGTTTTAGCAAATATTGGCAATCTTGCGATGATATTTTCAATTCTAAAGTTAATTTGACTTCCAATAATAGGTTGCGTTCCAATTTTACTTATTTTTTCTGAAAACTCTAGAGCACCACACAAATTGAAGCTATCACAGATACCTACAGCTTTTACTTTATTGGTTTTACAATAATTAGAAAGTTCATCTATTTTTACCGCTCCTTCGCATATTGAAAATTGAGAATGAATTTTAAAATTTACAAATTGTTTTTCATTGTTGGGCATTAAGTCTTTAATATATTACCATTTGTAATACTCAACTTATAATCCGCTCTGTTAGCAAATTCTCTATTATGGGTTGCAAATATTATCGCCTTATTAAGTTTTTTAAAATTTAAGAAGTAATCAAATATTTCCTTGGAGGTTTTATGATCTAAATTTCCAGTCGGCTCATCTGCTAAAATTAGGTCAGTTTCTGATATAAGAGATCTAGCTATTGCAACCCTTTGTTGCTCTCCGCCAGATAATTCGTAAGGAAAATGATTCAACCTATTATTTAATTTAACTTTTTTTAAAACTTTTTTAGATTTTTCGATTGATGCGTTTCGATTTTCACTTTTAATAAGCATTGGAAACATTACGTTTTCAAGTGCTGTAAAATCAGAAAACAAATTATTGTTTTGAAAAATAATTGAAATAACATTTCTTCTTAGTAAATTTTCTTCAATTTGACTTAAGTTTTTAAGATTTTTTTTTTTTAAAATGATTTTTCCTGATGAGGGTTTATCTAAGTGAGCAATCATATGTAACAGAGTAGATTTACCTGAACCTGAAGGTCCAGTCAGCGCAACAAGCTCACCTTTTTTAATTGAGAAATTTATATTTTTAAATAATTCAATTTTACCATCTTTGTGAGAAAATGATTTGCTTAAATTTTTTATCTCCAGAATTGTTTTATTCATATTTTAATGCTTGTGTCGTATTCATTTTTGATATGGCAGTAGCTGGAAAATAAGATGCCATCGAGGTTATTAGTAATGATAATAGGAAAATAAAAAAAACAGACAAAAAATCAATTTGACTTGGCATTTGTTCCAAAAAATATACATCTGAGGGAAAAATATTAATTTTAAACACCATAGATAAAAAATTTCTTATATTTTCAATATAATGAGAGAATACTACTCCAATGATTGTCCCTGAAATGGTTGCAAATAATCCAATTGTGAAACCAGTTAGAAAAAAAGATTTTTTAATAGAAGTATTTGATAAACCTAAAGTTTTCATTATTGCTATTTCCTTTGTTTTGTTTTTAATCAAAATTGTTAAACCCGATATTATATTAAACGTTGCAACGATAACAATTAATGACAAAATTATAAACATAACATTTCTTTCAACTTTCAAAGCACTAAAAAAAGATTTATTTATATCTGTCCAAGAATAAATATAAATACTGTCATTTAGTAAGCTGATTTTATTTTTATATTTATCTGCATTATAAGGGTCAAAGGTATATATCTCTAATTCCATCTCTTTATCTATGTTATTAAAAATGTAGTTGGCATCATCTAAAGTAATATAGATTAAATTTTGATCAAATTCGTAAAAACCACTATTAAAAATTCCAACTATGTTGTAACTGTCCTGTGCTGGTATACTTCCAAATGGAGTACTAACAAAATTAGAAGAAACTAAATTTATTTTATCTCCAATACTCAAATCTAAATTGAAAGCTAGCTCACCTCCAATAATAACACCGCCTTTATTAAAATCCTGTAGAGATCCTTTTATAAGTTGTTTTTCCAAAGGACTATAAACATCATCGGTCCTATCTATACCCTTAACAAAAACACCTTTTGCTTGATTTTGACTTAAAACGACTCCCTCTCCACTTATAATTTTTGAAAACTTAAAGTTTTCAAAATTATTTTTAATTGTATTCTTAATATCATCTATAGACTGCTCATTTGTTTTAATAACTATGTGTGGATTGAGTCCGATGATCTTATTAGTCAATTCTGTCCTAAATCCATTCATTACTGACATTACAATAATTAAAATTGCAACACCTAGCATAATACCCAAAAAAGAAAATAACGATATTACCTTTAAAAAACCTTGTTTTCTTTTAGGTCTAAGATTTCTAATTGCTATTAATTTTTCAGTGTTAGTGAACAATTTAATTTTTTAATTTCAATTTTATTTCGTCCAAACTCAAAATCGAACTAGCAGAATTTACCTCTTTAAATTCAAATTTTGTATCTGTGGAATTTGATCCAACTATAATCTGATAAGGTACTCCTATTAAGTCGTGTTTTTTGAATTTTTGAGACATACTTTCATCAACATCATCTAACAATACGTCAATATTTTGTTTTTTTAAATATTGGTAAATTTTTATTGATTTAGTAAGGTTTTCTATATTGTTTTTGCTTAGGCTTGGTATGATCACAACATCGTAAGGTGAGACAGATTTAGGCCATTTCATTATTTCATTTTCATACTTTGCCTCTATAATTGCTCCCACAAGTCTCGAAACTCCAATACCGTACGAACCCATTTTAATTGAATTTTTTTTTCCATCTTGATTATCAACAAAACAATTTAAAGGATCGGAATATTTATCACCAAAATAAAAAATATGCCCTACCTCAATACCTTTTGTCATTACCTGATTTTTTTTTGGCACTTCTTTGTCAAAATTCTTTTTTTCAAATTTTTCATCTGTAACAGCATATAAAGATGAATAATCTGTGCGCATTTTTTTCAATGACTCTTTTTCAAAATCATAGTTTTCAATATTTATGTTAAAAATATTTTTGTCTGCGTAGATCTTACTTTCTCCAGTTTCTGCTAAAATTATAAATTCATGAGAAAGATCTCCGCCAATTGGGCCGGTATCTGCGGACATTGGGATTGCTTGTAGTCCTAACCTTTTAAATGTTTTAAGATATGAGAAGAACATTTTATTGTATGAAATTTCTGCATTGGTATCGTTTAAGTCAAACGAGTATGCATCTTTCATAAAGAATTCTCTGCACCGCATTACACCAAATCTTGGCCTTATCTCATCTCTAAACTTCCATTGAATATGATAAAGCATTTGAGGTAGTGCCTTGTAAGACTTAATAGAGGATCTAAAAATATCAGTAATCAGTTCCTCATTAGTAGGCCCATATAGCATTTCTCTTCCCTGTCTGTCTTTTATCCTAAGCATTTCCTCCCCATAATCGTTATACCTACCACTTTCTTTCCACAAGTCAGCTGATTGTATTGTTGGCATTAGTAGTTCTTGGGCACCAATTTTATTTTGCTCTTCTCTAACTACTTGTTCAATTTTTTTCATTACTTTTAATCCAAGTGGCAACCAAGAATAAATGCCAGCTGAAGACTGTTTAATCATACCTGCTCTTAACATCAATTGGTGAGACTTAATCTTTGCATCTGAAGGCAAATTTTTTGTTATTGGCAAAAATAGTTTTGATAAAAACATTATTTGATAAATTCTCTTAAATTAAAATGATCATTGATCACAATATAATATATTACTATGAAAATTACTGTAGTTATTAAGGTTGTGTATAAAAATTTTTTTAAGATATTTGGGTTTTTTGGGGCTCCGGGATCAATGCCCTCTAGGTTATTATTGAAACGTTTATCGTCATGTTTTATTCCAATTGGTAATGCAGAAAAAAAAACTATCCACCATATTATGACATAAACTACAATTGATCCTGTTATACTCATTAAACTCTAGCTATGTTAACGTTAGTAAATGGTCTTTTCCCTGTTTTTTCTCTCACTATTTTTCTGCAGTTTTGTTTAATTGCATCAATTAAATTTTTTTCCTGATTAAAATTGTTTACCGCAAATGACTTACAAGTTTTCGTAATTTCATCTTCTAAGTCAAATTTAAAAGTTTCACCAATTTCATCCTCGGGAATACCTCTATAAGATATAACGGGTTTTTTTATCTTTCCATTACTTGAAATAATTATAGTAATCTCTAAAAAACCGTTGATTGAAATATTTTTTCTTTCTTTAATAGAGTTGGAGTCATAACTTACAGCTATATTACCGTCGAGATACATTTTACCAGTAGGGGCTTTATCAATAATTTCTGGCTGCTTGTCTTTAGATATTTTAATTATATCACCGTTTTCTACCTTTAAATTAAAAGGTATTTGCATTTTTTTGGCAAATGTAATGTGCTCTTTCATGTGTCTATGTTCACCATGAACTGGAATAACGCATTTAGGTTTTACCCAATTATACATATCTTTGAGATCATCTCTATTTGCATGACCAGATACATGTACAAAGGCATTTTCCTCAGTGATGACGTCAATATCTCTCTTAACAATTAAATTTTGTAATCCATATAATTTTTTTTCATTACCAGGAATTATTTTAGAAGAAAAAATTACTGTGTCTCCATTATCTAAATTAACATCTGGATGTGTTTCATTAACTATTCTATTGAGTGCTCCTAACGGTTCACCTTGGCTGCCAGTACATAAATATAAAATTTTTTCTTTTGGAATTTTATTTGCATCTCTAGGATCTAGAGGTTCTATTAAATCTTTTAAATATCCACATTGCTTCGCCGCCTTATATATTCTATGCATAGATCTACCGACTAAAGAAATATTTCTCTTTGTTTGTTTTGCAATATAAAAAATACTTTCCATTCTAGCAACATTCGATGCAAACGATGTTACTAAAACTCTTTTTTTTTGGTTAGAGATGATTTTTAATAAACTCTGTCTAACATCATTTTCAGATCCAGCTCTTCCTGGACTAAATACATTTGTTGAATCGCATATCATAGCTACGACACCTTTATCACCAATAGATTTTAATTTTTGCTCGTCTACTTTATTGCCTATTAGCGGATTAGGATCTACTTTCCAATCACCTGTATGCAAAACAACACCTAAAGGAGTTGTTATACTTAATCCATTAGGTTCCAAAATTGAATGGGTCAAAGTTATAAAATCAATCTCAAATGGACCTAACTTGATTTTACTATTGAGCTCTACTATTCTAAGATAGTCAGTAATATCAATTTTTTTTTCTTTAAATTTTTCTTTTATCAAAATTGCAGTAAATGGAGTTGCAAAAATTTTACACTTTAATTTAGGCCATATGTGAACAATTGAACCAATATGATCCTCATGAGCATGAGTGAAAACTATACCGAGAAGATCTTCTTTTTTATCAATTATGAATCCTGCATCAGGATAGATCAAATCTATTCCAGGAATAGACTCGTCTGCAAAAGTAACTCCCATATCTACTATTATCCATTTTTGATTATCTTCAGGGCCATAAGCATATAAATTCATGTTCATGCCAATTTCTCCAGATCCTCCAAGCGGACAAAAAAATAATTCTTCCTTCATATTTTAATCGATCAATTTTAACAAACCTTGTATAGTCAAATCTTTATTAATTATAACCTTTTTTTTGATTATATTTTTAAATAAACTTGAAAGACCGCCAGTAAAAATTAAGTAATATTTTTTTTTTGTTTGTCTCTCAATCATATTTATAATGTTTTCAATTAAGCCTTGATAGCCCCAATAAAAACCAGATCTAACCGCATTTTGTGTACTTTTTCCTATAATGCTTTTCACTTTTAATAACTTAATATTTGGAATCAACTTTGCTCTATTTGAAA
>CACABZ010000002.1 GCA_902530885.1 uncultured Pelagibacteraceae bacterium
GGCAATGTCGAAAAACTTCCAAAAAACTTTAACTCAAAAAATAGATATAGAGGGCATTGGCCTGCATAGCGGAAAGTTAGTAAACTTGAAAATTTTACCAGCTGAGGAAGACCATGGAATTAAATTTAAAAGAACCGACATTTCAGAAAATAATATTATCGAGGCTAAGTTTGAAAATGTTACTGATCCAGTTTTATGTACAAAAATAAAAAATCTAAAAGGAGTTACGATTTCAACAGTTGAGCATTTGATGGCTGCTTTTTTTGGAGAAGGCATAGATAATGTCTTGGTTGAAATAAATGGACCAGAAGTTCCGATCATGGATGGATCCTCTAATGATTTTGTTGAAGCAATAAGAAAAGTTGGAACGAAAGAGCTAAAATCACCAAGAAAATTTATTAATGTTCTTAAAAAAGTTGAAATAAAAGATGGGACTAAATTTATTTCAATTGAACCTTTAAAAAATGATTTGATAGTAGATTTTGAAATCGTATATGAAAATCCTTTAATAAGAACAAGAAGAAAAACTTTTAAATTGAGCGATGGAGATTTGTCAGAAATATATGCCTCAAGAACATTTTGTCTCTATGAGGATATTGATTTCATCAAAAGCCAAGGATTAGCACAAGGTGGATCGCTAGATAATGCTATTGTAGTGAAAGGAAACGAAATTTTAAATGAAAATGGTTTAAGAAATAGACACGAATTTGTGTACCATAAAATTTTAGACTGTCTGGGAGATCTTATGTTATCTGGTCATAGACTTTTTGGCCATGTTAAAACTTCAAGAGGAGGTCATGCTTTGACCAACAAACTTCTTATTAAATTTTTTTCAGATAGTTCAAACTGGTCTATAGAAAAAGAAAGTTTAATAGATACTAATAATAAAACTTCTATTGATACAAAAAATCCTCAATCAATCAGTGTTTAAATAAACATAATTTTACCTAGTTTAATTTTTTTGATATGTATTTAAAATGTACCAAAGATTAATTTTAATTTTCATTGTAATTTTTGTTTTTTCAAATTGTGCCAAAAAAGAAGAAGTTTCTATTAAACCTCCTAACGAGGAAGAAGCGTACAAAATTTATGAGGAAGCTTTAAATGCAATGAATATCGGCGAATTCTATTTTGCAGCAGAAAAATTTGCTGAAGCTGAAAAAATTCTTCCAGAAATAGAGGCTTCCGCCAAAGCTTCATTGATGTCAGGGTTTTGTTATTATTCCATTAATTTTTATGATGAAGCGTTAGTAAAATTAGAAAGTTTTGTAAAAAGATATCCAGCTGACAAGAACGTTGCCTATGCAAAATATTTGATGACCATATCTTATTATGAACAAATTTTGGGTGAGGAAAAAGACATTGGACCATTGTTAAAGTCAAAGAGCATGATACAAAATTATTTAGTTGAATATCCTAATACTGATTATTCGCTAGATTTAAAATTTAAACTTGGTTTAATTAGGAATCAATTGGCTGCTAAAGAAATGTATATAGCTAAATATTATATAAAAACACAAAAATGGATCCCTGCGATAAATAGATTAAATAATATTGTAAATAATTATGATGATACAATTTTTATTGAGGAAGCGTTACATCGTTTAGTTGAAATTAACTACAATCTTGGTCTGCTTGAAGAGTCAAAAAAAATTGCAAAAATTTTAGGATATAACTACAACTCTAGTGAGTGGTATGAGAATTCATATTCTTTAATCAATAAAGATTACAAAATCGAGCAAAAAAAATTAAAAAAGGCCTCTAAGGATCAAGAAACGAGTTTAGTCAAAAAAATGATTAATAGAATATTAAATAAGTAATGAAAAAAAAAATAGATATTCAAGACGATTATAATAAAAAATTAGATTTACTAAAAAAATATGATCACAATTACTTTAATTTAGACTCCCCTCTTGTATCAGACTCTAAATACGATAAACTTAAAAGGGTACTTTTGAGTTTGGAGAAAAGGCATAAATTTCTTAAAAAAAAAATTTCTGAAGTAGAAAAAGTTGGAGCTCCATTAACTAAGAAATTCAAAAAAATCAAACATCTTAAGCCAATGTTATCTCTCTCAAATGTTTTTAATTTAAAGGGAATGCAAGACTTTGTATCCAAAATATCGAATTACCTAAATGTCAAAAATAAACAATTTGAATTTTCCTCAGAGTTAAAAATTGATGGTATTTCTGCTTCTTTAATTTATGAAAACGGAGTTTTAACCAGAGGGCTCTCTAGGGGTGATGGAATTACAGGTGAGGATATCTTAGCGAATTTAAAGACAATAAAAGAAATACCAAATAAAATTACAGATAAAAATATTCCAAGAATACTTGAGATTCGAGGAGAAGTTTATATTGGAAAAAAAGATTTTAAAATCATAAATAAAAATTTTGCTAATCCAAGAAATGCAGCAGGCGGATCCTTAAGACAAAAAGACTATAGAGAAACGGCTAAAATCCCACTGAGGTTTTTTGCCTACGGATTTGGAGTTATGGAACCTATGATTTTTAAAACTCAATCTCAATTTACTCAATCTTTGAAAAAATGGGGATTTATTGTTAATGAGAATAATAAAGTATTAAAAAGCTTGGAGCAAATTGAACTTCACCAGAAAGATATTGAGCAAATTAGATCTTCGTTAAATTATGACATTGATGGGATTGTTTATAAAATAAATGATCTTGATTTACAAAAAAGACTAGGAAGTACCTCCAGCTCACCTAGATGGGCTACTGCTTACAAATTTTCTTCGGAAAAAGCTATCTCAAAAATAAAAGAGATTACTATTCAAGTCGGCAGAACTGGAGCAATTACACCTGTTGCTAAAATTGAACCAGTTAATGTAGGAGGAGTAATAGTTTCAAATGCTACATTACATAATGAGGATGAAATAAATAGAAAAGATATAAGAGAGGGTGATATGATAACAATACAAAGAGCCGGAGATGTAATACCTCAAGTCGTATCAGTTGATAAATCCAAAAGACCAAATAATTCCAAACCGTTTCGATTTCCAGATAAGTGTTTGTGTGGTGGTTCAATAAAAAAAGAGTTTAATCCTCAAACTAAAAAGCTAGATGCAGTAAAAAGATGTTTGAAAGACTATGATTGTGATTATATTGCAGTTGAAAAGCTTAAGCATGTAGTTTCAAAAGAAGCTTTTAATATAGATGGTCTTGGTAAAAAAGTTATAGACCAATTTTGGAAATTAAAATTAATAAAAAAACCTTCAGATATATTTAGATTAAATTATTCCAAAATAGAGAACCTTGAGGGGTGGGGAAATTTATCCTGTCAAAATTTAGCTAAAGCTATAGATACTGCTAAAAATATCAATCTTAATAGGTTTATTTATTCAATCGGCATTAGACATATAGGTCAAGAAAATGCAAAAATTTTAGCTCAATATTTTAAAACTAAAGAAAAATTCAAAGATTTATATAATTCAAAAAAAAGAATTCAAATACTATCTGATCTTAAAGACCTTGATGGAATTGGGGAAACGCAAATTAATTCAATCGATAAATTTTTTCAAAAGAAAATCAATATTGAAATAATTGACTCTTTTATTTTAGAACTAAATATTCTTAATCATAAGGATACGAATAAAACTGGAAAATTAAGTAACAAAAACATTATGTTTACTGGAGGTTTCGAGAAGATGAGTAGATCAGAAGCAAAAACTATGACAGAAAATTTAGGGGGAAAGGTTTTAGGGTCTATCTCAAGAAAATTAGATTTCTTGGTGGTAGGAGAGTCGAAACCTACTAAAAATAAAATTATTAAAGCCAAGGGGTTAAGAATAAAAATTCTTACTGAGTCCGAATGGTATAAAATATTAAATATTTGAGCAGGATTTCTTTAGGTCTTCTAATTGATGGTTATTCATAAACTTTTTTAACTTTGAATAAACTTTTTTGTGATAATTGTTTAACCAATCAATTTCTTTTTTGTTCATCATCTTTTTTTCAATAAGGGATTTATCGATTGGTATAAGAGTTAAATCCTCAAAAGATAAATGATTTGTCTTTTGTTTTACCAATACAAGATTTTCTATTCTAATCCCGAATTTACCTTTTTTATAATAACCAGGCTCATTAGATAAAATCATACCAGGATAAAATTTTGATTGATTGTATTTTGATATTGATTGAGGACCCTCATGTACATTAAGAAAATAACCAACACCATGACCAGTTCCATGTTGATAGTCTAATTTAACTTTCTTTAAAAATTTTCTTGCAGCCAAATCAACAGTCTTTCCAAAAGTTTTGTTATTTATTTTAAATTCAGATACAGAAATATGACCTTTAAGAACTCTAGTATAAATGTCTTTTATTTTTTTATTTCTAACATTGAGTGCTAAAGTTCTCGTAGCATCAGTTGTGCCATAGTAATATTGCCCACCCGAGTCAATTAAATACAACATTCCATCTTTCAATCTTTTATTTGTATTTTTTTTGGCATTATAGTGAACTATTGCTCCATTTGAACCGCAACTTGAAATAGTTGGAAAGCTAAGAGACTTAAATTTTTTAAACTTTTTTTTAAAACTTAATAATTTTTTTTGCGCATCTATCTCAGTAATTTTACTTGAACCATAACTTTTTTTTAACCAAAAAATAAATTTTGTTATGGCAGCACCATCATAAAGATGAATTTCCTTAGTATTATTTATTTCAATTTTATTTTTAATTGATTTTAAAAGGTAAATTGGGTCTTTTTTTTCTATAATTATATTATTTTTTTTAATTAAATTTTGAAAAAAAATAGAACAAGTCAATTGATCAATAACAACTTTTTTATTCTTAACTTTTTTTAGAAATTCCTCAGTTTTGATAATGTCAATTATATTAATATCTTCAAGTTTTTTTGATAATTTTTTATCAATTTTTTTAGTATCACAAAAAAGAAAAAGATTATTTTTAACATCTAATAACAAATAAGAATTTGGAATAGGTGAATAAGCTGTATCTTCGCCCCTTATATTAAGAAGCCAAGCTACATTTTCTGGAGCCGTTATGAATATTAAATCTAACTTACGATTTCTTAAAAATTTTTTTACCTTATTAATTTTCTTTTTATAATCTTCTCCAGTGACTGATTTTTCTAATGAATAAAATTTACGGACAATTTTACGATTGTTTCTTTTTCTTAGAATGTCCAAAAGATTTTTTTTCATTGGAATGAATTTGAAGTTAAATTTTCCAAATAATTTTTTTAAAGTAAGTTCATTGAATAATTTAGAGTCAAACGCAATTTTTTTTTCATTACCATTAAAGTATTTAAACTTATCACTCATTAATGTAATTATATTGAAGTTATTACCACTTTCTTTAATTGCTTGATTTGTATATCTACCATCAACAAATAAATAATTTTTACTTTTTGTAATTAAAGCAAAACCATAAGACCCTGAAAAATTACTTATGTATTTTAAATCATCTTTTTCAGGAGAGGTATATTCACCAAAAAATTCATCGTTTTTAGGTATTAAATACCCGTCAATATTTAATTTAGAGAATTGATTTATTAATTTTTTTATTTTTTCCATCTTAAAAGTTTATTTTTCTTTAATCTGTTCCACCCTGGACTTCTAAACTCTTCTCCAAATTCAATTTCAGTATCCTGATTAAAATCAAAATCATCTTTTTCTTTTTCAAATTTCATCTCATTTTTTTCAATATTTTTATCAGGTAATTCGTTAACAAATCTTGATGGAACTGCGTCCATCCAATCTCCTTGATAAATTCTTCTCAGAGCGAAAGATAAGAATGCCTCTTTTTTTGCCCTTGTAATTCCTACGTAAGCTAACCTTCTTTCCTCCTCGAGAGCAAAATCACCTTTTTCTTGTAAAGATTTTTGGTGTGGAAATAATCCTTCTTCCCAACCTGGTAAAAATACAACATCAAATTCTAAACCTTTAGCAGCGTGCATAGTCATCAAATTTACTTTTTCACCTTCCCACTCTTGATCAATTGAGGTTGCTAATGCAACATGTTCTAAAAAATTTTGTAAATTATCATAATCATGCATCGCTCTTAATAATTCTTTAATATTTTCCAATCTATTTTCATTTTCTAAGTCTTTTTTGTCTTTTAATAATGATGAGTATCCAGATTCATCTAAGACCAATTTTAAAAGATCGAAATGCTTGACTAATTTTAAGTCATTTCTCCACTTGTCTATTAAACTTATCAAATTATTAAAAGCTGTCTTTATTTTTGGCTTAAATTTATTATTTTCTACAAGTTTTCTAATAGAATCCTCCAAACACAAGTTGTTTTTAGAGGCAAACTCGTAAATATTTTTTAAGGTTGTTTCACCAACACCTTTTCTTGGTTTGTTTATCACTCTTTCTAAAGCTAAATCATCAAATTTTTGATTAATTATACGTAAGTAGGCTACAGCATCTTTAATTTCAGCTCTTTCATAAAATTTGATACCACCTAAAACTCTGTAACCAATACCTATTTTAAGAAATCTCTCTTCAAATTCTCTAGTTTGATATATTGCCCTAACTAAAATACTTACATTGTTAAGGGAATATTTATTTTTAATATTACCCTCGATTATGTCACTAATCCCTTGTGCTTCTTCCTTTCCATTTCTATAACAATTTAATTTAACTAACTCACCTTCATTGCTAGATGACCATAATTTTTTACCAACTCTACTATTATTATTTGAAATTAATTTTGAAGCAGTAGCGAGAATATTTTTAGTAGATCTATAGTTTTGCTCTAGTTTAAAAACTTTGCAATTTGGATATATTTTGTCAAAAGTTAGAAAATTTTTTATTTCTGCTCCTCTCCAGCTGTAAATAGATTGATCATCATCACCTACACAGCATATATTTCTTTTTTCATTAACTATTAAATTTAACCATTTGTTTTGAATAAAATTTGTATCTTGATATTCATCTACTAAGATATATTTAAAATGATTTCGGTAAATTTCGCGTATATCTTTGTTCTTTTCGAATAAATGTACAGTATAAAGAATTAAATCACCAAAATCGAAAGCGTTGAGATCTTTTGTTTTCTCTTGGTAAATTTTGTAAACTTTTAAAATTTTATCTTCTAAAGAATTTTTTTTTTTTAATTTTACTTCATCGGGTAGTTGACCTTTATTTTTCCAACTATCTATGAGTGCTAAAATAAATTGAGGAGAAATTTTTTTAGCATCAATATTTTCAGCTTCACAAATTCTTCTAACTAGTTTTTTTTGATCGTCAGTATCAAGAATTGTAAAATTACTTTTAAATCCAATTGCTTCAGCATGTTTTCTCAAGAATTTTACACTAATTGAATGAAATGTACCTAACCATGGCACAGCACTAGACTCGCCTTTCAAATAATTTAAAACTCTATTTTGCATTTCTTTTGCCGCTTTGTTTGTAAAAGTCACACAAAGAATTTGGTTAGACCACGCTTTCTTTTCATTTATGATATAAGCAAGTTTAGTTGTTAAAACTTTAGTTTTTCCAGATCCAGCTCCAGCTACAATTAAGTTAGGTCCATCTGTATTTAGAACAGCTTTTTTCTGTTCATTGTTTAGATTATCAAGTAAATTTTTTATCGAAGTCATTTCTTTAAATAATTTGTTATACACTAACTACCAATATAAAAAAAATGATAATTAAATGGAAAAAAACTAATAATTGAATATATAAAAAGTTAAAACTAATTTATTTTGGTCTTGTCATCTTTATTGGATCCATTATTTTTAGATATTCTTTTTCGCTAATTAATTTAGTTTTTAAAACTTCCTCTTTAAGACTAGTGCCATTTTTGTGAGCTTGTTTTGCAATTTTTGCTGCATTATCGTAGCCAATTTTAGGCGCGAGTGCCGTTACTAACATTAGGGAATTTTCAAGCAAAAATTTAATTCTTTTTTTATCTGCTTTAATTCCTTTAATACAAAAATTTGCAAATGTTTTTGAAGAGTCAGCCATAATTTCTATAGACTGCAAAATGTTATGAATTATTAATGGTTTAAAAACATTTAATTCAAAATGACCATGAGAACCAGCCATTGTTATTCCATTATGATTACCAATAACCTTTACGCAAACCATTGTAACGGCTTCTGATTGAGTGGGATTTACCTTTCCTGGCATAATTGAGGAACCTGGTTCATTAGCTGGTAAAATAATTTCCCCATATCCAGCTCTTGGTCCAGAACCAAGAAATCTTATATCATTTGCAATTTTCATTAAACAGACAGCTGTTGTGTTCATAGTGCCAGAGAAATTTACAATTGCATCATGAGCCGCCAAAGCAGCAAATTTATTTTTAGCAGTTTTAAAAGGTAGTTTTGTAATTTTTTTTATTTGTTTGATAATTTTAACATCAAAATTTTTTCGTGTATTTAAACCTGTGCCTACAGCAGTACCACCTTGTGCTAAATAATATATTTCATCTAAAGCTCTCTCAATTCTCTCGATACATTTTTTTAGTTGAGACTGGTATCCAGAAAATTCTTGACCAAGCGTAATAGGCGTAGCATCTTGTAGATGAGTTCGACCAACCTTAACTATGTTTTTAAATTCCTTTACTTTTTTACCTATCTCTTTTTCCAATAGTTTCAAAGACGGAAGTAATTTTTGATTAGCCTTAATAGCGATGGATATGTGCATAGCAGTAGGAAAAACATCATTTGTAGATTGCGATTTATTAACGTGATCATTAGGATGAACGGGTTTTTTCGAGCCCATTTTGCCCCCCATCATTTCTATTGCTCTATTTGCAATAACCTCATTTACATTCATATTTGTTTGAGTTCCAGAACCAGTTTGCCAAACTTTTAGAGGAAAGTGATTGTCAAGCTTACCCTTGATAACCTCTTCACTGGCTTTTACTATATATCTGCTAATATTTTTATCTAAATCTTTGTTTTTATAGTTAGTAATTGCTGCAGCTTGTTTTATTATTGCGATTGATTGGATAACTATTGGCCTAACAAGAAAATCACCTATGTTAAAATATTTATTAGACCTTTCAGTCGAAGCTCCCCAATATTTATCACCAGGTACTTTAATTTTACCAATGCTATCAAATTCAATTCTGTACTTCATTTGTGATTCTTTGATATAATATATTTATATTTAAAATATAAAAATATAAAGGCGGAAATATGAGTAATTTTGAAAAAGTAGGAAAATTTATGAGAACATTTGGCCAGAATGTTAAAAATAAAGCAGAATTCCCTGAAGAAAAAATAATAAATTTGCGATACGACTTAATAGTTGAAGAGTTGGAAGAACTAAAAACGGCATTGAGAGAAAAAAATATTCAAGAGGTAGCAGATGCACTAACCGATATTCTTTATGTTACTTATGGAGCCGGTCATGCTTTTGGAATTAATCTGGATAAATGCTTTGATGAAGTGCAAAATTCAAATATGAGCAAGTTAGATAACAATGGTAAACCAATTTATAATGAGAATGGAAAGGTGATGAAAGGTCCGAATTATTATAAGCCAAATTTAATGAAATTTTTATCTTCATGAAGGATAGTATCTTTTGGATATTGACGGGAATAGCTATTGGTTTAGTTTTCTATTTGGGAGATAAGTATATTTTTTGAAAAATTTCGGGGTAAATTATTAACTTACCCCAAAAAATTAACTTTTAAACAATTCAAGTGCTTTATTAAGAAGCTCTTCAGATTTGGTATGGTTGCCACTTTTATGAGCATTTATACCCTCGTCATGTAGTTTTTTTGCTTCTTCTATTTTATTTTGAACTTTACCAGCTAACATAGGACAAGAACCTGCGTATGCAGAGCTAGCAAATGTCAAAATAATAAGTGTTAAAAATATTTTTTTCATCGTTACCTTTCTAAAAACCCATATTTGACCAATTATCTTTATCCTTAAACTTATCCAATTCTTTTTTAGAAGTGGGTCTAAACAGATAATAAATCAGGAACAATATTACAATTAGGGTTATTACTATTTCCATGAAAATAAATTACACCATTTAGATTTTAAATCACTGCGACTTTTTATGGCTAACTTTTTTATTTAACAGTTTTTTTTGTTCTTCAATTTGTTTAAATGCAAGGCTCTTTCTTTGGCTGCAGTTGTTGCCTCATCAATATTTTTAATTGTCATACCATAACCAGGTAGAAAAAAAAGTATGGCCCCGATATTATGCGGCTTGTCCATTTTTTTTGCTTGTTGCGCCTCGTTAGCGTAGTCATTTGCTTTTGCAATTTCTGAGCTCAATTCTTCGCAACTTAAATTGTTATCATTGGGTCCAATTACATTTATAACTCGGGGTGTAGCACAGGAATTAATAATTAAAAGCAAAATTAAAAAGTTTAATAATTTCTTCATTATTACTGGAATATTTAGTTACTAGACCAAAGCTATTTATATTTAATTTTATATATTAAAATAAATAAAGACAATATCAAAGTTACTGCATTCGCTAGTATTATAGGTAAGTCAGAAATTGTTATTCCGTATATCAGCCAAGACAAAACCCCTATGGTAAAAATTATAAACATATAGAGCGATATATCTCTTGTACTTTTTGTCTTCCAGACTTTAAGCGCTTGGGGAAAAAAAGCAAAAGTTGTACAAAATGCAGCTAAGAAGCCAATGTATTTTAGTATAAAATTTATTATCATTGTTAATTTTTAGAGGGCGTTCTGTTGCTAGGTGCCCTAAACCCCTAAATAATTATTCAACCAAATACCATGTAGAGAACACCAACTAAAATTAAAAGTTCCATTTCGACTCCTTTGTTATGACTCATTATACCAAAGGGGTGCTCTGTTGCCAAATGCTGTTAAACTTAAGTTTTATAGAATTCTAGAGCAAAAAAAATTAGTGTTCTTAATTTTTTTAAACATTTCTTTTTTAGATATATTTGGATCTATTTTTTCATCAATGTTTAAATTTAAAATAAATTTTGCATCACTATTTATAAGAAAATATTTATTTGGAAATTTTTTTATTCCCTTTGGTTTATTTGAAAAATATAAATATTCATCCGAGTCTTCTAGGACCAATAACTCTTGTCTTCTCAATTTGGGTTTGTATATGCCTTGTTTTTTGTTTGTAAAATTTCCACTAAGTAAAAACCATTCACCTTTTTTTTTATTGAATAAAGCTGTAAAATAGAAATCTTCTAAATTAGTCTCACATTTTAAAAGAATTCTACTATCAAAATTTGGTTTATTAAAAATTTTAGAAGATCTAAAAACTTTTCCTTGCCATTCAGTTTGAATAAATGGATATATAATCGCAGAAGTTACTGATTCTCCAGTTAAGCTATCAACCACGTCAAATAATTGATCTATATTTTTTTCTTTAGTTCTTTTAACGTTATGTGCATCAAGTAAACCTAGATTATCTAATTCTTGTGTTTGAGATAAAACTTCGTCTGAAAAATTTTTAGCATCATCTAAGTTTGATGGCGGTATAACAACTTCTTCTAGATTTTTACCAACTTTTAAATCTTCAATTTTTTTTCCTAAGTCTGGTATTTCGTCCACCCCTTTTGTAAATATTTTTTTAAATCCTTGAAATAATTTCATAATTGAATTAGGTGAAACCGCTTTAGCTTCAAAAGGATTTAGAACTATAAAAATAATTGTTAAGCTAGCAAAAATATTTTTCATTTGAATTAAGAGGGGGGCGTTCTATTGCCAAATGCCCTCAATCGATTCTCTAGAATCCTCATATATCAAAAAAGTCATGATTGGAAAGTACAGAAATTCGAAGAAAATTACGAGTCAATTACGAGTGACTTTGTGATAGGATAGGAAATTATGAACTTTTTATTTGTTGCTGTAATCTCAGTTATTTTAGCAACTGGAGTTTTCAATACTGAGTCAAAAGATAGTGAAGGAAATAAAAAAACAGAAATAATAGTAAAGGAATCTTCAGAAACAAAACCAACTGAAGAAAAGGATATAGCAGAAGCACAAGCTCAAGCGGAAGCGGAAGCTAAAGCAGCAGCAGAAGCACAAGCTCAAGCGGAAGCTAAAGCAGCAGCAGAAGCACAAGCTGCAGCAGAAGCGAAGGCTCAAGCGGAAGCTGAAGCAGCAGCAGAAGCACAAGCTGCAGCGGAGGCGAAGGCTCAAGAGGAAGCTAAGGCACAGGAAGCAAGTAAAGAAATAGACAGTTCGAAAGACTCGGGAATAAATTATTTGAGGTTAGCTCTGTATATATTTGGTTCAATATTAGTTATTTCGATAGGTACTTATTTTTATTTTAGACAACGAGATAATTTGTCATCAAGAAGCGTAACCAGAACACCTGATAGTCCTAGACGAGATTTTAGAAGAGAAGTCGTAGTTGAACCTAAAGAAGAACAGCCAATCGAAGAGGAAGTTCAATCCGAAACTCAAGAAGAACAGCCAAGAGAAGAGGAAGTTAAATCCGAAACTCAAGAAGAAGCCAAGAGAAGAGGAAGTTAAATCCGAAACTCAAGAAGAACAGCCAAGAGAAGAGGAAGTTAAATCCGAAACTCAAGAAGAACAGCCAAGAGAAGAGGAAGTTAAATCCGAAACTCAAGAAGAACAGCCGCCAGAAGATGAAAAAAAATAAAAAAACCTTTAAAATATAAATAAGGAGGTAAATATGGGAATATTAGTCAAAGGTGAAATTACAATCACCAAAGGATTTAAAACCTGGAAAGAGATGGTTTATGCTCAGGACGAAAAATTAAAAGAACATGGAATAAAGTTTATTTTTGCAGGCACACAGAAAGATGATCCATCAAAACTACATACAGTAATGCAATTTCCAAACATGGAAGCACTCCAAGCTTTTAAGGATGATAAGGAACTTACTGAGAAAAGAAAGGAAGCTGGAGCTGTTATAGAAACTGCTGTAATGACTCCAATTTCAGATGAACATCTTGCTAACTATCCAGATGCATATATTAAAAATTAAATGAAAAAAAAAGATCCTAAAAATGATAAATTGTTTATGTGGGGGACGGCTATATTTTTCTTAGTATTTTTTGCATGCATTAAAGTACTAATATCACAATAAAGTAGGGAGCGTTCTGTTGCCAGGTGCCTTTAATATTAGTAAATATATTGAATGTACGAATTATTTGCAAAACTTACTTTAATTATACATTTAATTTTTATCTTATTTGTTATTTTTGGTGGATTGCTTTTTTTTATTTTTTCAAAAATCATCTATATTCACCTCCCAGCCGTATTATGGGGAATTTATATAGAACTAAATAATTCTATTTGTCCATTAACTTATCTTGAAAATTGGTTTTTGCACAAAGGAGAGTTAACAACCTATTCTAATGATTTTATTAACAACTACCTTTTTCCAATAATTTATCCTGAGGGGCTAACTAATGAAATTCAAATATATCTTGGTATATCGCTGATAGTTATTAATATTTTAATTTACGGGTTAATTTATAAAAATTTTAGGAATTTTTAAATGAAAAATATCGAAAATTTATTTGTCTACGGAACTCTTCAAAAAGGGAAGCAGCACCAAAGTATTTTAGGAAAAATTAAAGGCAAATGGAAAAAAGGATATGTGAACGGGAAGCTTTATAACATAAGCTCGGGCCCAGATTATGGATATCCAGGTCTTAAGCTTGATCCAAAAGGATTAAAAATTTATGGTATGATTTTTCAGTCAAAAGATCTTGAAAATTATATAAAAAAAATTGATGAATTTGAGGGTAATAACTATAAAAGAGTTATCTCAAGAGTATTTTTAGAGAATGGTTCTATAATTAATTCATATTTATACGAAATAAAATGAAAAATTTTTTTAGCAATAGTAATTTTAGGTCTATTAATTTTAAGTGATCACTATCCGATAATTGCTGAATTTGACTCATTAGATTGAAAATTAAAAATAACGAAGGTATAATACTAATTATGAAATCGATGATTAAAACTCTACAACTAATTTTAGTTTTAGGATTAATAACTTCTTGTGCAAGCTATAAACCAATAGTCGATACAGCAGGTAGATCAGGTACATTTGATGAAGATAAAGCAAAAGAAATAAGCAACGATCTTCAACATTGCAAACAATTAGCTAAAGATAACACAAGTGTTATGAGCAATATAAGTTTTTGGTTTCTTTCACCAACTGCTCAAACTCAATATGAAGATATTTATAGAAAATGCATGATTAATCGGGGTCATAGTGTTCTTAATTAAACACAAAGATTTGGTGTTGACCTAGGGCAATTTTATGGAAATTGGGGTTTTAGGCGAACTACAAGTAATAGACTATTTAGAAAAAAAATTAAAACTTGAAAATTACCTTCCTATGAAAGATAGAGGAATTGATTTTATTTCAATAAGAAAAGATAAATTTTATAAAGTACAAGTTAAAACATCAAAATTTCAAAAAAATTCTTATTTTTGGTTTGATACAGTTTTAGATAAAATGATATTTTCTAATAATACAGTTTATATTTTTAACTGTTTTGTAAATGAGAGAAGAACTTTTATGGGAAAAAATAGAAATTTTTTAATTATACCTTCTCGAACAATAAAAAGTTGGATAGATAAAAAAAAACTACACATTACAAAAAAGAAAAAGTCATCTAATGAAAAAACTGATGTAATTAGATGGTTTATTTACCCTGACTTTAAAAATAAAAAATGGATTTATAAAGGTAATTCAAAAGTCGAGGAGAAATTAATCGATCTTACTAATTTTTGGAACAATCAAAGTTTTTTTAAGATTTAAACTTATTTTATAATAGAAAGCGTTCTGTTGCTAGGTGCTACGGACCCAAGATATTATGTTTGAGTTAAATTAATTTAAGCACAAATTTTTTAATTAAATTTTCCTCGATAATAAGTGTGAGGGTTAACCTTTCTACCTTTTTTACCACGTGAAGAATCATAACAGAAACCAGTATCTTTTCCGATATATTCATATACTACACGTGCGCTATCTACTGTAAATTCACAAACCCAAACATCAGGATTATTTTTATAAGTCCAATAATTTGTAAATTTTTTTTTGGAGTCCAAATTCTGATTTGAATTAGAGATCTTTCCACCAAGAAAAAAATTAGTTATTCCAAGGGGAATGATTACCAAAACAACTAAAGATTTTAGTAAATGTGTAAACTTAGATCCACCATTTATAATTGTTTTATTATTATGAATTATAAAGCATACTAGAGATGCATACACCAAATAAATTATTGTACCGATAATTTTTCCTTCAGATAAAAGAGCTAATGGTATTAAAGCAAAAATAAATAGGCCAAGTAAAATAAGCCATTTATCTGATTGGCTTTCTTCTTTATGAGAAAAGCTTTTTAGAAAACTTTTATGATTAAAGCCTTTGAGACCTAAATTTTTCATAACACAATTATATATTTTGCTCTATTTCTTGTCTACTGTACCTTAAAAAAAGTAAAACTGGAAATTTGTAAGGGGCGTTCTGTTGCCAGGTACATTATTTTTAAGTATATTTGATTATGTTTTTTGGATGGCTTAAAGGTATATTTGCTAATTTCTTAATTTGGCTGGGATTAACATGCATTGTTTATGGAATGTATTTATTTGGTGATGAAAGAAATGGAACAGTTTCACTAATAATTGGAGTTATTGCTGGTACTGCTGGCTCATATTTTAGATACGTATCGAAACAAACTGTTAGAACTACAAAAAAATAAATTTTAGGGGCGTTCTGTTTCTCGTCCCTTGATTAATAATATACAGAATATAACACTTTTTCAAAAACTTCGTGTAAAACTTCGTGTAGTGTTTTGCTCATTTTGACGATTTCTTGACTTTAAACTTCGTGTATTTCTATAATGTAAAAAAGAATATGCAGATTGATATCTACTATAATTTTTATACTGATACACCAAAAGGAAAAGATCCTGACACATATAGCGATACTTTAAGAAAGTATCATCAATTTCTCTGGAGTAAACCTTTGCCAAATGGAGTAGTTTTTAATTTAGACATAAAAAAAACCAAAGTATTGTGTCATAAATCAGAATTAGGAGAATTCTTATTATCAAGTGACTCAATTGCGCATGATTATAGTAAATGGAAAAGTACAGAAAATATTATTAAGCAAATTCCAAAAAATGAAATTGAAACATTCTTTAATCTTGGTTGTACTATTGGGGGATACATAATCTTTCCTTCTAATAGAATTAATAACCAAATGACAATTAATGGTTCTCGCGGAATTAATAAGAAAATTAAGGATAGATTTGATTTAACTCTTGAGTGTATAAGAAGATTTTATTTAAATGAAAACAGTCCACTGACTGAAACATTCAATAGATATAGAAATTTTTTCAAATTATTTGATAATTTTAAAGGGTATGTAGATTTCTTTTTTCTACAAGATTTAGTAAAAGAAAATCGTTCGTCGATAAATTATTTTCTACCATTTAATAATTTTAAAAATTCCCCTATTCCAAGTGATATAACTGAATATAAATTATATAGGAAAAATATGACTGAATTTATAAACAAAAGAAGTAAAAGAATGAAAGAGTATTCATTACAAAAACGATGAGAAATATATTTGATCAATACAATCAACCAGAAAATAAACTAACACATTCGTTAGTATCGTGTCTTTATGAGGATAATCATTTATTAAATAGTTTTCTCAAAAGTTTTTACCCAAATTTTTTTGATCAAAATTCTAAACTTTCACTTGAACAGCAGACCATACCTGGTGAATTTCATTCTCTAGAAGAAGAAAATGAAAAAAAAGGTTTACCAGATGCTGTTATTTACAATCAAGAACAATGTTTGATTATTGAGAGCAAAGTATCTTCTACACTTACAAAAGATCAACTGATTAGACATGAAAAAACTATTAGGCGAAGAGGTTTTAACAACATTAAAGGAATTAGTATAGTTATTGATTTATTGCCTAATGTAAGATTAGATAATTGGAAACAAATAACTTGGAATCAAGTTTATAGTTGGGCACATAAAGAAATTAAAAGATCTGAATGGGCGAGAAAATTAATTGATTACTTTAATGTATTAGAAAATAATATGGTAGAGAGTGAATATTTAAAAGAAGGTTCAATAACTGAATTCACCGGTGTTCACTTTGATAATGATAATCCGTATTCATACAGAGAGGGAAAAAGACAATTAAAACTTCTCATGCATAAAATAAAAGAAAACCATAGTTTAAAAGATCAGTTAAATGTAGATATTACAAAAGGAAGAGGAGGAATAAAAAAAGAAGTTGTTCTTTGGGATTATTTGACATTCAACACAGGTGTTAAACAAAAGAATTTCACAGATGAACCGCACTTAACTGTCGGAATGACTGATAAATTTATAGAGGCAACGTTTACTATTCCATATAGAATTAAAGGTAAAACAAAAAAAAATTTCTATAGTCTTTCATGGAAAAATTTCAGGAATATAATTCATGAAATTGCTATAAACTATGATAATTATTTTGGAATAAGTGAGGGTTTTAAACCTCAAATTATTTTAGTTCAAAGAAGGTATCCAAGTCAAAGTTCTCCACCTATTCGTGATGCTAGATTAGATGTTGATTTAAGAACAGCATTTAAAGAAATATCTTCAAAATTAAAACCTACACAAAAACAACAAGAAGAATGGTTAAAACTAGTTTTTGATATCAATAATAATAAAAAATCAAATTTACAATTTCAAATAGGTGGTAGATTTTATTTTAATAAACACACTTTAGTAGATGGCAAAGATGCAGACCAAGTTTTAGTGAAATCTTTCCTAGCATGTAAACCATTAATCAAACACTTATTTAAATAGATTTAATTATAAAAATTGTTATAGACGCAAATGCGCGTATAACATCAATTTGATTTATAGACAAAAATTGATATTATCAACCTAGTCTTGATTTAGAAATAACTCTACTTGCTAAGACTTAAAATAAAACGCTAAAGGAGAAAAATGAAACTAAAAATACAATCACTAAAAAACTATTTTAAATCAAAAAAAGATAGAGGTTTAAAACCAATATTCTTTGAGAAAATAGGGGACTCAAACACACCACGAGAGCAAAGGTTAAAAAATTTGATCAAAGTGCTTGAATCTCAAGGTTTTAAAATAAAAAATAAAAAATAAGTGTGTAAATTTTTGATTTAAAACTTCGTGTAAACTTCGTGTAAAACTTCGTGCTATTTCTAATTTGATATTTGAATTGGAATAACGGTTTCCGTTGGTTAAGGGGCGTTCTGTTGCCAGGTGCCCCAAACCCCGTTCACTTAATTAACAAGTTAATTAAGCAGCAAGTGCAAATTTATTATTTGCATTTATAATTAGCCCGTTACGTCGGAACCATCTCGAACGAAAGAAAAACTTTTAGACATCCGTCGAGCCTAATTCACCCCCTCAAGTTGTAAATGGTGGAGGTGGTGGGTACTGCCCCCACGTCCGCAATGTTTATTACGAGATTCGTTTATCGTCATAGTTGGAAAACCAACATTTATAATATAAAACTCTTTTTTAGAGATTCAATAACTTTATTCAAAATGAAACTAACAAAAGAGCAAAAACAGGAAATAAATGACCAACAGTCTCAAAAAAATGACACTAAAAGAGTCACCTCATCTGAGTTAGAAAAAATTCTTTACGAAGCTTTACCTGTTTTAGATCACGGTTTTGTAAGAGTGGTTGATTATATGGGTGACGATACTTCAATTGTGCAATCCGCTAGAGTTTCATACGGGAAGGGAACAAAAAAAGTTTCAACAGATGAAGGTTTGATTAAATATTTAATGAGACACTGGCACTCAACACCTTTTGAAATGTGCGAGATAAAATATCATGTAAAACTTCCAATATTTATAGCAAGACAATGGATAAGACACAGAACAGCAAATGTTAATGAATATTCAGCTAGATATTCAATATTAGATAAAGAATTTTACATACCTGCAAAAGAACAATTGTCTGCACAATCGACTTCAAATAGGCAAGGAAGGGGAGATTTAATTACTGGAAAGCAGGCGGATGAAGTTTTACAAATTTTAAAAGATGATGCTACTCGAACATATGACAACTATGAAAAAATGCTCAACGAAAGATTCGATGGGTCTACTATTGATGAAAGTAAAGCTGGACTAGCCAGAGAACTTGCCAGAATGAATTTAACATTAAATTCTTATACGCAATGGTATTGGAAAACTGATCTTTTAAATTTGTTAAACTTTTTATTTCTCAGAGCTGATAGTCATGCGCAATACGAGATAAGAGTTTACGCAGAAGTTATGCTTGACACTGTTAAAAAATGGGTACCTATAACTCATTCTGCTTTTATGGATTATCGAGTTGGTGCAGTTCATGTTTCTGCAAAAGGCAAAAAGGTTATTCAAAAAATGGCAAAAGGAGAAAAAGTGTCTTTCGAAAGTTCTGGTCTTTCAAAAAGAGAATGGAACGAATTAATGACTTCTTTCGATTTTAATGAAAGGATTGTTTAATTTTTTCAGCTATATTTTTAAATAGTTTAGAAACCTCATGTTCTGGTTGAGAATGAGTAAGAGGATTACCAATATCTGCTGAATTTCTTAAGTCTTGATGTAGAGGGAGATGTCCTAAAAAATCTTTGTTAAACTCTTCAGCAGTTTTCTTGACACCACTTTCTCCAAAAATTTTATATTCTTTTCCATCATCCCCTTTAAAAAAACTCATATTGTCAATTAAACCTAAAATTTTTACTCCTGTCTTATCAAACATTTGTATTCCTCTTTTTACATCAAGTAATGCTAAATCTTGTGGAGTTGAGACAATAACTGCTCCATCAATCTTTACTTCTTGAGCAAATGTTAACTGAGTGTCTCCAGTACCTGGTGGCATATCAATTATGATGACATCCCTATCTTTCCATAAAACTTTTTGTGTCATTGTTTTAATTGCGCTGATAACCATAGGTCCACGCCAAATCATTGGCGTTTGTTCATTAACTAAAAAACCCATGGACATGCATTGTGCATTATATTTTTCGGGTGGAATAATTGCTTTACCATTTTCAGTCTCTGGCTTTTCTTTTAAATTAATTAGTTTAGGTAGCGATGGCCCATATACGTCAGCATCTAGTATTCCAATTTTTAATCCTAGGTTTTGTAAAGCAAATGCAAGATTTACGGCTATGGTCGACTTACCTACCCCGCCTTTTGCACTTGAAACTAATAAAGTATACTTAGTTCCATTAATTGGTCTTTTGATAAATTGCTTTGGAGGAGGTTTAATTCTCATAGATTATTCATTTTTTCGGTCATAATATCGCTATTACTTAACTTGTTTTTACACCAAAAGTCACTATATAAAGTGACATGAGTTTCATAGGAAGTATATTTAAAAATCAGTCGCCTTGGGGATCATCAGGTCCAGGCGGCGGTAGCGGCAATGGTTCAGGTTCAAGAAGAGAACCACCAAATATAGACGAACTAATTAGAAATATTCAAAATAAAATTAATAGATTTATGCCAGGAGGTAAATCTGGCGGAGGCAAACCAATAGTTTTAGGATTAATAATTTTAGCAGTAATTTGGGTGTTAAGCGGTTTATATAGGGTACTTCCAGATGAACAAGGAGTTGTTTTAAGATTTGGAAAATTTGTGAACACTACTCAACCTGGATTAAATTATCATATACCTTTTCCAGTAGAAAGAGTTCTAAAACCAAAGGTAACAAAAGTTAACAGAATAGACGTTGGATTCAGAGGAGCAAGTGATAGCGGAAGATCATCTGGTATTGGAGAAGTTCCAGAGGAGAGCTTAATGCTAACTGGCGATGAAAATATTGTAGATATTAATTACTCAGTTTTTTGGGTTATTAAAGATGCGGGTAAATTTTTATTTAATATACAAAGTCCAGTTGAAACCGTAAAGGCTACATCAGAAACAGCGATGAGAGAAGTGATAGCAAAGAGTGAAATCCAATCCATTTTAACAGAGGGTAGATCAAACATAGAAATTGAAGTTCAAGAAATAACACAATCAATTTTAGATGAATATGGCTCGGGTATTCAAATTACACAAGTACAAACACAAAAAGCCGATCCACCAAACCAAGTTATTGATGCATTTAGAGATGTTCAAGCTGCTAGGGCTGATAAAGAGAGATCTAAAAATGAAGCAGAAGCGTATGCAAACGATGTAATTCCAAGAGCCCGAGGAGATGCTGAAAAAATATTACAAGAGGCCGAGGCTTATAAAAAAGAAGTAGTAGCTACAGCAGAAGGTGAGGCTTCACGTTTCTTAGCAATTTATGGAGAATATAAAAACGCTAAACAAGTAACCCAAGAAAGAATGTTTCTTGAAACAATGGAAAAAGTTTTAGCAGATATTGATAAAGTTATAATTGATAAAGAGTCAGGTTCAGGAGTGGTGCCATATTTACCATTGCCTGAAATCAAAAAGAAGAGCGGTAGTTAATGAAAATTTCTAAATTTTTTATACCAATACTTGTAGTTTTAGGCATAACTGCATTTCAATCAATTTTTATTGTTCAAGAAATTAATCAAGCTATTGTATTACAGTTTGGTGATCCGAAAAAAATAGTGACGAAGTCTGGTTTAAATTTTAAACTACCATTTATTCAAAATGTCGCTTATTTGGATAAAAGAGTATTAAACTTAGACAATCCTCCAGAAGAGGTAATTGCAGCAGATCAAAAACGATTAATAGTCGATGCGATTGCAAGATTTAAAATTACTGACCCGTTAAAATTTTATATCTCAGTTGGTAACGAGAGAGTAGCTAGGCAAAGACTTGCAACTATTATCAATTCAAGAATTAGAGGTGTTTTAGGAAAACAGGAGCTAGCAACTCTTTTATCAAAAGATAGGGCAAAACAAATGTCTATAATTCAAAATGATGTAAATACTGAAGCTGAAAATTTTGGAATAGAAATTGTTGATGTTCGTATAAAAAGGGCAGACTTACCACAAGCAAACAGTGAAGCAATTTACGCTCGAATGCAAACAGAGAGACAGAGAGAAGCCAAAGAATTCAGAGCCCAAGGAGCTGAGATAGCAACAAGAATTAAATCTACAGCAGATAAGGAAGTTACAGTAATACTTGCAAATGCCAAAAAAAAATCAGAAATTATGAAGGGTGAGGGTGATGGCCAAAGAAATAAAATATTTGCTGATGCGTTTGGCAAAGACCCACAATTTTTTAGTTTCTACAGAGCAATGCAATCTTATGAAAAAGCTCTTATAGGTGGAGACACATCTTTAATACTTTCACCAGACAGTGATTTCTTTAAATTTTTTGGAAAATCTGGTCTAATTAAAAAAAACTAATCTAAAATATGAGTGATCTTATTATGGCCATAGGATTACTTTTTTTTATAGAAGGTCTTTTACTTGCCATGTTTCCGTCAAGAATAAAAAATATGCTTAAAATTATAGAAACTATGTCTGAAAATAAGTTAAGATATTCAGGCATTTTTTTCTTATTAATAGGATTTTTTATAATTTGGTACTTGAGAAGCTAAATGAAAATACTTAAAAAATTAATAATAGTTTTTTTAATTTCATCTTATTCTAGCAATATAAATGCTAATACTAGACCAGACTCTTTTGCCGATTTAGCTGAAAAACTCATGCCATCAGTCGTTAACATTTCAACTACACAGACAATTCGCACAACAAATAATAATCAATTTCCTTTCCAATTTCCTCCGGGATCACCTTTTGAAGATATGTTTAAAGAATTTCAAAGACCAACTGAGCGAAAAGCCTCATCTTTGGGATCTGGCTTTATAATAAAAAAAGAAGGTGTAGTAGTAACAAATAATCACGTTATCGCTAATGCTGAGGATATCATCGTGCGAATTGGAGATAAGGAATATAAAGCAGAAGTTTTAGGCTCAGATCCTTACGCAGATGTTGCTGTTTTAAAAATTAAAGATAGCAAAAATGATTTTGAAGTTGTGGAGTTTGGTGACTCTGATAAAGCAAGAGTTGGAGACTGGGTTGTGGCAATTGGAAATCCTTTTGGATTAGGTGGCACTGTAACTTCAGGAATTATTTCAGCAAGAAATAGAGATATTAATTTAACACGTTACGATGATTTTATTCAAACTGATGCATCTATAAATCAGGGAAACTCTGGCGGACCTCTTTTTAATTTAAAGGGTGAAGTAATTGGAATTAACACAGCTATAATTGCTCCTGGTCAAGCTGGATCAATTGGAATTGGTTTTGCAATTCCTGCAAATGCTGCTTCAAACATTATTGACCAATTAATAAAATATGGTGAAACAAGAAGAGGTTGGCTTGGAGTTAGAATTCAAGAAGTCACGAAAGAAATCGCGGAAGTAGAAAATTTAAAAAAACCATCCGGAGCATTAGTTGCAAGTGTAGGAGAAAAAAGCCCCGCAGACAAAGCTGGTATAAAAGCTGGAGACATCATTCTGGAGTTTGATGGAAAAAAAATTGATACAATGAGAAAACTTCCTAAAGTAGTTGCAAGCACTGATGTCGGAAAAAGTGTTACGCTTAAAATTTGGAGAAATAAAAAGATGATCGATAAAAGACTTACTCTAGGTAGACTTGAGTCTTCGAGTGAGTTTAAAGAAAAGAAAGCTGAGTTACCCAAAAAAACCAAAGAATTAGATGTAGACACATTAAAAATAACTGTAAGAGATCTAAACTCAGATGATATTAAAAAAAGAAATTTAAATAAAAGTTTAAAGGGAGCAGTCATCGTAGAGATATCGAAGAGAAGCCCTGTATTAGGTTTATTAAATGTAAATGACGTGATAATTGAAATCCAAAAAAAACCGATACAAAAAATTGATAACTTAGATAATTTAATTAAAAAAGTGAAAGATAAAGGACAACCTTTATATCTAACAATTATTAACAATAATAATCAACGTAGATACCTTGGTGTAAAACTCAAATAGTTTTGAAAAAAAAAATTATTTTATTAGCTGGTCCAACTGCATCAGGTAAAACAAAATTAGCAATTAAATTAGCTAAAAGTGTTAATGGTGAGATTATAAATGCAGACAGCATGCAAGTATACAAAGATTTTGAAATTTTATCGTCTAGACCAAGTAGAGATGAAATAAAATTAGCAAAACATCATTTATATGGATTTCAATCTTCTGGAGCTATTTTTTCTACAGGTAAATGGCTTAAACTTGCTGCAGATAAAATTAATCAAATAGTTAAAAAGGGTAAAGTGCCAATATTAGTGGGTGGGACTGGTCTTTATTTTAAGGCGATAACTGATGGTATAAGCAAAATTCCTAACATAAAATTCTCTGATAGAAATAAGATAAGAAATTTGCACAAAAAAATAGGTCAAAAAAAATTTTATAAAAAATTAATAAAATTAGATCCTATTTCAAAAAATAAAATTTCTTCATCTGACACTCAAAGATCGCTTAGATCATATGAGGTAAAAAAATTTACGAAAAAATCAATTTATGAGTGGGCAAAAAAAACAAAACCCTTATTTAAAGATTATGTATTTAAAAAATTTTTTATTAATACACCAAAAAATCAACTACTTAAAAATATTGAGTTAAGAACTAATTCTATGATTAAAAAAAAGTGTATAAATGAGGTCATAAAGTTTAAAAAAAGAAAGCTAAAAAAATCACTTTCACCCAATAAGATAATTGGGGTTCAAGAAATTCAAAGATTTTTGAGTGGAGATTTAGACCAAAAGAATCTTGTAGAATTAATGAATATTAAAACAAGACAGTATACTAAAAGACAAAAAACTTGGTCCAGAGCTCATATGAGTGATTGGCACATGATATATTCAAGCAAATCTTCTATTCTCTTAAAAAAAATTTTAAAACTCGTTAGCTAAAACTTGACCAAAGTAGATTCTACGGTAGATTGTATAAATGCCTAAATTATTTACTGGTGCAGAAATAGTTTTTAAAGCCCTAGAAGACCAAAAAGTTGAATATATTTTTGGTTATCCTGGTGGGGCTGTTCTTCCTATTTATGATGAACTAAAAAATCACAAGTCTATAAAACATATTTTAGCCAGACACGAACAAGGCGCAGGACATGCTGCCGAAGGCTATGCTAGATCAAGTGGCAAACCTGGTATATTGTTAGTTACTTCCGGCCCAGGTGCAACAAATGCCGTTACAGCTTTGACAGATGCTTATATGGACTCTGTTCCTTTAGTTTGTATCTCTGGGCAAGTACCAACACATTTAATTGGGACTGATGCGTTTCAAGAATGTGACACTACTGGTATTACTCGTCCTTGCACAAAACATAATTGGCTGGTTAAAGATGTTAATGATCTCGCAAGAGTTTTACATTTAGCTTTTGAAGTAGCCACAACAGGAAGACCTGGTCCAGTATTAGTCGATATCCCAAAAGACATTCAATTCAAAAAAGGGAAATATAGTTTTTCTAAAAGCACTCTTAAGAAAAAACTTAATGGCAGAGCTACACATAAAATTTCAAACAATGAATTAGATAAATTTATTGATTTATTAAAAAAATCTTCAAAACCAATTTTTTATACTGGGGGAGGAGTTATTAATTCTGGGCCGCAAGCCAGCGAATATTTAAGAGAGCTAGTTTCTTTAACTGGCTTTCCAATCACTTCAACATTGCAAGGACTAGGTGCTTACCCTGGAGACGATCCGCAATTTTTAGGTATGTTAGGTATGCATGGAACATTTGAAGCTAATAACGCAATGCATGATTGTGATTTAATGATTAACATTGGTGCAAGATTTGATGACAGAATAACTGGGAAAGTTGATGAGTTTTCTCCTGGATCGAAAAAAATACATATTGATATTGATCCATCGTCTATTGGCAAAAATATAAAAGTTGATCTAGCAATTGTAAGCGATGTTTCAGAATTCTTAAAATCTTTAATAAAAAGATTTAAAGAAAAAAATAAAAACTTTTTAAGCTCTAACAAACAGAGGACATCAAAATGGTGGAGCAAAATTGAAAAGTGGAGAGAAAAAAGATCTCTTAACTTTATAAATAGCAACAAAATAATTAAACCACAACACGCAGTTCAAAGACTGTATGAGTTAACGAAAGATAAAGACACATTTGTGACAACTGAGGTTGGTCAACACCAGATGTGGGCTGCACAACATTATAAGTTCAATAAGCCTAACAGATGGATGACCTCTGGAGGATTAGGCACTATGGGGTATGGTTTACCAGCGGCAATTGGTGTTCAAATAGCCAATCCTGGCAAATTAGTAGTAGATATAGCTGGTGAAGCTTCAGTTTTAATGACGATGCAAGAAATGTCTACAGCAGTGCAATATAAGTTGCCAATAAAAATATTCATTTTAAACAATGAATACATGGGAATGGTCAGACAATGGCAAGAATTGTTGCATGAAAAAAACTATTCTGAAAGTTATACCGCTGCTCTACCTGACTTTGTAAAACTTGCTGAGTCATATGGATGCGTTGGTATGAGAGCAAAAACTCCTGATGAGCTTGACGAAAAGATAAAAGAGATGGTTAATATAGACAGACCAGTAATTTTCGATTGTTTGGTTGATAAAGCTGAAAACTGTTTTCCAATGATACCCTCTGGTAAACCACATAATCAAATGATTTTAGGACCTGAAGAAGAGGAAGAAATTTCTGACGAAGGAAAGATTTTAGTTTAATGGCAAAATCAAAATCAGCGTATAGTGTACCTGGTAAAATTGGAAAAATAGAGCGTCATATCATTGTTGTTTGGGTAGATAATGAAGCTGGTGTTCTCGCTAGAATAGCCGGATTATTTTCTGGCAGGGGTTACAATATTGAGTCTTTAGCAGTGGCTGAAGTAGATAAAAAAAAGCATATATCCAGAATTACTATTGTAACTGAGGGAACACCTCAAGTTATAGAGCAAATTAATTTACAACTAAAAAAATTGGTTCCAGTTCATAAAGTTGCTGACTTTAAACGTGGCGAAAAAGATATTTTATTTAGAGAGCTTGCATTGTTCAAAATGCTTGCTAATGCAAAAAAGCAAGAAAAAATAAAAAAAATATGCAAAAAATTCAATCCAGTTGTTTTAGACAAAACGAACAAGTCCTTCGTAATTCAAGTAACAGCTTTAAGAGCAGAAATAGATAAATTAGCTATTGATTTAAAAAGATTAGGCCTTATAAGCACTTCTAGAACAGGCGCTGTTGCTATGACGAAAGGATCAAAGATTTTTAATTAAATATGAAAACTTATTACGATAAAGATACAAAAAAAGACCTGATTAAAAATAAAAAAGTTGCTATTTTTGGTTATGGAAGCCAAGGCCATGCACATGCTCTTAACCTTAAAGATAGTGGGGTAAAAGAAGTTGTTGTAGCTTTAAGAGAAGGGTCTTCAAGTATTAAAAAAGCTGAGAGCGCTGGTTTAAAAGTGATGTCACTTTCTGATGCAGCTGCTTGGGCTGATGTGGTGATGATGTTAACTCCAGATGAACTTCAATCAGAAATTTATAAAAATCATATAGAACAAAGAATGAGAGAGGGAACAAGTTTAGCATTTGCGCATGGGTTAAATATTCATTTTGATTTGATTAAAGCGAGAAAAGATTTAGACGTATTCATGGTTGCTCCCAAAGGACCTGGACATACGGTAAGAAGTGAATATCAAAAAGGTGGGGGCGTTCCTTGTTTAATGGCAGTACATAAAGATAGTTCTGGAAAAGCAAAAGAATTAGCTTTGTCTTATGCTTCAGCAGTTGGAGGAGGTAAGGCTGGTATAATCGAAACGACTTTTAAAGATGAGTGCGAAACGGACTTATTTGGTGAACAAACAGTTTTATGTGGCGGCTTAGTTGAATTAATCAAAAATGGTTTTGAAACTTTGACTGAAGCAGGCTATCCACCTGAAATGGCGTACTTTGAAACTCTTCACGAAGTAAAACTAATTGTAGATTTAATTTATGAAGGTGGAATAGCTAATATGAATTATTCAATTTCTAACACAGCTGAATACGGGGAGTATGTTTCTGGAAAAAGAATAGTAGATTCAAAAACTAAAGAAAAAATGAGAGAAGTATTAAAAGACATCCAATCTGGTAAATTTACAAAACAATGGATGGAGGAGCATAAATCTGGTCAAAAAAATTTTCTTAAATTGAGAAAAGATTTAGCCGATCATCCGATAGAAAAAGTTGGTAAGGACCTTAGAGCCATGATGCCATGGATCGGAAAAAACAAATTGGTCGACAAAGACAAAAATTAGCCCAATCTGAACTAAATTTTCTAAGATTTAACCATAAGTATTTGCATATTCTCGTTTTGCTTGTAATATGTTTTTCAGTTTATGAGTGACAAAAACAGAATTATAATTTTTGATACAACAATGCGTGATGGTGAACAATCACCAGGCGCAACAATGAGCTTAGAAGAAAAAATTCAAATAGCTAGATGTTTTGATGAATTAGGAATTGACGTAATAGAAGCAGGTTTTCCTATAGCTTCGCCTGGTGATTTTGAAGCAGTAACTGAGATAAGTAAAGTTTTAAAAAAATCTATTCCAGCGGGGCTTTCACGTGCTACTAAAAAAGATATAGACGCTTGTAAAGACTCTCTTAAACATGCGAAGAGATTTAGAATTCATACTTTTATTTCAACAAGTCCATTACACATGAAGCACAAACTTAATAAGTCTCCAGATGAAGTTTTAGGATTGATAAAAGAAAGCGTTACATATGCTAGAAAGTTTACAGACGATGTAGAATGGTCATGTGAAGATGGAACAAGAACAGATCTTGATTTTATGTGTAAATCAGTAGAACTTGCTATAAATTGTGGAGCTAAAACAATTAATATTCCTGATACAGTTGGCTACTCAGTTCCTTCTGAATTCAAAAAAATTATTGAGACACTAATTAATAAAGTTCCAAATATTGACAAAGCTATTTTATCTACTCATTGTCATAATGATTTAGGATTAGCAGTAGCCAATTCTTTAGCTGGAGTTATGGCTGGAGCAAGACAAATTGAATGTACGATCAATGGTATCGGAGAAAGAGCTGGTAATGCAGCTTTAGAAGAAGTTGTAATGGCAATGAGAACTAGAAATGATTTAATGCCTTATACTACAGGAATAAATACTAAACTTTTAAGCAAAGCATCAAAAATAGTTTCTAATGCAACAGGCTTTCCTGTACAGTTCAATAAGGCAGTAGTTGGGAAAAATGCATTTGCTCATGAGTCAGGAATACATCAGGATGGAATGTTAAAAAATAGAAATACTTATGAAATAATGACTCCGGAAAGTGTTGGAGTTAAAAAAACTTCACTTGTAATGGGTAAACACTCTGGTCGACATGCTTTTAGAGATAAACTTTCAGACATGGGTTACGTTGATGTTACCGATGATATTATTGACATAGCTTTTGGAAAATTTAAAGTGCTGGCTGACAAGAAAAAACATGTCTACGATGAAGATATTGCCGCACTTGTTGATGATAGTTTAATTAAAGAGGATAATGTTATCAGACTTAAATCATTAAAAGTTTATGCTGGAACTGGAGAACCACAAAAAGCAGTAATGAAACTTGAGGTTTTTGGTGATGTAAAAGAAGCTACAGAGTCAGGAGATGGACCAGTTGATGCTATATTCAAATGTATTAAAAAACTTTACCCTCACGAAGTAAATTTACAACTTTATAACGTTCATGCTGTAACAGAGGGAACTGATGCGCAAGCAACTGTAAGTGTAAGAATTGAGGAAAACGGAAAAACAACGGTCGGGCAAGCTGCTAACACAGATACATTGGTTGCTTCGGCAGACGCATATTTGAATGCGCTCAATAAACTAATAATCAAAAGAAAAAAAACTGCTCCAGAACCAATGGACTTGAGTGGTTCAAAATATATAAGGGAAAAAGATGGCACTATTTAAATCATTATCAGGATTATCTGGAATGTGGTCACAAGATATGGCTATAGATCTAGGAACAGCAAACACTTTAGTAGTTTTAAAAAGCCAAGGAGTTGTTTTAAATGAACCTTCAGTTGTGGCAGTAATTACAGATGGGGGAAAAAAATCAGTTTTAGCAGTGGGTGATGAGGCTAAAACAATGTTAGGTAGAACTCCAGGCAACATAGCAGCAATTAGACCGCTTAAAGATGGAGTTATTGCTGATTTCGTGGTGACTGAGGAAATGATTAAACACTTTATTAAAAAGGTGCACAAAAAAACGGCTTTTGCTAATCCTAGAATATTAATATGTGTTCCGACTGGATCAACTCCAGTTGAAAGAAAAGCTATTCAAGATTCTGCACTCGCTGCAGGAGCTAGAAAAGTTCAGTTAATAGAGGAGCCAATCGCGGCTGCTATTGGGGCTGGATTACCTATATCAGAAGCTACCGGCTCTATGGTAGTTGATATTGGCGGTGGAACAACAGAAATTGCAGTAATGTCATTAGGAGGAGTTGTTTACTCAAAATCATTAAGAGTTGCTGGCGATGCAATGGATCAATCAATTATTAATTATATGAGAAAAAAATTCAATTTATTAATTGGAGACTCAACAGCAGAAAAAATAAAAAAAGAGATTGGTACCGCAGTTCCAACTGGAAGTAACACTTTTTTGATGAAAGGAAGAGATATAAGATCGGGAACACCAAAAGAAATTTCTTTGACCGAGGAGGACGCTTGTGAGGCTCTGATGCCAATTTTAAATCAAATGCTTTCAGGAATTAAAGAGGCGCTGGAAAACACTCCTCCAGAATTATCAGCTGATTTAGTTGATATGGGTCTTGTTTTAACTGGTGGCGGAGCATTACTAAGAAATATTGACAAACTAATTTCGAAAGATACTGGTTTACCGGTAACAATAGCAGACGATCCTTTGTCATGTGTTGCTGTGGGAACTGGAAAGGCATTAGAAAACGAAGAATTGTTCTCTACAATGTTATCTGAATATTAATGGACAATAAAACAAATGTCCTCGAGCAGAGATGATTTTAGCATAGCAATAAGATCGGCTCTTTTAAAAAAAGGAGCTAGACAAAAATTTTCTTTAGTTTTTCTTTTTATCGTAGCCTTAATAATTTTTTTATTGGATGTTTATCAATTTAAATTCGTAAAATTGACAAGAACATTGATTAATGATGGGATCTATAGATTAAGTAATATTTCAACAGCACCAATCAAGTTGTTGCCCTCTATAAACAATAAAATAAAAGAAACAATATTTGCCATAAATGAAAATAAAGAATTAAAAGTTGAGCTAGAGACACTTAAGAACAAAGAATTTCAAGTAGAATTTTTAAAAAATCAAAATGACAGTTTAAGAAGAATTTTAGATTCTGATATAAAAATAAAAGGCAAAAGCACTCTCGCAAAGGTTTTGCTTGATAAAGATAGCCCTTATTTGAAATCTATCGTTATAAACAGAGGTTCAAAATCTGGCATTAATAAAGGAATGCCTGTGGTTGATGGAAATTATCTAATAGGTAAAATAGTTGAAGTTAATTATTTGTCTTCTCGAGTTCTTCTTTTAAATGATCTAAATAGTAGAATACCGATTACATTTGGGGAAGAGTCTACACAAGCAATTTTAACAGGTAAAAGCGAAAACAAACCTGTGCTTGAGTATTTGCCTGAACTTTATACCCCAAGAAACGATTTGACTGTTTTTACCTCAGGGAAAGACGGTGTTTTTATTCCAGGTATTCCAATTGGAAAAACTGAATTAGATGGAGAGATCTTAAAGGTAAAACTTTTTTCCGATCCAAATCAACTTTCATTTGTGACGGTTCAATTGATAAAAATACGAGAGGACAATTTTTAATGGCTATTCTTTATAAAAATTTAAGAGCAAATATAACAAATTTGTTTCCACTAATTATCCTTTACTATTTGTCTATAAGTGAGATAGACACACACTTTAGTAACATGTTTGAGATTTTGTCATTTAACTTACAAATAATAATTGTTTATTATTGGATGTTAAGAAACTCCTCTGTTTTAGGAAATGGTCATGTCTTTTTTGCTGGAATTATAAATGATGTTGTAATGGGTCTGCCTTTAGGAATTAGTTCAATTTCTTATTTGACAGTTTCCCTTGTAGCTTCGTATGTTCGTCAAGTTACAGTTAACATCTCTTTGTTTACAGACTGGTTCACATTTTTATTAGCAATTTTTTTCTCGAGTTTGGTTCATGTAGTATTAATCTCAAATTTTTCTAGCCTTCAAATTTCATTTATTGATGTTTCCTATAATGCTTTTTTCACTTTTTTATTTTATCCATTTATTTGGATAATATTCAATTTTTATAAACAAATAATGGTTTTAAAAACTGATGATTAATTTTGGATCTGGAAATACAATAATTAAGTCAAAACTAATTAGTAGAAGAATGTTTATATTAAATGCAGCTAAGGCAGCAGTATTTTTTGGTATTTTTGGTAGACTTGTTTCTCTTCAAATTAACGAGGCTAATAAATATAAAACTCTATCAGATAAAAATAGGTTTAGAGAATGGAAGCTAGCTCCTCAAAGGGGAATTATAAGAGATTTCTTTAACCGAGAAATAGCCTCAAATGAAAAAGTATATCAATTACACATTACTCCTGAAAACTCACCTAATTTAGAAACACTTTTTTTTAGATTAAAAACTATCCTAAACCTAACTGATAAAAGAATATTTTTTTTGAAAAGAAAAATGGCTAAGCAGAAACCCTGGGAACCAATAATTGTATCTGACAATCTGACATGGTCTGAATTTTCACGAATAAACCTGTTTTTACATGAACTTCCTGGAGTTGAACCCGTTGTATCAGTCGCACGTTTATATCCAGATACTTCAGCAGCTCATTTGGTAGGGTATGTTTCACAAGTAAGTCAAAAAGACCTTCAAAAGAAACTATATTTGAAAGATATGTCTGTTGGAATCGCAGTTGGAAAAACAGGTTTGGAAAATAAACTTGATGAAAATATTATTGGTAAGGTAGGATTTCAAAGATACGAAGTTAATGCTTTTGGAAAAAGAATTAAACAAATACAAGTAGATCCGGGACAAGCAGGAGAAAATTTTAGAACCACAATTGATTTAGATGTTCAAAAATTCACGGCTGAGGCAATCAAAGAGAAGGCTGCATCTGTTTGTGTTATGGATATTTATAACGGTGATATTATTACATTAGCCTCTTCACCAAGTTTTGATCCTAACTCATTTGTACATGGTATAGATAAAAAATATTGGGAACAATTAATCTCTAATGAGAAAAAACCACTTAATAATAAAGCAATTTCTGGACTGTACCCACCTGGATCAACAATTAAAACAATAGTTGCGCTTAGTGCTTTGGAAAATGATGTTTGGAATCCAAAAAAATATATTACTTGCAATGGTTTAACCGAACTTTATGGAGAAAAATTTCACTGTTGGAAAAAGAAAGGACATGGTCCAATGAATATGAGATCTGCTATTCAAAGATCCTGCGATGTTTATTTTTATGAAGTCGCAAGAATACTTGGTGTAGACAGATTATCAGAAACTGCAAAAAAATTTGGATTAGGCAAAAAAGTTTTAGATGGATTTATCGAAGAAAGAGAGGGAGTAGTCCCAAACACTGCCTGGAAAAGAAAATACATTGGAAAAAGTTGGTACTTAGGTGAAACGCTTCACTCTGGTATCGGTCAAGGTTATTTTCAAAGTACACCATTACAGCTCTGTTTAATGACAGCTCAAATTGCAAACGGTGGTTTTGAGATCAAACCAAGAGTTTTAATAAATGAAAACAAAAATAAATTAAGAGAATATATTCAGTTTAAAAATGAAAATCCTAATGATCCTCTTCCTATAGACATGTTAGTATCAAATTTTGATTTAAAACCACTCTTTAGAAACCAAGAAAATATAAATTTTGTCAAAGATGCAATGTTTGCAGCAACAAATGAAGCAGGTGGAACTTCTTATCGATCAAGATTAAACGAAAAAAAATTTATGTTTGCTGGGAAAACTGGATCCTCTCAAGTAAAAAGATTTACAGAAGAACAAAGGGAGTTAGAAGTAAAACAAGAAGATATAGTTTACAAAGATAGGGATCATGCTTTATTTGTAGCCTTCGCTCCCGTATCAGATCCTAAGTATGCGATAAGCGTGGTTGTTGAACATGGTGGATCAGGAAGCAGTGCTGCTGCACCAATAGCAAAGAAAGTTATAAAAAAAGTTTTAGAGAGAAATGAGTTAAGAGAAAAATTTGAAAACATAAAAGGAGAAGAAATTTAATGTTTCAGCCTAGATCGATACAGTCAAATTTAACTTTTAGAGATAAATTTTTTTCTATAGACTTTATTTTGGTCACAGCAATTTTTGTGTTGGGTGTAGTAAGTATGTTTGCAATGTATTCTACTGATGGTGGCGAATTTAAGTATCACACAAAAAGTCACATTATAAGATTTGGTGTTTTCTTTTTGATGTTTTTTATTATTTCTTTTTTTCAAATAAGATTTTGGTATCAAACAAGCACTTTGATGTATGTTTCATTTTTTATTTTGTTATTAGGCGTAAAGTATTTTGGACTGACATCTTCTGGCTCTCAAAGGTGGTTAAATTTTTATTTTATGAATTTACAACCCTCTGAACTTATGAAAATAGGCTTAATTGCTTTTTTAGCTAAATATTATCATAGAATACCAGCGCAAGATGTTAATAAAATTAAATTTTTATTTTTACCTATAGTTGCTTTAGTTTCACCTGTTCTTTTAGTTGTGGCGCAACCAGATCTAGGAACGTCTATACTAATTGCTCTAGGAGGTATAACAGTTGCTTGGCTTGCTGGTGTTAGAGTTAAATTTTTTGCATATGCCTCAATACTCTTTATTTCTTTAATGCCAATTGCTATTTCTTTTCTCAAACCTTATCAAAAAGCAAGAATTTTGACATTTTTAAACCCTGATAGAGACCCACTTGGTGCTGGTTATCAGATTATCCAATCAAAAATTGCCATCGGATCGGGCGGGTTATTTGGAAAAGGTTTTTTAAATGGTTCTCAAAGCTACCTCGATTATCTACCTGAAAAACACACAGACTTTATATTTACCTTATTCTCTGAGGAATTTGGTTTTTTAGGGTCTATCTTTATTCTTTTGCTTTATGTCTTGATTATAGTAAGAATAATCAGCATTGGAAACCTAACAAGAAGTAACTTTGGTAAGCTTTACTGCTACAGCTTTGCTACCGCCTTTTTTATTTATGTAACGGTAAACATGGGAATGGTTTTAGGTCTTCTACCTATTGTTGGTGCACCTCTACCTATAATGTCATATGGGGGGTCTTCAATGATGGCCATTATGCTAGGCTTAGGAATAGTAATGTCCTGCAAAATATATAAAGATACCCCTGTAAACTGAATACCATTTTTAAATCAAATTAGGGACCAAAATGAACAAAAATATTTTAAATTAGTACTTGCTTTAATTTCTTTTAGATGATCTAATTTTAATAATAAAATTATGTTTGGTGATAAAAAATCAATAAAAGATACAGAACGATCATTAATAAGTGAAACTGTTAGTATTGATGGTACAGTTAATAGCTCTGGAGCTATAGATATTGCAGGACTAGTTAAAGGTCCAGTTTACTCAAAAGAGATAGTAATTAAAGAAACAGGTTCAATTTCAGGAGGCGTTGAAGCCGAGACTGTCGAAATTCATGGACATCTAGATGGCAAAGTTTCAGCTGATAATGTTGTCATAGGTTCCTCGGGCGTTGTAAAGGGAGACATAGAGTTTTCAAATAATTTAAGAACAGAAAATGGCGCTGATATAGAAGGATACATCAAAAAAACAGCTTCCAAGAGCAAAATCACTGGAGACTTTTTATTCTCTAAATCAAAAGAAGAGAAAAAGGTTAAGAAAAACGGTAAGCCAGAAACCACAGTGAATAAAGAGAGCGAAGCTCTAGTCTAATTCATCGCACTATAATAAATCAGTTTTTTAAATTATAGTTCATTCAAATGACAAATTATAAGTGTAGCTCCGTTGGAGTTATTGGCGCTGGTATCCAGGGAGTTTGCATTGGATTGCAGTTGGCAAAAAAAGGAATTCCAGTTACAATTTTTGATAAGAAAGATCCAGGTAGCATGAGTTCTTATGGAAATGCTGGGCATTTTTCACCTTATGCAGTCGTACAATTAAATCGTCCTGATGTAATCTCTGATGTTCCAAAAATGTTACTTAGCTCATATGGACCGCTTGCTTTAAAATGGAATTATATTCCAAAAATGATACCTTGGATTTTTCATTATCTTAAATCATCTACCTCTAAATCAATGATGCATACTGCGAAATATATGCACCAAATACTAGATCTATCACTAAATGCGTATGATGAAATTTTAGAAGAAATTGATACAACCAATTTAGTAGAAAGAAAAGGAATAATATACATTTGGACTAATAAAAATCTAAAAAGTAGAAATTTAGAAATAAAAATCAGAAATCAGCTGGGTATTAAACAAAAACTATTGAGCCAGAAAGAAATTTTAGACTTGGAGCCAAACCTTAATCCAGTTTTTGATGGGGGAGTGATTTATGATTATGCTTACCATGCCAGAGATCCAAAAGGAATAACAAAAAAACTTTTTGAACTTTTTATTAAATACGGTGGAAAATTTAACAAAAACGAAGTAATTGAGATTGAACAAAATAAAGTTAATCAGACATTAGTCAAAACTCATTCTTCAAATTATAACTTTGAAAAGATAGTTTTAGCTTGCGGAGCCTTTTCAAAAAAATTGACAGATAAATTAGGAGAAAAAATTCCTTTAGATACTGAAAGAGGGTACCATATTCATTACAAAAAAATGGATCATTTACTTAAAAGGCCAGTAATTTTTCTAGATAGGGGTTTTGGAATGACTCCAATGAATCAAGGTTTAAGAGCTGTAGGAACAGTGGAACTGGGTGGACTGGACAATCCAATTTCAAAAAAAAGAATTGATTATATAGACAAATGTGCGAAAGAATTACTCCCTCAGCTAGGAGATTATCAAGATGAGTGGTTAGGTTTTAGACCAACTCTTCCAGATTTTTTACCTATTATTGGACCTTCATTAAAAAATAAAAACATTATCTACGCTTTTGGTCATCATCATTTGGGCTGGACTCTCGGTGCAATAACTGGAAAGATTGTTTCAGGAATAATAAATGAAGAGAAAACTAATTTAGATTTGTCTCCTTATAGTTCCGCAAGGTTTAATTAGGGGTTAATTTGTCAAAAAATTACTTAGCATATTCATTACTTGTGTTTGCAACATTATGTTGGTCGGGTAATTTTATAGTAGGTAAATTTGCTTATCTATTTGAAGTACCTCCATTAACTTTAAATTTTTTAAGATGGGTTTCGGTTTGGCTAATTTTAATTCCATTTACTTATAAAGAAATTTTCAACAATTATAATTACATTAAAAAAAATTGGATGGTAATAAGTTTTATGGGAGTTATAACAATAAGCACGTTTAACTCTGTAGTGTATTTTGCACTGAACTATACTCAAGTAATAAACGCAGTATTAGTTCTTGCTGCAATTCCAGCTGTGACGATAATTGTTTCATCCATTATGAAAGTAGATAAAACAAATATTTTTCAATTAATAGGACTATTATTATCAATTATAGGAATTAGCGCAATTATTTCAAATGCTGACCTGAATAAGATTTTATCTTTAAGCTTTAATAAAGGGGATATATGGATGTTGGTTTGTGTTCTTTCATGGTCAATTTATTCAACATTACTAAAGAAACATAGTTTTAAATTTTCTCAATTTACTTTAATACAATTGATGGTCACTGTCGGAATAATATTTTTAATTCCACAATTTTTTTATGAAAGATCAATTGGTCTAGAAGTAAATTTCAATAAAGCGTTTTTCGTTATTCTCTTTTATGTTGTAATTTTCCCTGCGTTAGCGGCTTATTACTGCTGGCAAAAAGGGGTAGAAATAGTGGGACCAAATAGAGCAACAATGTTTGTTCAATTGATGCCATTACTGAGTGCTATATTAGCAATTGTAATATTTAGAGAAAAACTTGAATTGCACCACTTTATAGGCGCTTCATTTATTTTATCAGGCATTTATTTGTCTAATAGGAAAGTATATGCTTAAAGTTGCTGTCTTAGATGATTATCAAAATGTGTTTCACCAATTAATTAATACAAAAGAATACGAAAAAAAATATAAATTTATTTCTTTTAATAAAGCTTTTCAAACTGAGTTAGAGACAATTGAAGCTTTAAAAGATTTCGAAGTTTTATTTTTAATGAGAGAGAGAACTAAAATATCGAAAACCTTAATTGAAAATTTACCAAAATTAAAGTTCATTATGACATCAGGAATGAGAAATCAGGCAATCGATTTATCATCAACTAAAGAAAAAAATATTATTGTTTGTGGCACAGAAATAAATCCTAATCCAGCTGCAGAAATTACATGGCTGTTAATACTTGGACTATTGAGAAATATTAAGCAAGAAGTTGATAATATGTTTCAAGGTTATTGGCAATCTACAATAGGGTACGAACTTAAAGGGAAAAGATTAGGATTAATAGGTTTAGGAAAGATTGGAACTCAAGTAGCTATTGTCGGCAAAGCTTTTGGTATGGAAGTTTCTGCTTGGAGCGAAAATTTAAATCTATCAGATGCTAATAAATTAGGTGTTTTACCAATGAGTAAAGAAGATTTAATCAAAACATCTGATATTATATCAATCCACATAGTATTAAATGAAAATTACAAAAATTTGATAACAAAAAAAGAATTTGAAATAATGAAAAATACTTCATTTATAATTAACACTTCTAGAGGAGAGATAATTAATGAAAATGATTTAATTGAAGCTCTTAAAAACGATGAAATTGCAGGCGCTGGTTTAGACGTTTATGGACAAGAGCCTTTACCACAAGATCATAAATTAAGATTTCTGCCAAATGCATTATTATTGCCGCACATAGGCTTTGTCACTGTGGAGAATTATGGGAAGTTTTATTTTCAAATGATCGAAAGCCTAGATTCATGTACTAATAATGAGCCGATTCGAAAAATAAAGTAAAATAAGTATTACAATTTCTGGTTGTTTTTGTTAAGCTCAATGTGAGCTAGAGATTTGTTTTTTACTGGAAATAAGAGTGTATAAATTTATAAGCAAAAGGAAGTATGAGAAAAATATTATTAGGATTTGCAGGAATTTTGTTCTTAACAGGTTGTGTTGAGACTATGGCATTCATAGGACCTACTTCATCAGCAGTAGGTGGAGGAAATGTTATGAGATCTTCATTGACTTCAGCCATAGACCTAGGCATTAAGAAAACAACAGGCAAATCAACATTTGAGCATGCAGTGTCTTTTTCTCAAGAACATAACCCTGAAAAGAAAAAAGAAAAATGTGTTTCATTTCTGGAAGCTACCGAAAGTGAAGTATGTGCATTATTAAAAAATAAAGTCTCAATGCTTAGAAGTAAAATTAATGAAAATTCAAAAATTAAAGTTCTAGATTAAATTTACTGGCTCACTTTCAAAATTTTTGATACCTTAAAGAAGTGAAAAAAAAATATTCAATAGCAAGTATTGTCAAAAATTCATTTTCCAATAATGAACGTTGGGAAAAAATGTGGAGAAATCCCAACCCCAAAAAACACTATGATGTTATTATAGTTGGTGGCGGAGGACACGGTTTAGGCACAGCTTATTATTTAGCCAAAGAACATGGAGTTAAAAATATTGCTGTAATTGAAAAGGGTTGGTTGGGGAGTGGAAACACAGGAAGAAACACTACAATCATAAGGTCAAATTATTTATGGGATGAAAGTGCTTATTTATACGATCACGCTGTTAAACTCTGGGAGAACTTGTCTGAAGATTTAAATTATAACATGATGTTCAGCCAGAGAGGGGTTTTAAACTTAGCTCACAACGAGCACGATATAAAAGAAATCAAAAGAAGAGTTTCAGCCAACAGATTAAATGGTTTGGACACAATGTGGTTGGACAAAAATGAAGTTAAAGATTTAGTTCCTATAATGAACACAGATAATTTAAGATACCCTGTTCTTGGAGCCGCTTATCAACCAAGAGGTGGAGTTGCAAGGCACGATGCTGTTGCTTGGGGTTATGCAATGAGAGCTGATGAGCTTGGTGTAGATATAATTCAAAATTGTGAAGTTAAAGGAATAAAAACTGATAATTACAAAGTTGAGGGAGTAGAAACTACCAAAGGTTTTATTAAATCGAAAAAAATTGGTGTAGTAGCCTCTGGGCATACTAGCGTGCTAGCAGCTACAGCAGGAATAAGACTTCCACTACAAAGCAGACCATTACAAGCTTTAGTTTCGGAACCAATTAAACCGGTTATTAATACTGTTGTGATGTCGAACGCTGTGCACGCATATGTAAGTCAATCGGATAAAGGTGAATTAGTAATTGGAGCGGGTACAGATGGTTATAATTCTTTTACTCAAAGAGGAGGATATGATGTAATTGAAGAAACTGTTAGAGCTATTGTAGAGCTTTACCCAATCTTTGGTAAAATGAAGATGTTAAGACAATGGGGCGGCATAGTAGATATTTGTCCAGATGCAAGTCCTATTATCAGCAAATGCGATGTGGAAGGATTGTATTTTAATTGTGGTTGGGGTACTGGTGGATTTAAAGCTACTCCAGGAAGTGCTAATGTTTTTGCCCATACAATTGCTAAAGACGAACCACATAAAATTAACGCACCATTTGCACTAAGTAGATTTTCTGATGGTAGACTAATCGATGAGCATGGTGCAGCAGCTGTAGCACATTAAACATGATTATAATAAAATGTCCATATTGTGGAGAAAGAGACCAGTCAGAGTTTTCTAATGGCGGTGAAGCTCATGTAGTTAGACCAAATAATCCAGAAAGTTTATCTGATAAAGATTGGGGAGAGTACGTATTTTTTAGAAATAATCCCAAAGGTATTTTTTATGAAAGATGGGTTCATTCTCATGGCTGTAAAAAATGGTTCAATGCTGTAAGAAATACCTCAACCGATGAAATACTTAAAATTTATAAACTTAAAGAAAAAAGACCTGAAATTACTGAATTTAAAAATTGTTTAAAATCTCCATCTGGTGAACCTAAGGTAGGATCTGGAAATTTTACGGTAAAAAAATAGTAAATGACTGCCTTAAGAAACCATAACTGTAATTATATTTCAAACGTTAAAATTAATTTTAAATTTGATGGAAAGTCTTATTTTGCTTATGAAGGAGATACAATAGCATCAGCATTACTAAGAAATAATATTAGATTAGTTGGTAGAAGTTTTAAATATCATAGACCTAGAGGTATTTATACTTGTGGTATTGAAGAACCAAATGCATTAGTTCAAATTATTAGTGAGCATAATGAGCCTAATACAAGGGCTACAATTAAACGTGTATACGATGGTATGGTGATCACTAGCCAAAATCGATGGCCATCTTTAAGTTATGATTTTGGAGCTATAAACAACATCTTATCACCGATTTTTTCAGCAGGTTTTTACTATAAAACTTTCATGGGTCCCAAAGGATTTTGGAAAAATATTTACGAACCTTTAATAAGACGGTCAGCAGGACTTGGGAAACCTCCAAAAAATTTTAGATCTAAAAGTATTCATCAAAATCATAACACTGATATTTTGATAATAGGTGCAGGACTTAGCGGTTTAATAGCAGCTCGAAAGTTTGTAAATACAAAGTACAAAGTTTTAATGATTGAACAAGATAGTTTTTTAGGTGGAATATTAAAAAATTCAAATAAGGTTGATACAATTAATGGGTTAAACTCATCTGAATGGTTAGAGGAAACTGAAAAATTATTGAGCAAAGCTCAAAATATTAAAATTTTAAGAAATACGTTGGTCACCACATATAATTTCACTAATCACTTTGTCGCCCTTGAAGATAAATTTGCTGGTAAAAAAATTGATTTAAATAAATCTGAGCTCACCTTACACAAAATAAGAACCTCAAATACCATTTTGTGCAATGGTCACATTGAAAGGTTTATTTCATTTAGAAATAATGATTTACCAGGAGTCATGTTAGCATCATCATTTGAAAAATATATACATAGATATGGAGTCGTGCCTGAGGAAAGGCCAGTAATATTCACTAACAATTCATCTTCTATGAGTTTATTAAACTCGATGTTAAGTTTAGGTTGCAAACCAGAAGCCTATGTTGATTCCAGAAAAAATGAAGAAATTGAAACCGATATTAAAAAAATTTTGAAAGAAAACAATATACCATCTTATTTTGAGGCAGAAATTGAAGGATGTGATGGAAATAAGAAAATTGAAAAAATAACTATTAGAAAAGGTAAAATATTTATTAAAATAAAAAGCTCAATGCTTTGTGTCTCTGGTGGATATAATCCGGATATACACTTATTTACGCAATCAAAGGGTTTATTAAAATGGGATAAAAATATTGCATCATTTAAACCAGATACTCCTTTTCAAAAAACCCTGACACTTGGTTCAGTAAGTGGAAATTATAATTTTAATAAATTATGTGATGAAATTAATGAGAAGCTATCATTCTTAAATACTGCAAAATTAGATTTTGAAATTAAACTTAATGTTTCAAATAAATACTCAATCAAAGAACTATGGGAGACAAAAAGTAAAATAAATTCTAACTGGTCCAAATCTTTTATTGATCTTCATAACGATGTGACAATAAAAGATTTAAAACAAGCAATATCAGAAGGTTTTGATCGTATTGAACATTTAAAAAGATATACAACTAACAGCATGGGCACAGACCAAGGAAAAATAAGTAGTATTAACTCTTTAGCTGTAGTTTCAAAGCTTTTGAAAAAAGAAATATCAGAGGTTGGAACTACGACTTATAGGCCGCCATATGCGCCATTAAGTTTTGCCGCTATTGCTGGTAGAAGCACTTATGAATTTTATGATCCACAAAGAAAAACATCAATTCATTCTTGGCATTTAAAGAATAATGCTGTCTTTGAAGATGTTGGTCAATGGAAAAGACCTTGGTATTTTAAAACTCATGATAAAGAGACCATGCATCAAGCAGTTCAAAGAGAGTCCAAAATGTTAAGAGAAAACTCAGGAATATTAGATGGAAGCACTTTGGGTAAAATTGAAATTAAAGGTCGAGATGCATTAGAGTTTATGAATCTCATGTATACAAATGCATTTACAAAAATGAAGCCGATGACATCTAGATATGCAATGATGCTCGGAGAAGATGGCATGATCAAAGATGATGGTATAATTTGTAAACTTAGCGATCAACATTTTATAGCCACAACAACATCAAGTGGAGCCCCTAAAGTTCTTGCACATATGGAAGAGTATTTGCAAACTGAGTGGCCACATCTCCAAGTTTATTTAAATTCAATAACAGAGCAATTCTCAACATTTAATATAAGTGGACCAAAAACAAGAGAAATAATGAGGAAAGTATTTCCAAATATAGATTTTAGTAATGAAGCTTTCCCCTTTATGTCTTTTAAAAATTTTGATTACAAAGATACTAAAATTAGAATTATGAGAGCTAGTTTTACAGGTGAATTAGGTTATGAAATCTATATCTCCCCGAAATATGGTTTAGAACTTTGGGAAGAAATGTTTTCTTGTGGAAGAGAGTTTAATTTAATTCCATATGGTACAGAAACAATGCATTTGCTCAGAGCAGAAAAGGGATACATAGTTATTGGTCAAGAAACAGACGGCACAGTTACTCCTATAGATTTAAATTATAATTGGATGATAGGAAAAAATAAAAAAGACTTTATAGGCAAAAGGTCTCTTTCTCGACCAGATACATCTAGGGAGGACAGAAAACAACTTGTTGGTCTTTCACCAATAAATAAAACAGACACTATAGAAGAAGGACAACATATTGTTGAATTAAATGAGTTACCAAAAAAAATTAAAAATCCAATTAAATATCTTGGACATGTTTCTTCAGGTTATTACAGTCCAAATTTAAATCATTCAATCGGTCTTGCGATGATTAGAGGGGGAAAAAATTTATTGGGTAAAAAATTTTTTGTAACTGTTTCGGGAAAAACTAAAAACATCCCAGTCGAAGTAGTAAATCCAGTTTTTGTTGACCCTGAGAATAAAAGGCTAATTTCATGACAGAAATAACTTCAACATCTGGGGTAAACATTACTCAAAAATATTATCATCAAATAATAATAAGAGGCAATGGTTTAGAAAAGTTTAATAATATTATTGAAGAGAAAACTTCAATAAAACCACCTTTAAAAAATTTAGAGATCAAATATGATTCAAACTATTTATTCGGCAAGAATTCTTTTGATCAGTGGAGTTTAATTTTAATTACAAAAAAAGACCATCAACAAATTTTAAATTTAGTATCTTCCATTAATACAAATGAAAATATGTTAGCTTCTGATTACTCTCATGGACAAGCATACTTTGAAATAGAAGGTGAAAATAAAGAGATTTTTTTAAACAAATTAACTCATTTTGATTTACGAGAAGAAAAGTTTCCAAAGTCTACTATGGCTCAAACCACGATAGCAAGAATTGAGTGCTCAATATATAATTTAGGAAATAAGTTCGTTATAACTTGTAATAAGTCTTATGAGGATTATTTTCAAAAAAGATTAAAAGATACGGCTTTATTAAGTAACGCCTCTTGAATACCTAAACATTTTACGCCTAGTATTTAAACCATAGTAAATAATAGAAAAAGTCATAAAACCACCACCTATAAATGTGTTTACACTGGGTACCTCATTAATTCCAAACAAGGGTAACCAAACCCAAAATATTCCAGCCAAAACCTCAGTAAGAGATAATAAAGTTAACTCAGCAGCAGGTAAAAATTTTGATTTCAAAGAATATAATATTAATCCTGAGCAAACTAAAAAGCCATGTAAGGAAGATAGAGATGAATTTTTTAGTGAAATAAATATATTATCTCCTTTAAATATGAGAACTATTATCGCAACGAGGGTACAGAAAAGACCACCCATTGCAACCGTTGTTAATTTTGGAGTATTTTTTCGCCATCTAAGAGTTACCGTATATCCTGCAAATCCAAGTGAAGACAACAGTCCATTTATTAAACCGAACAATGTACCACCATTTTTACTGTCAAATGAGATAAATATTATTCCTATAGCTGCTATTGAAATTGAAATTAATGTTGGCTTTGATATTTTTTCTTTCAAAAAAATGTAAGCTAAAATTGATGCTAAAAAAGGCATTGCTGCTAGCATTAACAAAGTTATTGCTGCTTCAGTTGCTATTATTGATAGAATAAATGTGACTTTGGCAATTCCTAAACATATACCACCTATAAATCCAGACAATCCTATTTTATTATAATTTTTTGTAAATTTTTTCCCCTCAATTAAAAACAAATAAATATTTAAAACTAAAAAAATTACTGAACCTCTAAAAAATAAATACTGCCAAGCAATTAGTTCTGCTCCATTAATGTTTCTTACAACAAGTGGCCCAAAAGACCAAAAGATACCAGCTATTAAAACTATGATAGCAGCAGGACTATTTTCTATGATTTTTAACATTTCGGAAAGCAATTATGCTTTCTTTAGGATAAATGCAACAATTATTTTACATATTTCCGTACTTAGGACCACCACCCTCAGGGGTAACCCAAATAATGTTTTGGGAAGGTTCTTTAATATCGCAAGTTTTGCAATGGATGCAATTTTGTGAATTAATTACGAACTTTTTCTGCTGAATTTCGTAAACACCGACAGGACAATATCTTTTAGCCGGTTCATCGTACTTTTGAAGAGTGTATTTAATTGGTAATTCTGGGTCTTTAAGCTTTAAATGCACAGGTTGATTTTCGGTATGGTTAGTTCCAGTAAGATAAACTGAACTCGTTTTGTCAAAAGTTAATTTGCCATCAGGTTTTGGATAATCAATCTTAGGCATTTGATCTGCAGGTTTTAAGGCTTCATGATCAGCATGTTTATGTTTTAAAGTAAATGGTAGCTTTCCTCTAAAAAGTATCTGGTCAATACCTGTAAAAATAACACCCATTATTAAACCCCAACCAAAACTTGGTTTAACATTTCTTGCTGCATATAACTCTTTGTAAGCCCAACTTTCTTTGAATTTTTTTTCATATATAGATAGATCTACTTTATTTTTAATATGCTCTATAATTGTTTCAGCCGCAATTATTCCACTTTTCATTGCTGTATGAGAGCCTTTAATCTTTGGCATATTCAAAGTTCCAGCATCACAACCGATTAGCAATGCTCCAGCCATATACATTTTGGGGAGGCTTTGAATACCACCTTCTATTAAAGCTCTTGCTCCAAAAGAAATTCTTTTACCTCCCTCAAACATTTTTCTAATTGATGGATGCGTTTTAAATCTCTGGAATTCATCAAAAGGTGAAAGATGTGGGTTTTGGTAATCTAAACCAATTACGTATCCTAAATAAATTTGTCTATTTTCCGCGTGGTATATAAAGCTTCCTCCATAAGTATTTTTATCTAATGGCCATCCCGCGGTATGCATTACTAAACCTTCTTGATGCTGCTCTTCACTAACTTCCCATATTTCTTTTAAACCAATACCGTACTGCTGTGGATTTTTTCCCTTATCTAAATTAAATTTTTTAATTAATTGTTTGCCTAAGTGGCCTCTACATCCTTCTGAAAAAACTGTAACTTTAGCATGCAAATCCATACCTTCTTGAAAAGTATCTTTTTTATTACCCTCTTTATCTAAACCCATATCCTGTGTTGCTACACCTTTTACAGACCCATCTTCATTATATAAAACTTCACTTGCTGGAAATCCTGGAAATATCTCTACACCAAGTTTTTCAGCCTGTTCTGCAAGCCAACGGCAAAGATTAGCTAAACTAATAATGTAATTTTTATGATTTTTTTGAACAGCTGGTAAAAGCCATGTCGGCCAACTTAAAGATGAATTTTTTCCAAGAAATAAAAATTTCTCTTTACTTACTTTTGTTTTAATTGGTGCATTTTCATTTTTCCAATTAGGCAATAATTCATCAAGCGCCTGTGTTTCAAAAACGTTACCACTTAAAATATGAGCGCCAACTTCAGATCCTTTTTCAAGAATACAAACGCTTAAATTTGAATCAAGTTGTTTAAGTTTTATTGCAGCAGTTAAGCCTGCTGGTCCTGCACCAACAATAACCACATCATATTCCATTGCTTCTCTAGCCATGAAATTACTATATCAAACTATTTATTTTTGGATAGTATTCAGTTTGTTCAACTCAGCCAAAAATTCTGGAAGAGCCTTAAATAAATCTGCCTCTAAACCGTAGTCAGCAACACTAAAAATAGGTGCTTCACCATCTTTATTAATTGCGACAATTATTTTGCTCTCTTTCATACCAGCAAGATGTTGAATTGCTCCTGAAATCCCAACGGCGATATACAAATCAGGCACCACTACTTTTCCTGTTTGACCAACCTGATGATCGTTGCTTATATAACCAGCATCAACAGCAGCTCGAGATGCACCCACTGCAGCATTAAGTTTATCTGCTATATCAGTAATTAATTTAAAATTTTCTCCGCTTTCTAAACCTCTGCCTCCTGATACAACAACTCTTGCTGTTCCAAGCTCCGGTCTTTCTGATTTTGTTTCCTCTCTTTTAATAAATTTTGAAATATTTGGTACTTCAACCGCTTCAATTTTTTCAATTTTAGCAGAGCCACCAGTTTTTTCAGCTGGTTCAAATGAAGTAGGTCTAATAGTTACACATTTCTTTTTATCATTACTTTTCACTGTCGCAAAAGCATTACCGGCATAAATAGGTCTTACAAAAGTATCAGGACTAGAAACTTTAATAATATCACTCACTTGAGAAATATCTAATACAGCTGCTACTCTTGGCATAAAATTTTTTCCAAATGTATTTGCAGATGCTACAATGTGATCATATTTTTCTGCAGTCTTTGTTACTAAAGGCGCTAAATTTTCAGGTAGATAATTTTGATAATTAGGTGAGTCACACCATAAAACTTTTTTAACAAGCGGTACACTTGACACTTCTTTTGCAACATTTTCACAATTTGCACCAGCTACCAAAACATGAACATCACCATCAATTTCTGATGCAGCTGTAATTGCATTTAGAGTAAATGGTTTTAATTTAGAATTATCATGCTCTGCAATTAATAATACTGACATTATAATACCTTAGCCTCATTTTTAAGTTTACTTACTAATTCAGCAACGTTTGCAACTTTAATCCCAGCTTTCCTTTTTGGTGGCTCCTCCACTTTAATCTGTTGAATTCTATTTGTGAGATCTAAGCCTAAATCCTTTGCATTTATTTGTTCCATTGGTTTCTTTTTTGCTTTCATAATGTTTGGAAGAGACGCAAACCTTGGTTCATTTAATCTTAAATCACAAGAAACCACAGCTGGTAAATTGACTTCTATTGTCTCAAGTCCTTCATCTATTTCTCTTGTTATTTCTACAGATTTATCTTTTAAATTCACTTTAGAAGTAAAAGTAGCTTGAGGCCAATTTAGCATCGCAGCTAACATTTGACCAGTTTGATTACAATCATCATCGATTGCCTGTTTACCCAAGAAAACCATATCTGGTTTTTCTTTTTCTACAATATTTTTTAATATTTTTGCTATACCTAATGGCTCTATATAACTTTCTGCTTTAACATGGATACCTTTGTCTGCCCCTATTGCTAATGCTTTTCTAATTGTTTCTTGTGCTTTATCCTCGCCAATTGAGATAGCGATCACCTCTTTTACTTTACCGGACTCTTTTAGCTTTACTGACTCTTCAACTGCATTATCATCTGGTGGATTAGTTGACATCTTAACATTGTCGGTATGCACACCTGATCCGTCTTCCTTAACTCTAATTTGAACGTTGTAATCAATCACTCTTTTTACTGCTACAAGAATTTTCATTTAGGCTCTAAGTAATTTATTTTCAGTATCATAAGGAGAATCTTCAACGATCGAAGCTTCATGCATTTTACCAAGAATATCAATTTTTAATTTTTTACCAACTTTAGCTAATTCAGGCTTTACCATCCCTAAAGCGATTGATTTGTTTAATCTAAATCCAAAATCACCACCAGTTGCTCGACCAACGACTGACCCATTATCATAAATAGGATTGTTTCCTAATACATCGGCATCTGTAACACCATGAATCTCCATAGTTACTAATTTATTTGAAAAGCCTTTTGCTCTCCATTTGTCTAATGCCGCACGACCAATAAAATCTCCTTTATTAGGATGAATAAACCTATCTAAACCAGATTCGTATGGAGAGTATTCAATTGACAATTCTGTTCCTACAAGTTTGTAAGATTTCTCTAATCTTAAACTATTCATCGCTCTGATGCCGTAAGGTTTTATACCAAATTCTTTTCCAGCCTCCATAAGCTGATCAAATATATGATTTTGGTATTCAATTGGGTGATGTAACTCCCAACCTAATTCACCAACAAAGTTAACTCTCATTGCGTTACAAGGCGCTAAACCAATATTTATGTTTTGAGCACTTAACCATTTAAATCGCTCGTTAGAAAAATCTGATCGTGATACTTTCTGCATAAGTTGTCTAGCTTTTGGTCCGGTAACAACTAGAACTCCCATACTATTTGTTAAATTTTCATACTGTACTGTTCCATCTTCAGGCATCCACTTATGTATCCAATCATGATCAAGTCTTTGGTAGGCACCTGCTGAAACTAAATAAAAACTATCTTCCGCTTCTCTCATAATTGTAAATTCTGAGTGAACGCCACCTTTTGTATTTAAAGCATGACAAAGATTTATTCTTCCTATTTTTTTTGGCAATTTGTTAGCGACTAGTTTATCTAAAAATTCCTCTGCTCCTGGCCCTTTAATTCTACATTTTCCAAATGCAGTCATATCAAGTAATCCCACATTCTCTTTTACATTTTTACATTCTCGCTCCACATTTTTAAACCACTTGGATCTTCTAAAAGACCAATCGTCGTCTTGTTTTTCTCCTTTGTCTGCAAAAAAGTTAGCTCGCTCCCAACCAAATTTTGATCCAAAAACTGCTCCTAGCTTTTTTAATCTATCATAACAAGGAGCTTGCCTTAGAGGTCGACCAGCTTCACGTTCTTCATCAGGATAATGAACAGTAAATACATTAGCGTAAGCTTCCTCATTTTTAGCTTTTAAATAAGATTTTGTAACGTATGCACCATATCTTCTTGGTTCAACGCCTAACATATCTATTGTTGGTTCTCCATCTATTATCCACTCAGCTAATTGCCATCCAGCTCCACCTGCTGCTGTAATACCAAAACTATGTCCTTCATTAATCCAAAAGTTTTTTAAACCCCAAGCAGGTCCAACAATTGGATTTCCATCTGGAGTATAAGCAATTGCTCCGTTGTAAACTTTTTTTACTCCGACTTCACCGAATGCTGGCACTCTTTTAATTGCTCCTTCTATATGTGGAGCTAATCTGTCTAAATCTTCTTGAAATAATTCATACTCACTATCTTTTGAAGGTCCATCTACATAACAACATGGTGCTCCTTTTTCATAAGGACCAAGTAATAATCCTCCTGCTTCCTCTCTCATGTACCAAGAGTTATCACTATCTCTTAAAACTCCCATTTCTGGTTTACCTTCTTTTTTTCTTTTTTGAATTTCTGGATGTGGCTCAGTAACAATATATTGATGTTCAACCGGCATAACTGGAACTTCTAATCCTACCATTCTTCCAGTTTGTCTTGCAAAATTACCACTGCAGGAAACAACATGTTCGCAAGTTATATCTCCTTTATCTGTCTGAACTACCCAGCCTTCTTTTGTTTGCTTAATTCCTGATACCGTTGTGTTTCTGTAAATTTCTGCACCATGATTTCTTGCACCGGTTGCCATAGCTTGAGTTAAATCTGCTGGTTGAATATATCCATCTTCTGGATGTTGTATCGCTCCAACCAACCCTTCAATATTACACAATGGCCAAATCTCTTTTACTTGCTCAGGTTTTAAAAATTTTACGTCGACGCCAATTGTTTTAGCAACCCCAGCATATTGGTGATACTCATCCATCCTATCTTGAGTTTGAGCTAAACGTATATTAGAGACAACACTGAATCCAACGTTCTTTCCAGTTTCTTTTTCTAAAGATTTATAAAGTTGAACTGCGTACCTGTGAAGTTGTCCTACAGAATAACTCATATTAAATAAAGGCAACAAACCAGCTGCGTGCCAAGTAGACCCAGATGTAAGTTCTTTTCGTTCAATAAGAACTACGTCAGACCATCCCTTTTTAGCTAAATGATAAAGCGTGCTAACGCCTACAACACCACCTCCAACAACAACAACTTTAGCATTTGATTTCATAGAATTAAGATAAATATTATTTTGAAGTCATTTAGACGTCAAGTAAATCTAGCTAATCAAAAAGTTATGCAGCTAAAGCTTGTTCAATATCAGCAATAATATCGTCAGGATGCTCTATACCTATGGACAATCTGACGTACCCTGGTGTTACCCCGGCTTCTTGAAGTTGTTTTTCATTAAGCTGACTATGAGTTGTAGATGCTGGATGGATCGCTAAACTTCTAGCATCTCCAATATTAGCTACATGATATAGTAATTTTAAATTATCTATAAACTTAGCTCCCGCTTCTTTAGAACCCAAATCCATACCTACCAGAGAACCATAACCACCGTTCATGTATCTTTTTGCTCTTTCTCTTATCTCGCCTTGGTGATTAGTTGGATAGATTACATTTTTTACTTTTTTTTGTGATTCTAAAAACTTAACAACTTTTTCTGCGTTAGCACAGTGCTGTTTCATTCTCAAAGCCACAGTTTCCAAACCTTGAATAATTTGGAATGCATTGAAAGGTGATAAAGGAGCACCTAGGTCACGTAAAAGCACGACACGAGCTCTTACAGCAAAAGCAACATTTGCTCCAGTCATCTTTGGAACATCTCTCCCCCAAATTGCACCATTGTAACTTGGATCAGGAGTATTGTACAAAGGTTGTCTCTTTGGATCTTTTACCCAATCAAAAGTTCCTCCATCAACAATTATTCCTCCAATAGAAGTACCATGACCCGCAATATATTTTGTTAATGAATGCATAACAACAGCTGCACCATGTTCTAATGGTTTACAAATCACTGGCGCTGCAGTGTTATCAATTATAAGTGGAACACCATGTTTTTTTCCAATATCAGCAACTTCTTTAATTGGAAATACTCTCAAATAAGGATTTGGACAAGACTCACCATAGTAAGCTCTTGTTTTTTCGTCAGTAAGTTTTTCAAAGTTTTTTGGATCAGATGGATCTGCAAATCTAACTTCTATACCTTGCATTCTTAAAGTATTCTTAAATAAATTTACTGTTCCACCGTATAAATCTGTAGACGAAACTATATTATCTCCTGCTTGTGCAACATTCTGAACACAAAAAGCGGAAGCGGCTTGACCTGAACCAACTGCCACTGCAGCCATTCCACCTTCTAATGCCGCAACTCTTTTTTCTAATACGTCACAAGTTGGATTATTAATTCTTGTATATATATTTCCAAATTCTTTCAAACCAAATAAGTTTGCGGCAGTTTTTGCATCCTTAAATTGATAGGATGTGGTTTGATATATTGGTACCGCTACAGATGTAGTTGCTGGATCGCTTCTGTAGTCACCTCCATGCAAACCTATTGTTTCTGGATGTTTAATTTTTTTTGTCATTTTATCTCTCCTTTTTTAGTACTTAAGCAAAATGCTAGGTGTACAATACAGTTCAAATACCCGGTTTTAATTTTGTAAAAAAAAACCACCGGCTAAAGCGGTGGTCAAAGACTTGACGCTTTAGCTGGATTTATTAAGCGCCCGCAATTTGTATTAACTCGGCGCTATTCAATAACTATATCAACTTTAATGATCACTAGTCAATGACTAATTCTTCATTGTTTTAAGCTCTAAAACGTTACCGTGGGGATCCTCTATGAAAAATGTTTCTTGTTCTTCTTTTTGACCCTTAAATCTTGTGTAAGGGTCATCTAAATATTTAACTTTGTCATGTGATTCTATATTGCTTTTTATTTTTGCAAATACCTCAGGATTTAAATGCACGCCAAAATGAGGGACAGGAACTTTACCCATATCAACATCATGTCGTTCTCTAGGAAGTTTCGTTTCAGTCTTATGAAGGGTAAGTTCATTACCCCAGAAATCTACATCTATCCACTTACCTTCTTCTCCATTACCCAATTTGCATCCAAGGATATTTTTATAAAAATCTATAGCAGTATCCAAGTTTCCTGCTGGTATAGCTAGATGAAAAGGTTTGCTCATGATTTAAGCGTTATAAATAATTCTTTAAATTTTTCAAGTAGTCATTATATACATATTATGAATGATTATTTAGAATCTATAAAATCGAGAGATCCTGCGGCAAAATCTATACTGAGTATCATTCTCACATACCCAGGCGTTAAAGCAGTATTGTTTCACAAGATTGCAAACTTTTTTTTTGTAGCTGGATTTGATTTGATTGCTAGAATTATTTCTCAAACAGCGAGATTTTTTACAGGGATAGAAATTCATCCAGGAGCAAAAATAGGAAAAAATTTATTTATAGATCACGGAATGGGAGTTGTAATAGGAGAAACTTCTGAAATAGGAGACAACGTAACAATTTATCATGCGGTTACTTTAGGAGGTATATCTCCTAGCATTGATAGCGAAAGGCAAAGACACGAAAAAAGACATCCATCAATTGGAAATGATGTTGTAATAGGTTCAGGCGCTCAAATTTTAGGACCAGTTAAAATTGGGAATAATTCTAGAGTCGCTGCTAACGCAGTAGTAGTTAATGATGTTAAAGAAAATGCAACCGTAATTGGCATACCTGCTAAAGAAATCAAAGTTGGAAATAAAGGCACATTCAAACCTTATGGTGTCGATGATAAAGTTAAAGATGAAAAATAAAGATTGGGACGCCGACTTAACTCCAGAACAAAATTATATTTTAAAACAAGAAGGCACGGAGCCTCCAGGATCGAGCCCATTAAATAATGAAAAAAGAGAAGGCGCTTATCATTGTGCTGGTTGTGGTATAAAACTATTTGACTCCGGCATGAAATTTGACAGTGGAACTGGATGGCCATCATTTTTTAAATCTCTTCCAGATGTATTTGAAACAAAAACTGACAATCTTATTGGTTATCCAAGAACTGAATATCACTGCAAGAACTGTAAAGGACATCACGGACATTTGTTTGATGACGGACCAAAACCCACTGGTAAAAGATATTGTAATAACGGAACATGTTTAGTTTTTAAACCTAAAGAATGAAAAAGATTTTTTGCTTATTAATATTTTTTCAATTATTAAACTTTCAAAGTCTAATCGCTAAAGATTTATGGGCCGAGGCAAAAGAAGGGGATAAAATAATATTAATTAGGCACGCACTAGCTCCAGGAGGTGGAGATCCTAAAGGATTTAATATTAATGATTGCAAGACACAAAGAAACTTAAATAAGGTTGGAATTGAGCAATCAAAAGCTATAGGGAAACTATTTAAAAAAAACAAAATTCCTGTAGATAAAGTTTTAAGTAGTCAATGGTGTAGATGTAAAGATACTGCAAAATACGCGTTTAAAAATTATTTTGAGTTTTCTGCTTTAAACTCAACCTTCCAGCCATCATTTGCAAAAAATGAACCGAAACAACTTAAGCAGCTTCGAACATTTATTAATAACTGGGATGGCGATGGTGGTAACTTAGTTTTAATAACCCATTATAGTATAATAACAGCTATTACTGATACAGTTCCTAGTTCAGGAGAAATAGTAATTACAGACAAAAAATTTAATGTGCTAAGCACAATTCCAACAGACTAAAAAAAAACAAAATACACAATAAAGGCAATTAACGCATACTCAAACACAGTTTTAATTTTTATAAGATTTTCTTGTCCTATTCTTTTGCTAAAATAATTAGATAAAAAGAAAAAACTCAAATGTACAATGATTACAGCTATAGCAATACCAATTAATGTAGCCTTAAATGAAAAGTTTTTGTAACCAAAATAACAAGCTGCAATGAAAGTAAACCAAGATACTTTTGAAATAAAAATTTTGAATAATAACGCGGTTTTGTTACTAAAAATTGATTGAGTTTTAATAAATGAGTAGGACCATATTAACCCTAGTAAAAAACTTATGTATTTAATAATCATTATGATAATTGTATCATTAATTTATGTTAATTAAATCATTCTTAGCTTTTGGCGCTGGTTTTATAAGCTTCTTAACTCCTTGTGTTTTACCTATAATACCTGGTTACATATCTTACATTACAGGAAAAAAACTTGATGAAATAGATAAGGATAAAAAGATTGTTTTAATCAAAACAATTATTTTTACTTTAGGATTTTCTTTTGTTTTCATTAGCCTAGGAATGGCCGCATCATTTCTAGGGAATGTATTAATCTTTTTTGGTAAAGAACTTAGGATAGCCGCTGGTATTATAATTATTTTATTTTCTCTTAATTTTATAGGTATTTTAAATTTTAATTTTCTTAATCAAGATAAGAAAATAGATACCGGAAATTATAAAGATAATTTTGTTTTTCCTTTTGTTGTAGGCGCTGCGTTTGCTTTTGGATGGACGCCTTGTATAGGTCCTGTATTAGGTTCAATTTTAGCTTTGTCAGCTACTGAAACAACTATAGTAAGTGGAGTAATATTACTTTCTTTTTACTCTCTTGGGCTTGCAATACCTTTTATACTTTCTGGTTATTATATGACGATTTTTCTAAACTCTAAAAAAGGGTTTGGTAAACACTACTCAAAAGTTAAAACAGGCGGTGGAGTAATTTTGTTGATCACTGGTATTTTAATACTTACAAATTCAATACAGGTTATAAGCTATTATATTTTGACAACTTTTCCTTTTCTAACTAAGCTTGGTTAATGAGTGAAGTTACTGTTCTAGGTATATTTGTTGCAGACTTAAGTTTTTCAGCAAATAAAATTCCAACAACTGGTGAAACTATCCTTGGTGATAAATATAATATTGGCCCAGGTGGGAAAGGTTGCAATCAAGCAATAGCTCTAGCAAGATTGGGTTGCAATGTGAACTTTATCTCTAAAATTGGAAATGATGATTACGGTAAACTTGCTTTAGACTCTCTTAAACAAAATAAAATTGACACATCTAACATCATAATTTCAAAAGAGCATCAAACAGGAGTTGCAGGCATCCACGTAGATAGTAATACTGGACAGAATGCAATTACTGTTGTTAGAGGTGCCCCAGCGAGTTTTACTAAAGATGAAGTAGATATAAATATAATAAAAAAATCAAAAATATTCTTAACTCAATTAGAAATACCAAAAGGAGTGACATTACATTGTTTAAAAGCAGCTAAAGAAAATGGTTTGATAAACATTTTAAACCCTGCGCCAGCATGTAAATTAGATAAGGAATTTTTTACTTTAGCTGACTATTTTACTCCGAATGAAGCAGAGGCAGAGTTCTATACCGGAGTAAAAATAAATAATGAAAGTGATGCAAAAGAAAGCGCAAAAAAACTTTTAGCGTTAGGACTTAAAAAGGTAATAATTACTTTGGGAGAAAAGGGACTTTTTTATTCCGATGGCAATGAGGAAATCTATATTAAAGCTCTTCCATTTAAAAAAGTTGAAGATACAACTGGTGCAGGTGATGCTTTTAACGGTGGATTGGCCTACGCTTTGTCAAAGAATAAAAGTATTAAGGAGTGTTTAAATATTGCTAATCAAGTGGCAGGTTTATCAACATTAAAACTTGGTGCAGGTAATTCGATGCCTTTACTAACGGATTTAAAATAAGTTAAGTTAACAATTTATCTAACTCGCCACTTCTATTTGCAGCCTGAAGTTTATCATTACCACCAATATAATGGTCACCAATAAAAATTTGAGGTATGGTTTTAGCGCCGTTCGTTCTTTGTATCATTTCTTTTGCTTTTGCAGGATCTTTCCAAATATCTAATTCTTCAATTTCAACATTTTTCGTTTTTAAAAGTGCTTTAGCAGCTTCACAAAATGAGCATGGATTCCCAGTATACATAGTAACTTTTTTCATAATTAACTTATATCACTTATCCTTATTTTTTCTTTTAATTTTTTTCTCTCAAACTTAAATTTTTTTCTGTGTTTAATGCTAGTGTTATGAACTCTTTTTCTCCAAAGTCTAAATGCCGAAGGTTTTAAATTATTTCGCATTATTTTAATTACATCAGACTCGCTATTTCCGGTTTTCTCTTTTATTTCTTCAAAGGTAATTCTGTCTGCCCAAGCAGCCCAAATGACCCAGTCAGTTCCTTTTTTTTTAGGTTCAGGATTTTTAACTTTTGTTTGAGGAATATAACTTTTTTTCTTCATATATTCATATATAGTCATTTAAATAATGTTTCCCACTGATTTTTTAATATTTTTACAAATAATTTTATTTTTATTTATCACTCCAGGACCACCGCGTGTTGTAATAGTTTCTCATACATTAAATTACGGAATTAAAAAGTCTGTGTGGACAGCATTTGGAGATATATCTGCAAATTTTTGTCAGGGTATCCTAGTTGTATTTTTTATTGGAACTTTTTTAAGTGATAATCCGAATATTCTACAAATGTTAAAATGGGCTGGAATTTTATATATCATCTACTTAGCTTACGACACTTACACTTCAAAAATAAAAATGATTAGTTCTGGAAATAAAAATTTAAAGTCTATTTTTTCTTTTTATAGAGACGGATTTCTTGTTGCAGGATTAAGTCCTAAATCAATAATATTTTTTGGCACAATTTTTACTTCGTTTATTGATTTTACATCAAACTATACTGCTCAATTTTTAATATTGATAATTACATATGTATCTTTAGATTTTTTGACTTTGATGACTTACGCGTTTGCAGCAAACAAAGTATCAATTTGGTTAAAAGATAACCCCAAAGTTTTAAATACAATCTCTGCGTGTGTATTAATAATTATCGCAGTTTATGTCGCGGTATCTCAAAACTATTAATTAATTCTTTCTGTTGCCATTTTTTCAAATTCTTGTTTTAATTTGTTATTAATTAATTAATTAACGAAGGAGAAATAATGAATAAAATAGTAAAACTATTTATTACATCTATTTCAGCTATAACTTTAGCACTTGTATCTTTCACATCTTCTTTTGCAAAAGTAGACGGTGAATACATTGTGTTAGGTTCTGCAATATCTCTTACAGGAAAATATTCTTCTAATGGAGTACACACTCAAAACGGTTATAACATGGCCGTTGACAGAATTAATAAAATGGGTGGTGTAAAAGTTGGTGGAAAAAGTTATAAGTTTGAAATCATATATTACGATGATGAGTCAAACCCTAAAAGAGCTGCTCAGTTAGCTGAAAGACTAATTAAACAGGACGGCGTTCATTACATGCTTGGACCATACAGTTCAGGTTTAACGAAAGCCATTGCACCAGTAACCGAGAAATATAAAATTCCTATGGTTGAAGCGAACGGTGCATCAAGATCTTTGTTTACAAAAGGATATAAATATTTGTTCGCAGTGTTATCACCTGCTAACCAATATCTTGAAGTAGCAATCGATCTTGCTGTTGAAAAAAATGGTGGTAAGCCAGTTAGAATAGCTCAAGCATTTGAACAAGATGCATTCTCTCAAGACGTGAGACTTGGTATCTTAGATGCTGCAAAAAGAACTGGATCAGAGATTATAATCGATGATAAATTACCAAAAGAGTTAAATGATATGGCTGCTACATTAGCTAAAGTTAAAGCAACTAAACCTGATGTACTTGTTGTTTCTGGCCACACTAAAGGTGCATTAACTGCAATCAGACAAATATCTGAAATGAAAGTTGATGTTCCAATGTTAGCGATGACACATTGTGATGCTGCAAAACTTTCCAAACAACATGGAAAGAATTCAGAATACGCACTATGTGCTTCTCAGTGGCATAAAAACTTAAGCTACAAAGATAAGTTTTTTGGTTCAGGTAAAAAGTATGACAAAGACTTTAAAAAAGAATTTGGTTATGCACCGCCGTACCAATCAGCTGAATCATCTGCTGCTTTATTAGTATTCAAAGATGCGTTTGAAAGAGCAAATTCATTTGATAGAGATAAAGTTAGAGATGCGCTAGTTGACACTGAAATGCAAACTTTCTATGGAAACATTAAATTTGGACCTGGCGGCCAAAACGTTGCCAAGCCAATGATTTTGTTCCAAGTAAGATGTAAAGGTGATACGTGTGAGAATAAAGTTGTAGCTCCAACTAAGTGGGCTTCAGACAAATTCTACCACCCAATACCTAAGTGGTCAGAGCGAGGCTAATAACTAATTAATGCATTGACAAGCCCCTGGTTTTCCAGGGGCTTTTCTTTTAAAAGGTTATAATCTTTTATGGATTTTTTAATTTTTAAAGCCCCAATGCTAATGGTCCAAGCATCATTGGACGGAATTCTTCTAGGAATTTTATTTGCTTTAATTGCATACGGTATGGCTCTTCAATGGGGAGTAATGAATATAATCAATATTGCACAAGGTGATTTAGTAATTCTTGGAGGTTATATTGCATACACAATGTATCTTGCCGGAATTCATCCAGCTTGGGGAGTAATTGTTTCGCCAATAATAATGTTTTTTATTGGATGGGCCCTTTATAAATTAGTTATTAATAAAGTTGTAGACCGCGATTTATTTATTTCAATTTTAGCAACTTTTGGTATCGCAATAGTATTTCAACAGTTAATGAATTTTATTTTTGGTGCGGACGTCGTAGTCGCTCAATCAGGATATGGAACAACAATGTTATTTGATAATTCAGTAACTTTACCAAATTCAAAAATATTTTCTGCTGTAATAAGTGTTTTATATGCAATCGGTTTAGTTATATATATGAGAAAATCTAAACTAGGACGAGCTATCAGAGCCACAGCTCAAAATGCGAGGGCAGCGAAAATTTTAGGCGTAGATACAGAAAGAGTTTATGCTGCAACTTTTGGAATTAATGCTGCATTATGTGGAATTGCGGGGGCTTTAATCTCAATAACTCTTACCCTTCATCCATATGTGGGACTTCCATATACAGTAAGATCTTTCATGATAGTGATTGTTGCAGGTCTTGGAAATTTACCTGCGGTAGCAATTTCTGGAATGGGTTTAGGACTATTTGAAGAATTTGCAGATTACATTTTAGGAACAGAATTTAGAATAGGAGCAGTGTTTATGCTGTTAGTATTCATATTGGTTTATAGAAGGTTCAAACTTTCCAAAAAAAGGGAGTATTTAAAATAAATGAATGCGGTAAAACAAAAAGATCTAATCTTATATTCAGGCTTAATAATCCTTGGTTTAGCTGCGCCTTTTTTATTCTCTGCTTTCAAAGTTCAGCTTACATACCTTTGCGTCTTGATCGTTCTAGCGATGACTTGGAATTTACAAGGCGGAGAGATGGGTTACAATTCTTTTGGAAATATTCTTTTTTACGGTCTTGGAATGTACCTAACCTCATCGGTTCAAGTTGGAATGTTTTTTCCATTGGCAGAATGGACAGAGAGTGGTGGAGAAAAAACTTTCGTACATACCACAGCACAATATTTTCAGGGAATAGGTGTCGGGTTAATAGTTGCAGCTATTATTCCTACCATTGTTGCTGGCGCAATCGGTTATGCTATCTTGGGATTAAGGGGGCACTACTTTGCAATTTGTACATTAGGATTAGGAATTGCAGCAGGGGAAATTGCTGGAGGAATAGAAATTATCGGAGCAGGTCAAGGCTTCACCACACCTCCTTTTCCAGCAGAAATAGTTGATCCTGAAGCTAGAGGACAATTTTTCTATTTTTTAAGTTTTTTAGTTTTAGTTTTAGCATTTGTTTTTGTTAAATATATTTATGGTTCTAGATTTAGATTAATTTTAAATGCGATAAGAGATAATGAGGATAAAGCAGAAGCAATGGGAATTCAAACAATGAAATATAAAATTGTTGGTTGGATGTGCTCTGCATTTTTCTGTGGTCTTGCAGGTGGAATTATGGGCGGACTTATAGGATACATTGACTCTACTGATGTTGCATTTGATGGAAGAGAAATGGGAGTGTTCATGGTTCTTATGGCAATTCTTGGCGGCAAAGGAACTTTATGGGGACCCATTATCGGTGCAACTTTATTCCATTTTTTAAAAGAGGGACTTTGGACTTTTATATTGGGTTGGCAGTATGTTGCGCTTGGAGTTTTAATTGTTGTGATCGTGGTTTATTTCCCAGAAGGACTAATGGGTTGGTTAAGGGAAAAATACCCTGAAAGATTTGGTGAAGTAATTGATGAAAAAGATCGTAAAGCACAGGTGGAACTAAAATGAGTATTTTAGAAGTTAAAAATGTAAGTAAATCTTTTGGCGGTGTGCAAGCCAACGTAGATATTTCTGTTACAGTTGAACAAGGATCGATTGTTGGTTTAATTGGACCTAATGGTTCAGGCAAAACTACTTTATTTAATTCTATTGTAGGAACTCACCCAATTGATAAAGGATCTATTGTTTTTAATAATACTGAGGTATCAGAGATGCCTGTTCCAGCAGTTGCAAAGCTTGGTTTGTTAAGAACTTTTCAACAAACAAGAATTTATTCAAAACTTAATTGTGTAGAAAATATGCTTATAAGTCATAAAGCTAGTGATTCCGGATTTATATTTGCAAAAGTGCCTACAGAATTGACTGAAAAAGCGGAAAACCTTCTTAGCTTTGTTGGTCTATATCAGAAAAGAAATTTAAGAGCAGGAGATTTATCGTTTGGACAACAAAAATTACTAGAATTAGCTATGGCATTAATGAATGAGCCAAAAATGCTTTTATTAGATGAACCAACGGCAGGAATAAATCCAACATTAATTAATGGAATTATAGATAGATTAATTAAAATAAACAAAGATTATGGAATCACATTATTAGTTATTGAACATAATATGAGAGTAATAATGAGCTTAGCTCAAAAAATATTCTGTCTAGCACATGGAAAAATGTTAGCAGAAGGTTCACCAGATCAAATTAAAAATGATAAGCGAGTTGTTGATGCTTATTTAGGAGCACAATAATGGCTAATCAATATGATGTTTTAGGAAAAGCTCCAGGGTTAGAAGAATTAAATAAACTATCTCCTAACGATGTTCATTTAACAATCAGAGGGCTGAACGCAGGTTACGGAAAGATGGAAATTCTTCATAAATTTGATTTAACAGTGAGTAAAGCTCAATCGTTATGTTTAATTGGACCAAACGGGGCAGGAAAATCTACAATTCTTCACTCTATATATGGTTTCACAAATATCTTTGACGGGAAGATTGAATTAGAAGGCAATGAAATTACTAAGCTTACTCCTGCAGAAAAATTAAGCAAAGTTGGTATTGCGTATATTTTGCAAGATAATTCTGTTTTCCCTGACATGACAGTGGAGGAAAACCTTTTAATGGGAGGATATATTAAAGATAAACAAGATGAAGCTTACGAAGAAGCTGAGAGAATTTTTCAAAAATACGACAGACTAAGAAATAGAAGAAATCAGCCTGCGAAAGTTTTATCAGGTGGAGAGAGAAGACTATTAGAAATTTCTAGAGCTTTAGTTATGAAACCTTCGGTGCTACTTGTTGATGAACCTTCAATTGGTTTAGAACCTAAGTATATAAGTATGGTGTTTGAAATTTTAGAAGATCTGCAAAAAACAGAAAAGAAAACAATTATCTTAGTTGAACAAAATGCTAAAAAAGGTTTGGAATTTGCTGATATAGGATACGTTTTAGTTTCTGGTCAAACGGCGATTGCTGGCAAAGGCAACGATCTTTTAAAAAATCCTGACGTAGGCAGATTATTCCTCGGAGGATGATAAATTCAAAAATTTTTTTTAAAGGACTTAAATCATTAATAGGAGTTAGAAGTCCAGCTATACCATTAGCTGCATGTTTTGTTGCGCTTGGTGCTCTACTTAAGGATGCAGGCTTAAATATTCAACAAAGTGCTGCATCAAGTTTTTTTACTTATGCTCTACCAGGTCAACTTGTTATGGCCGAGTCTTTATTAATTGGCGCATCAATAATTAATATCTTCATAGCTGTTTGGTTAGTGAATTTCAGACTATACCCAATGACCGTATCTCTTTTCCCTTTGCTAAAACATAAGTCGCAACCTAAATGGAAATATTATTTGTCATGTCATTTTCTTGCAATCTCATCTTGGCTCATAGCTAAAGACACTTATGAAAAAATTGATCAAAAATACAGAATTGACTTTTGGATGGGTATAGGCTTTGGAACATGGACTACTGCAATTTTTACAACTTTAATAGGTTTTACTTTAGCAGACTATCTCAATAAAGATATTATTATAGGGTTAGCAATCGTAAATCCTGTTTATTTCTTTTGCATGATGATTGGAGCAATGAATAATTTAAAAATTTCTATAGCTGTCATACTAGGAACTATTCTAGGCCCAGTGTTTTATTTATTTTCAAGTGAGTGGGCTATTCTTTTTGCTGGATTAACAGCTGGCTCAATATCATATTTATTTGGAGTGAGAGATGGATCCAAATAAAATTATAGTATTAGCAATAATCGCAACATCTGTTGCAACGTTTATATCACGTTTTTTAGGAGCATTAACTTCAGAAAGAGTTGATGCCAGTTCGAAACTTTTTGATTGGTTTAATTTAGTTGCCTACTCAACTCTAGCAGCTTTGCTTGGTAGAATTATAATTTTCCCTGCTGGAGTATTAGCTGATGCCGATATCATAATACGCTTGATAGTCCTAATTAGCTGTATATTTACTTTCATTATAATGAAGAAAAATTTGGTTATACCAACAATATTTTCTGCTATACTTTTATCTGTTTTAACAAGTATATGAGTTTAAAAATTGAAGATCATAAAAATTCTAAGCGAGTAAAGGTTATAAAAATACCCGAAGAAGATTTAGATAGATTGGTATTTCCATTTAAAAAACACTCCATTACATCTTTAGAGTACAAACCATTTACAAGATTTACTATTGCTAAAAGCTTAGACGAATTATTTAAAAATGAATTAAGCAAACAACTTAAAAAAGTTCTTAATGATAGAAATTCAGGAACAGCAATTATTGAACCTGAGATACAAAATAATAAATTTGATAAAGAATTTTTAGTTAAACTATCAACATCTTTAGCCTATCTAGTTGGCACTCCTAATTTTGACTCAATGTCAGGTAAATACTACGCCAGATTTGAGGTAAAACATGTAGATCAAAGCGACTCATATTTACGAAAAGCTTATAACAATCTAGATCTTCATACAGACGGAACCTACGTTAAAGAAAAAACAGACTGGTTAATAATGACTAAGATGGAAGAGCAAAACGTTTCAGGAGGAGAGAGTGTGATATTGCACTTAGATGACTGGGAATATTTAGAAGATTTAAGCAAAGATCCAACAGGTAGACAAAATTTTATTTGGAGCTCGCCCAAGAGTAAAAACGTAGATTATAAAGTTGAACATCCAGTATTTTCTAATGATGATAAAGGCAAACCTATTATTTCTTATATTGATCAATTTCCTGAACCTAAAAATATGGAACAAGGTTTATTTTTACAAAAATTGTCTGATGCATTGGAGGAGAGTAAAAACAAAATAGTTTTTCCTTTACCAGTCGGTTCTACAATTTTTTCAAATAATTATTTCTGGCTTCACGGGAGAAAAGCTTTCAAAGAACATTCTGGGTTATCTAGAGAACTATTAAGAATTAGAGGAACTTTTTTCCATTAAATCATATTGACTCTTACTCATTAATTATTTTTAATAATGATAATTAACAAACAATGGGGGAAACAAATGCTAAGTAAATTTAAAAAACTTATCAGTCTTGTATTTGCTACCGTTCTTTTAACTTCAATCTCATCAACTAGTTTTGCTATCGACAAATTACACTTTGTAATTGGCGGTGGAGCTGGTGGTGGTTGGGATGGAACTGCTAGGGGAACTGGAGAAGCGCTTACAAAAGCTGGTTTTTTAAAAAGTGCGTCATTCGAAAATATGTCAGGTGGTGGTGGAGGTAAAGCTTTATCATTCATGATTAATACTAAACCAACTGGTACAGTATTAGTTCAATCAACACCTTTAGTATTAAGATCAATCACAAGACACAAAGGTTACGTGAGTGGTAGTGGCGTTCTGTCATACAAAGATGTTGTACCAATAGCTGGAGTAATAGGTGACTATGGTGCAATCGCTGTTGCAAAAAATTCACCGTATAAAAACTTTAAAGATGTAGTTGCTGCTTATAAATCTAATCCAAAATCTGTGAAGATGGCAGGTGGATCTGTAAGAGGAAGCATGGACCATTTAATTGGTGCTTTAGCTTTCCAAGAAGCAGGAGCTGATCCGAATAAAGTTGTATACGTACCTTACGATGCTGGCGGAAAAGCATTAGCAGGTTTACTTTCAGGAGAAACTCAAATTCTTTCAACTGGTTTGGGAGAAGTAATGGGAGCAAGAGACCAAGTAAGAATAATTGGTATAACTGCGCCTAGCAGAGTTGCAGATGCTCCAGAAGTACCAACACTTAAAGAACAGGGCTTTGATGTTCAGTTCGTAAACTGGAGAGGATTTTTTGGCCCACCAAACATGAGTAGTGCTGATAAAAAGAAAATAGCTAAAATGTTAGGTGATGTACAAAAAACTCCAGAATGGGAAGCTGTAAGAAAAAGAAATGCTTGGGTAAACATTTATAACCCAGACAAAAAGTTTGTGAAGTTTTTAAAAACACAAACTAAAGAAATGACAGCTCTAATGAAAAAACTTGGAGTAATTTAATTACTTACTAATTAGGAGGAGCAGTGCAAATAAGTCCAATTAAGATTATTTCACTGCTCTTCTTTGTTTTTTCAGGATTTTATTTATATCACGCATATCAAATTAGAGTTTTTGCCTTTGATGAAAATGCTCCTTTTAATGCAAAAACTTTTCCAATTTTATTAGGTTACGCAGGAATTTTCTTTTCTGGTTTATACATTGCATTACCTGAAAAAAGGCCTTCAAATGTTAATCTATCTGTTCTTGATTACAAAAGAACAATTACACTAGTCATTTTAATGATCATTTATGGAGTTACAATTTTAAAAGCAGGATATTTTCTTTCTACCTCTATTTTTTTAGTTCTATCTTATTTAACACTTGGTGAAAAAAGATGGTTTTGGGTTTTTGCACTTTCCTTTCCTTTTGTGGCTATTTTCATGTTTCTTCTACACGGTCTATTAGACATTTACTTACGTGACCCACTTTTAAAATACCTAGGAATAATAGGATGATTGAAGGAATTCTTATCGGTTTAAATACCGCGCTATCAATAAAAAATATCATTATGGTGATGATTGGGTGTTTTGCTGGAACTATAATTGGAATGCTTCCAGGATTGGGACCTATGACAGCGATAGCTCTAATGATTCCAATTACTTATGGTTTTGAACCTTCAACTGGATTAATTTTGATGGCAGGAGTTTATTACGGAGCAGTATTTGGTGGCTCAACATCTTCAATACTAATTAATGCTCCTGGTATTCCTGGGACTGTAGCTACATCTTTTGATGGTTATCCTATGGCTCAACAAGGAAAAGCTGGTAAAGCTTTAGCGATCGCAGCTTATAGTTCTTTTGCTGGAGGAACGATCGCAGCAATTTTTTTATTATTTGCCGCACCAAGTTTGTCAAAAGTAAGTTTAGCTTTTAGGTCTCCAGATTATTTTGGTCTTATGATTTTAGGTTTGACCGCAGTATCAGCATTTTCTGCAAAAGGGCATTTTTTAAAAGCAATGATGATGGTTGTACTAGGACTAATGTTAGCTTCAGTTGGACAAGATACCTTATCAGATATACCAAGATTTGTTTTTAATAATATGAATTTAGCAGATGGTATAAGTTTCGTACTTGTAGTTATGGCTACATTTGCAATGAGTGAGGCTCTTTCAATTATTTTTAAAGGAAGCGATCCAACACAAGCTGCAAAACAAATTTCGTTATCAAAACTTGGATCAATAAGACTTGATAAAGAAGAAACAAAAAAAATGGTTACAACTATACCTCGGTCTTCAATAATCGGATTTATAGTGGGTGTATTACCTGGAGCAGGTTCGACTATTGCTTCTTTTTTAGCTTATGGGATGGAAAGAAATTTCGTTAAAGATGAAGAGAAACAAAAATTTGGAAAAGGTAGTGTAAACGGTTTATCTGCACCTGAGACCGCAAATAATGCGGCTTGCTCTGGTTCTTTTGTTCCTTTATTAACACTTGGTATTCCTGGCAGTGGTACCACTGCTGTTATGCTTGGAGCCTTACTAGGCTTTGGTATACAGCCAGGGCCAAGACTTTATCAAACCAATCCTGAAATTTTTTGGTCTGTAATAATGTCAATGTATATCGGAATGGTAATTTTATTAATTCTTAACTTACCTCTTATTCCTTACATAGCTAGAATTTTAGCAGTACCGCGAGCATTTTTAATTCCTCTTATTTTATTTTTTTCAGTAACTGGAATTTACTTAATGTCTTTTAATAATTTTGATATTTATTTAATGATTGGGATAGCTGTTGTGGCAACAATTTTACGCTTATATGAATTTCCTATGCCACCTTTAATATTAGCGTTTGTACTAGGAGGTTTGATGGAAGAAAACCTGAGGAGATCATTACTTATAAGTGATGGATCATGGGCGTTTCTTTGGGATAGGCCGTTAACATTATGTATAATGATAACTATTTTGTTTATTGTATTTTGGCAAATATATAATAGCTATTTTAAAAAGAAGTAGATTTTCTATAAACGAACGTATTTTTTTTTCTTCTCCATCGAAAAATCTTTAGCACCATGAACTACTAAAAATAACATCCCACCAGCAAGACCAATATTTTTGAGGAATGCAATTACCTGCATTTGATTAGAGAAATCTAAGTGGAAAATAAAAGCAGTTAATAAAGAAAATAATAAAAGGCCTCCAGCAGCAATTCTTGTTTTGTATCCAACAATAATCATAAGTGGAAACAATATCTCGATTATAATTGCCGGAACTAATAAAAATCCAGGTATACCGAAACCCTCCATCCAGCCTACAGTGCCATCATAGTTGAAGATTTTGTTAATTCCGCTAAATAAAAAAATAGCTGAAATCATTATTCTTCCTACGAGGTCAAAAAAATTTGCCATAACAAATTTAACTCTAAATTTTAATTAATGTCAAAAACGAGAGGTTAAAATTAGGTTTTTTTCTGCATTAACCGCAAGATTACTGGCACAATGAACAAGATCATTAATAATCTAATAATGTGGTGAAACGATACAAATTCTGGGTCCAGATCGAAAAAAATAGCAATTACTGCAACTTCGTAAATTCCACCGGGGCAATATGATAATAGTAGAGTAAAGAAATTTTTATCTATTACTAAACTTGCTAAATAAGCTGCCAACACACCAAGAACGACCAAAAAAAATGTAGCAACAAAACTATGTAAAGCATTTTTTCCTATTTCACCAAAAGTTTTGTTTGCAAACCTACAACCTACGGAAGACCCAAGTATTAATAAACAAAAATCAATTATACCTGGAGACAACTTATAACTTGCTACTTCTGTAATTTGTAAAAATCCACTAGCCACAAGTGTGCCAGCTAGAAGTGCTGCGGGAACTTTTATTTTATCAAAAATAAAAATAATTAACAAAGATAAAACTATTAAAATTAATAAGTCATAAATATTTTGTTCAAAGATTATTTCTATCTTTTTAAATTTATTTTGATCATAAAAACTATCTACAATAAATGGAAACACGGTTATTATAATAATCAACCTGATTAAATGTGAAGTTGCAACCTGACTCAGGTCAGATTTTTCATCTTCAGCTAAAATTAAAAGTGGACCTAAAGCTCCTGGGGCAGCAGAAAAAATTGACGTTTTTTTTTCGTATCCTGAAAATTTTTCTAGATATTTAGAAACTAATAATACACTTAAAATTATGTAGCCTAACATAATTAATGATGTCCAAATCCATTGATGCATTTGAGAAAATAAATTTTTATCAATGTAATTGCCTATATAAAGACCAAGCAATACCAAAATTATACTTAAAACCAATCTAGGCATGACTAGTTTTAGACCAAATAGAGATAATAAAGATGTCATAATCATAGGACCTAAAAACCAAGCTAAGGGGATATTAAAATACTCGGCAATTATTGCTGCAGGAGTAGAAAATATTATTACCAAAATAAATTCTTTCGAAAAAATCAGTTTAAAATTTTCTTTATTAAATGGTATAGACTGGTTATTCTGCATTTATTATGAATATTGGTTTTTTAGGCTCAGGATATATTACTTCTTCTATAGTTGAAGGAATTTTCAAATCTAAGCTTAAAATCAAAAAAATTTATATCTCCCCTCGAAATAAATTAATATCAAAAAAATTAAGTAAAAGATTTAAAAAAGTGACTATTGCAATTGACAATCAACAGGTAGTAGATAGATCTAATTGGGTTTTTTTAGCAGTAACACCTCAAGTAGGAAGCAGTATTTTAAGTAAACTCAAGTTTAGAAAAAATAAAAAAATAGTGAGTCTTATATCAACAATAAATTTAGAAAAATTAAAAAAATATACAAAAAATAAAAATATATTTAGAGTTATTCCTTTACCATTTATAGGTATACGCAAAGGACCTATAATAATTTGTCCTAAGAATAATCAACTAAAATTTTTTTTTAAACATCTCGGTAAAGTAATAGAACTGAATAATGAAAAAACTTCAAAAGCTTTTTGGTCAACTTCTTCGTTTATGGCTTCTTTTTACTTTTTATTAAATCAAACTAGTAATTGGTTAACTTCTAAAGGTATAAAAAGAAAAGATGCAGAAGATTATACCAGAGAACTTTTTTTGGCATTGTCAGAAGATGCAATAAATAAAAACAAAATTTCTTTAAAACAACTGGTACTAGAATCACAAACGCCCGGGGGAACCAATGCTTACGTGCTTAATCAGCTTAAAAAAAAGAAATTTTACAAAGTCCAACAAACAGTTTTAAATAACATTTTTAAAAAATTTTAAAAATCTAGATATGGATCTTGCTTATTTCTTACAACAGTTAATTAATGGTGTAACTCTAGGATCAGTTTATGGATTGATAGCAATAGGCTATACTATGGTTTATGGCATAATTGGCATGATAAACTTTGCTCATGGAGATATTTTCATGGTTGGAGCATTTATCGCCTTAATCTCATTTATATTATTTGCACTCACAAGTATTGCATTACCGATAGTGTTGTTACTAACACTTTTAATCGCAATGGTTTTTACAGCTTGTTATGGCTGGACGGTAGAAAAATTAGCTTATAAACCTTTAAGAAAATCTTTTAGATTAGCTCCTCTTATATCAGCATTAGGAATGTCAATAGTTTTACAGAACTACGTTCAAGCTGCTCAAGGAGCAAGAATAAAAACTTTACAACCAGTTATTCAAGGTGGTTTTACTTTTTTGGAAGATACAGGTTTTACAGTATCTCTAAGTTACTTACAGATTTTTATAATATTAGTAACAATTTTTTTAATGGCAGTTTTTACTTTATTAATTACAAGAACGGCACTTGGCCGAGCTCAAAGAGCATGCGAACAAGATAGGACTATGACTGCATTAATGGGAATTAATGTAGATAGAACGATATCAATAACTTTTATAATTGGTTCATCACTTGCCTCAGTCGCTGGCATGATGTTCGTAATGTATTATGGTGTCATAGATTTTTATATAGGTTTTCTTGCAGGGATCAAAGCATTTACCGCTGCTGTGCTCGGAGGAATAGGTTCTATACCTGGAGCAATGCTCGGAGGATTGCTAATAGGTTTAATAGAAGTTTTTTGGTCAGGATATATTTCAATAGAATATAAAGATATAGCTGCATTTACGGTTTTAGTAGTTGTTTTAATATTTTATCCAACCGGATTTTTAGGCAAGCCCGATATTGAAAAAGTTTAAATGAGAAAAAATTTTCTATATTCATCTATTAAAGATAGTCTTTTTACAGGATTAATTGCCCTAGCTTTATTCGGTCCAATAGTAGGTTTAAGAACAGTTGCTAAAAATGAAGTTTTAGTTGTAAGCCCCAAATGGTTCATCGTATTAGTTATCGTCATAGTTTGTGCTTTAGGAAGATTTCTTACTAACTTATATATTTATAATAGAGATCAAAAATTTGGAATACAGTCAACCATTGGCAAATCAATTACAAATTTTTTAGACACCAAAGGAACTCAAATTGCTTTAAGTGCAATTATTTTCTCAGTTATTTTTCCTTTCCTTCCCTTTACTGATCGATACCTGATGGATATAGCCATTATGATGTTAACTTATATTATGTTGGGATGGGGCTTAAATATTGTAATAGGATTAGCAGGATTACTTGATTTAGGTTACGTTGCATTTTATGCTGTAGGCGCTTACTCTTATGCATTGTTTGCAATCCATTTTGGATGGTCTTTTTGGATTTGTTTGCCGATAGCAGGAATATTCGCTGCGATGTTTGGAGTTTTGTTAGGTTTTCCAGTTTTAAGACTAAGGGGTGATTATCTCGCAATTGTTACATTAGCATTTGGTGAAATGATAAGAATCCTTTTATTAAATTGGTACCAGCTTACAAAAGGACCAGATGGTTTAACAGGCATACCAAGACCATCTTTTTTTGGGTTACCATTTAAAAGTTTTCCAGATGAAGGAGAGCAAACATTTCACACTTTTTTTGGTTTAGAATATAGCCCAATGCAAAGAATAATATTTTTATACTATCTTATTCTTGTGTTAGCTTTAATAACTAATCTTTTTACAATCAAAATTAGGCGATTGCCAATCGGAAGAGCTTGGGAAGCTTTAAGGGAAGATGAAATTGCATGTAAGTCATTAGGTGTGAACCCAAGAAATACAAAACTTACAGCGTTTGCTATTGGTGCAATGTTCGGAGGTTTTGCTGGTTCCTTTTTTGCAACTAGACAAGCTTTTATTAGTCCAGAAAGTTTTACTTTTATTGAGTCAGCTATAATAGTTGCGATTGTAGTGCTTGGAGGCATGGGTTCACAAACAGGTGTTGTTTTAGCGACGGTCTTTTTAATTGGATTAATTGAAGTTTTTAGAGATTTTGAGTCTTACAGAATGATAGCATTTGGTGGGGCTATGGTTCTTATAATGATTTTTAGACCTAGGGGAATATTAGCAACCAGAAAACCAACAATAACTCTTCAAAAAAAAGAGGCTACTAAATGACAGAGAAATTATTAGATGTTGAAAATTTAACTATGAAGTTTGGTGGCCTATTAGCAATTGATAACTTATCCTTTTCGGCGGCTAAAGATCAAATTACATCAATTATTGGGCCTAATGGAGCTGGAAAAACAACTGTATTTAATTGCTTAACAGGTTTTTATAAAGCTACCGCAGGCTCAATGTTTCTTAATAAAGAAAATGAAAGATTAAATTTAAAAAAGTTTTCAGATTTTAAAGTTGCTCAGAAAGCAGGAGTGGCTAGAACTTTTCAAAATATAAGGCTTTTTCCACAAATGTCCGTATTAGAAAACTTAATGGTTGCTCAACATAATAAACTCATGGACGCATCAGGGTTTACAATTTTAGGATTGTTCAATGCACCCTCTTTTGTAAACAAAGAAAAAGAAGCAGTGGAAATTTCTAAATACTGGTTAGACATAATAGGTCTTACCCACAGAGCTGATGATGATGCAGGTGATTTACCTTATGGAGATCAAAGAAAACTGGAAATAGTAAGAGCAATGTGTATTAACCCTCATTTACTATGCTTAGATGAACCAGCAGCTGGATTAAATGCAAAAGAATCTGCTGAATTAAATAAGTTACTTCTATTTATAAAAAAAGAAAAAAAAACAGGTATTTTGTTAATTGAGCATGACATGAGCGTCGTAATGGAGATTTCTGATCATGTAGTTGTTTTAAATTATGGAAAGAAAATATTTCAAGGATCTGCAAAAGAAACAAAGAATAGCCCAGCAGTTATTGAGGCGTATTTAGGAACAGAGGAATAATATGTTGTTAATATCAAAAGTTGAAACCTTTTATGGAAATATTCAAGCTTTAAGAGGAGTAGATGTAAAAGTAAATAGCGGAGAAATTGTTACTTTGATTGGCTCTAATGGAGCAGGTAAATCAACTTTATTAATGACAATAAGTGGCGTTAACAAAGCTTCAACTGGTGAAATTTTATTTGATGATCAGCGCATAGAAAATTTACTTCCACATGAAATAGTGAATCTTGGAATTTCACAAGTACCTGAAGGTAGAAGAATATTTTCAAGGCTTTCTGTAGAAGATAACTTGAGATTAGGAGCTTCAGCTTATGAAAAAGGAAAAAATTTTGATACTGATGCCAAAGATGTTTATGATCTTTTTCCAGTTCTTAAAGATAGATTAAATCAAAGAGGAGGAACTCTCTCAGGAGGAGAACAACAAATGTTAGCTATTGGTAGAGCAATGATGGCTAGACCAAAAATGCTTTTGTTAGATGAGCCATCTCTTGGTATAGCTCCGAAACTTGTAAATCAAATTTTTGTAGCAATTAAAAATATTAATAAAGAAAAAAAGGTAACTATTTTTTTAGTTGAGCAAAATGCTAAAAAGGCTTTAGAGTTAGCGGACAGAGGCTATGTCTTAGTCAACGGAAATGTGACTTTAGAGGGCACAGGTCAAGACTTATTAAAAAACAAGGATATTCAAGCTGCTTATCTTGAGGGTGGTGGAAAAAAATAATATTTTTCCATATTTACAAAAAACCTTAGGTAGTGTTCAATAATCGAAATTAATTAATTAATTAACAACAAAAAGAGGAACATATGTTTAAGATTATGAAAAATATTCTTTCAATAATTGCTTCAATCTTTTTATTAGGATCAATAACTGCAAAAGCTGACGTTGTTGTAGCTTCTGCTGGACCAATGAGTGGTCAATACGCATCTTTCGGTGCTCAGTTAAAGGCTGGTGCTGAAATGTGGTTAAAAGATACTAATGCAAAAGGTGGTATTTTGGGAGAAAAAGTTAAATTAGTGATAGGTGATGATGCTTGTGATCCAAAACAAGCTGTTGCTGTTGCAAATAAATTTGCTGGTCAAGGCGTGACGTACGTAGCAGGACATTTCTGCTCTGGATCTTCTATACCAGCTTCAAAAGTGTACACAGAAGAAGGTATTATCCAAGTATCTCCAGCATCAACTAATCCAGCGTTCACAGACAAAGGTGGACCAAATGTGTTTAGAGTTTGCGGTAGAGATGACCAACAAGGTGAAGTTGCTGGCGCATTCTTAGCAAAAGAATACAGTGGAAAAAAAGTTGCAATTATTCATGATAAAACTGCTTATGGAAAAGGTTTAGCAGATGCTACAAAGAAAAACATGAATAAAGGTGGATTAAAAGAAACTATGTACGAAGCATTTACAGCAGGTGAAAAAGATTACTCTGCTTTAGTTTCTAAACTAAAATCAAACGGTATCGATGCTGTTTATCTTGGAGGTTACCATACTGAAGGTGGTCTAATCGTAAGACAAATGAGAGACCAAGGTATGAAAACTAAATTGATTAGTGGAGATGCACTAGTAACTGCAGAGTATTGGCAAATTACTGGTGATGCTGGCGAAGGTACTTTAATGACTTTCAGTCCAGACCCAAGAAATAATCCAGAAGCTGCACCATTAGTAAAAAAATTTAAAGCTGCGGGGATTGAACCAGAAGGTTACGTACTTTACTCATATGCTGCGTTACAAGTATTTGAGCAAGCTGCTACTCAAGCTGGATCACTCGATAGAAAAAAAGTTCTTAAAGCAATGAAAAAAGGGAAATTCAATACAGTGCTCGGAACTTTAAGCTTTGATAAAAAAGGTGATGTAAGTTTACCAGGTTACGTTTTTTATGAGTGGAGCAAAGGTAATTATAAACAATTATAATTATTTAACTTAAAAATTTAAAAGGGGGCGTAAGCCCCCTTTTTTTTATAAGGAGAAAAAATGGAAATTAACTATGAAGATTTTAAAAAGGTCTCAATAAAAGTCGGTACAGTTTTAGAAGTAAAAAAAAATGAAAAAGCAAGAAAACCATCTTTAATAATAAAAGTTGATTTTGGAAAAGAAATTGGTATCAAACAATCTTCAGCTCAAATCACACATTACTATAACGCTGAAAATCTCATCGGAAAACAAGTTATCGGAGTATGTAATTTTCCAAGTAAGAACATAGCTGGTGTTGTATCAGAAGTATTAGTACTTGGCGCGATAGAAAAAGATGGAAAAGTTGTCCTAGTGCACCCTTCTCAGAAAACTGATAATGGTTTAGATATAGCTTAAGTGTATTATGAAAAATTATTTATATTTAAAAATTTTTTTTAAGTCGATAATAATCTTAATTTTATCGGTATTACTTTTTTATACTTTTGACTTCATCTTAGATAAAAAAAATGTTTCAGCAAATATAAAAGATAATAAACAAAACGTTCAAGTATTTAAAACCCCTTCTTGCGGATGTTGTTACGGATATGTTTTGTTTTTAGAAAAAGAACAATTTAATGTAAAGGAGACAGATATGAGAAGTCTCCATTCGATAAAACAAAAATATAATATTCCACTAGAAATGCAGTCATGCCATACTACTATAATTGGTAAATATTTTATAGAGGGGCATGTTCCACTCGAGGCAGTAAATAGGTTATTAAAAGAGCAACCTGATATTGATGGCATATCTTTACCTGGAATGCCAATAGGTACACCAGGAATGCCCGGAAAAAAAGAAGAGCCTTTTGTTATTTATCAGCTAATTGATGGGAAATTCTCTATATTCATGACGATATAAAATATGAAAAAAATAATGTAGGATAATTGCGTATCATTTCATGATAAACTAAGAACTCAACATTAAACAAAATGCAAATTCTTCCATTAATCTTATTTGGTATTGCTACAGCTTTTTCACCTGGACCAAATAATATAATGACATCTTATACGGCATTCAACTTTGGTTTTAGAAAAGCTATACCCACAATGCTTGGTGTGATAATTGGATGGACGCTCTTAATAATACTTTTGCAATTAACATCTGCTGCAGTTTTTGAGAAATACAAATTTATACAAACTATTATTAAAATTCTTGGGTCAATCTATCTCTTATACATGGCTTACAAACTATCCTTCGGAAGTAAAACAAGTGACAACAAAATTGACCCAAAACCAGTGACATTTTTAAATACTTTCTGGTTTCAGTTTGTAAACCCTAAAAGTATTATAGTGGGACTAACTTCAATTTCTTTATTCATAGATACACAAAATAATTATTTAAGAGACTCAATAATTCTAACATCAGTCTGGTTTTGTATGGCTGTTGGAAGTCAGACAGCTTGGTGTTTAATGGGAAAATACATGAGAAAATTCGCCACAAGTGATAAATTTATTAAGAATTTTAATTACTCAATGTCTTTTTTACTTATCGTTTGTGTTATTATGTTCTATGTATAGCGCATGAAATTTAATAGCAAAAATTCGTTTAACTCTTTAGAAACTATCAATTCATCAGATAAAAATTATAAAATTTTCAATTTAAAAACTGCAGAAAAAAATGGTTTAGAGGGAATATCAAAGCTTCCTAAATCTTTAAAAGTTTTATTAGAAAATCTTCTAAGATATGAAGATGGCTTAACGGTAGACAAGAAGCAGATTTTAGCAATAAAAGAGTGGCTTAAAAATAAGAAATCTAATACAGAAATAGCTTATAGACCTACAAGAACTTTACTACAAGATTACACAGGCATTCCAGCTATTGCTGACCTTGCAGCAATGAGGGATGCAGTCAAAGAAAAAAATAAAGATCCCAATCAAATTAACCCACTATCTACAGTAGATTTAGTAATAGACCATTCTGTCATGGTTGATGAGTATGCATCTGGTAAATCATTTAATCAAAATGTTGAAAAAGAATTTTCTAGAAACGGAGAGAGGTATGCATTTCTTAAATGGGGTCAAAAAGCTTTTGATAATTTTAGGGTTGTTCCACCAGGAACAGGTATTTGTCATCAAGTAAATTTAGAATATCTGGCTAAAGTTGTATGGTCATCTAAAAGCGGAAATGATCTTTATGCTTACCCAGACACTTTAGTTGGAACAGACAGTCATACGACAATGGTTAACGGATTATCAGTTTTAGGCTGGGGAGTTGGCGGAATAGAAGCAGAGGCAGCCATGTTAGGCCAACCTATTTCAATGTTAATTCCCGAAGTTGTTGGAGTAGAAATTAAAGGAAAACTACTTGAGGGATTAACAGCTACAGACCTGGTATTAGCAATTGTTGAGATGCTAAGAAAAAAAGGTGTGGTAGGAAAATTTGTTGAGTTTTATGGTGAAGGTTTAAAAAATCTTACTTTGGCTGATAGAGCTACAATAGCAAACATGGCACCTGAGTATGGAGCAACATGTGGGTTTTTTCCTGTAGATGAAGAAACATTAAAATATTTAAAACTCTCTGGAAGAGATAATGAAACGATTGAACTTGTAGAAAAATATTCAAAAGAACAAGGTCTGTGGGCAAGTGAAGGTATGGAATTCACTGATACTTTGTCTTTGGATATAAGCACCGTTGTTCCAAGTATATCTGGTCCTAAACGACCACAAGATAAAGTTTTATTAACAAACTCCGCCAAGAGCTTTGCTAAAGCTTATAAAGAAAATACTAAGAGAGAAAAACCCTCTGAAGCAAATGTTGATGGTGCTGATTTTAAAATCAAAGACGGAGATATAGTTATTGCAGCCATTACGTCTTGCACCAACACTTCAAATCCAAGTGTAATGATTGGTGCAGGATTACTAGCGAAAAAAGCTATAGAAAGAGGTTTAAAGATAAAGCCGTGGGTAAAAACATCTTTGGCTCCAGGATCTAAAGTAGTTACCGACTATTTAGAAAAAGCAGGTTTAAATAAATATTTAGATGAACTTGGATTTAATTTAGTTGGTTATGGTTGTACAACATGTATTGGAAATTCTGGCCCACTAAATAAGAATATTTCCGATGCGATACATAAAGAAAATTTATATGCAGTTTCTGTTTTATCTGGAAATAGAAATTTTGAAGGAAGAATAAGTCCAGACGTTAAAGCTAATTATCTTGCTTCGCCACCTCTCGTTGTTGCTTTTGCTTTAGCTGGTAACATGAATTTTGATATATATAAAAGCTCCCTTGGTATTGATAAAGAAGGTAAAGAAGTATTTTTAAAAGATATCTGGCCAAGTAATAAAGAAATTGAAAACATAATGCTAAAATCAATTAATGCTAAGATGTTTATCGATCGCTATTCAAACATTTCTGAAGGACCTAAAGAATGGAGATCTATTAAAACAGTCGATAGCAGTATTTATAATTGGGAAGATAATTCTACATACGTGAAAAAACCTCCTTTTTTTGATGATTTACCAGATGAGCCAGAGGGATTTAAACCAATTAAAGATGCAAGATTATTACTTTTACTAGCTGACACAGTTACTACTGATCATATATCTCCAGCTGGTAACATAAAAAAAGATAGCCCTACAGGTCATTATTTTATGAAAAACCAAGTACAACAAAAAGATTTCAATTCTTATGGAGCAAGAAGAGGTAACCATGAAGTAATGATGAGAGGCACTTTCGGAAATATTAAAATAAGAAATGAAATGGCTCCTGGAACTGAAGGTGGTTTCACTACTCTACAACCTGACGGAAAAGTTATGAGCGTTTATGATGCAGCAATGGAATATAAAAAAAGAAATAATGATTTAGTGGTTATAGCTGGAAAAGAATACGGCACCGGATCCTCTAGAGATTGGGCTGCTAAAGGTACAAAACTTTTAGGCATTAAAGCTGTAATAGCTGAGAGTTTTGAAAGAATTCATAGATCAAATCTTATTGGTATGGGTGTTTTGCCTCTTCAATTTAATGAAGGCTTTGATAGAAAAAAATTGAATATTACTGGTTCTGAACTCATTACAATAGTTGATATAGATAAAGGTGTTAAACCAAGAGATGAGTTGTCTTGTGAAATAAAATATAAAGATGGAACAAGTAAAACCATTAAAGTTCTTTGTAGAATAGATACTCAGAATGAAGTCGAGTATTATAAGAATGGCGGAATTCTTCAGTACGTACTTAGAAATATGTTGAATTAATATGCAAGAAATAAAAGTTCAAACTCATCCCTCTTCAGCCTTACTTAAAAAAGAAGATCAACTAGCCTGGAAAATTGCTGAAATAGCTGCTGACAAATCAAGACCTTCTGCTGAAACTATCGAAATGGTAATAAACAGAATAATAGATAACGCATCCGTAGCTATCGCATCATTAAAAAGAAAGTCTGTAATTTCTGCTAGAGAGATGGCGCTTTCACACCCAAGGAAAAATGGAGCGACATTATTTGGTATTGATCCAAAAATTAAAGTTCATTGTGAATGGGCAGCCTGGGCCAATGGTACTGCTGTAAGAGAATTAGATTATCATGACACTTTTTTAGCTGCAGACTACAGCCATCCAGGTGATAATATTCCAGCAGTTATAGCAGTGGCTCAACAAACTAATTGTAATGGCATGGATGTTATAAAGGGAATTCTTACTGCCTATGAAGTTCAAGTAAATCTTGTAAAAGGAATTTGTCTACACGAACATAAAATTGATCATATTGCTCATCTAGGACCAAGTGCTGCAGCTGGAATAGGATCTCTTTTAAAATTAAATAAAGAAATTATTTATCAATCAATCCAACAAGCGTTGCATACGACTATATCTACAAGACAGTCCCGAAAAGGCGAAATCTCAAGTTGGAAAGCTTTTGCTCCTGCACATGCAGGGAAAATAGCAATAGAATCTGTTGATAGGTGTATGAGAGGTGAGGGAGCGCCAAGCCCAATATATGAAGGCGAAGATAGTTTTATTGCTTATATATTGTCTGGCCCAGATAAAGTTTATAACGTTCCACTACCAAGTGTTAATCAAGAAAAAAGAGCTATTTTAGAAACTTATACCAAGGAACATTCCGCAGAGTATCAATCCCAAGCACTTATTGACTTAGCAATAAGTTTAAATAAAAAAATAAAAGATTTTTCAAAGATAAAAAGTATTGAGATATTCACCAGTCATCATACGCATTATGTTATTGGAACAGGGGCTAATGATCCTCAAAAAATGGATCCAAATGCTAGCAGGGAAACTTTAGACCATTCTATCATGTATATCTTTGCCGTGGCGTTGGAAGACGGGAAATGGCATCATATTAAATCTTACACTCCTGAAAGGGCAAATAGAAAAAGTACAGTAGAAATTTGGAAAAAAGTTAAGACTTTTGAAGATCAATTTTGGACAAAAAAGTATCACGATCCAGACCCTAAACAAAAATCATTTGGCGGCAAAGTAGTTATAAAAATGGATGATGGCTCAATCATTGAAGAAGAAAGAAGTGTCGCTGACGCGCATCCTAATGGTTTGAGACCGTTCAGACGATCAGATTATATTGAAAAATTTAAAACTTTGACTGAAGGACTTGTAACAGCTACGGAAACAAAAAAATTTTTAAATTTAGTGCAGAATTTAAAAAGTTTAAAAGTTAGAGATATTAATCACCTCAATCCGAAGATTAAATTTAACTTAGGCAAATACAGCAAAAAAAAAGAAACGATTTTTTAAATTTTCCTCTTTGTGTGTCATTTTTGCCACTATAAAAGTTAGTAAAATAGCGATTTTTGAGCAATATTGAATGTAGATAAGGTCATTTTGAGTGGACTCATACTTAAAATTAAATTAAGAAAGTTCTTAGTATATTGCAATTTACTATAAGGAGTAAAAATGAGAAATATCAAAGCTTTAGCTCTTGCTTTTTTAATAGCTGTTTTTAGTTCAAGTTACGCGCTTGCTGAAATGGCAATAGGAATAAGTGGAGCGATAGCTGATATTGAAGCGGGCGGTACAGAGACTGAAGGTTCTGAAGTAACTAACGGCGAAGCAGACAACCAAGTAGGTGTTGTTTCTGTGTTCGTTGAATACACTCCAGCGATGTTGGGTGGTGTTACGTTAGGTTTTGACTACATTCCAGGTTCAGCCGACGTAAGTGGTGAAACTAAGTCTAGAACAGATACAGAAACATCTGTTACTGGTACTACAACAGAAACTACTACAAAAAGAGCTCAAAGCGCCCAAGCAGAAATAGAAAATCATATGACACTGTACGCATCGTATGAACTAGCTGAAGGATTTTACGTAAAAGGAGGCTATGTACAAGTTGACCTTAACACTTTAGAAAGTTTAGCTACAGGATCTAAGTACGGTAATGAAACTATAAATGGTTTACTTATTGGTGCAGGATTTGAGTCCGATATGGCAGACAATATGTTCGTAAGAGGAGAAGTTTCTTTCACGGATTATGACGATGTTTCGATAAGATCATCTGTAAAAAGAACAGGCGTAACTTCAGCTAACTTAATTGAAGCTGATTTAGATGTTACAATGTTCAAGGCTTCAATAGGCTATAAATTCTAATCAATTTAGATTTTAAAAATTAAAACCCGTCTAATTTTTAGGCGGGTTTTTTTTTATCTTTTTAAATAAAGAGTGCGCGCTAAGCCACGCATGTTCAGCTTTAGCACCGATGAACCAGTCTCCACATATGCCAAGTCTAATATTTTTATCCCAATATGACTCATAACTTGTTTTAAAATTACTATAAGAATATTTCCAACCGTGTATTCCAAAAACTTTTAAATTTTTATTATTAATATTAAGTAATTGAGCTAATTCTCTCATCATTAAATTTGAAAAATAATTGCGTTTTTTTTTAAACGTATTTATAATATTTTTAGAAAATTTTTCATTAGCTTGTACTGTCCATAAAGTACGTTTGTTAAAAAATCTTTTTTTACTATTTTCGTTTGCAATCCAAGATATATATTTACCTTTAACTTTAATACTACTTATGGGTATATCATTACCTCCTTTTTGTGATATCATAAGTGTTATATTGGGTACCATATTAATTTTCATATTATTGAAATTTTTTTTTAAATAGGATTTTGCGATCTTTTTGGTTTGAGGAAAAGGGAAAGTAATTATCAAATTTTTTGATCTTATGGTTTTGAATTTACTGTGTAGTTCCCAATAATTTTTTTGATTTGTAATTTTTATTATTTCAGTGCTAAATTTTTTTCTAATTTTACTGATTAAAAACTTATTTAAATCATTATTTCCCTTTTTCCCTATTAATTTTGAATAAGATATTTTCTTTTTGAAAGTAAAGTCCAAATGGTAACCTGACCATTCTTTTAAAATTTTATTTTTTTCTAATTTTTTAAGAAATCGAGCAAATTTATAATTTTTGGAAGAAAAATATTGAAGACCATGATCAAAATTTAAATTTTTAATAAATTTCTTGCTGGAACATCTTCCACCTATACCACGGGCCTTGTCGATTATTTCTACACTATAGGATTTAGATAAAAGATTTGCAATTGTTGATCCAGATATACCAGATCCCAAAATACAATAGTCAATCATACGCTAAATAAAAATTCGTACTGTTCTTTGATTGTTAAGATTTCAAGATTTACTAATCCCCCAATGATTAACTGTAAGGCAACTATAATAATGACAAATATTCCAACATAGCCTAACCATTTATTGTCTTTGATGTAATTGGCAAAATAGGTAGCTAATGTAGCGACGAGAAATACTGATAATAGTAAACCCGTTATCATTAAGTAATAATAATCTTTAGCAGCACCTACAACGCCTAGAACGTTATCAAAACTTAAAGTGATATCTGCTATTAAAATCCTATATACACCTGTTCTAAAAGATACCGGCTCTTTGGATTTGTTTTCTGGAGATCTAATTTTGTTTTTACCAAACAAGTCTTGTCGTATGTTATAAACAATCCATAATAGCGCCAGACCACCTGCGATTTTAATCCATGCATATTCAAGCATGTAATCTGTACCGAACGCAAAAAATATTCTAAAAACAAAAGCTCCTGCGACCCCCCAAGCTATTATCTTTTTCTTGTTTTGGGGTGCAAAATTAGCTGCTATCAGACCTATAATGATAGCATTATCGGCTGCCATCACAATATCAATTAAGATTATTTGTATTGCTATAACGAATTGTTCTAACATCTTACTAATTGCTTATATAATTTAATTGTTTCATAATAAAGAATAATTTATCCATTACTATGCCCATTTTAAGGTTTCCCACAGATATATCAAAACTTCAAATTATAAAAGTATCAATCCCAATTTTCTTTTCCAATTTAGCCATTCCATTGGTTGGAATTGTTGATACAGGGTTAATGGGCAATCTAGATAATGAAAAATATTTAATTGCAGTGAGCATCTCCACTGCCTTTCTTACAATGGTTCTTTGGAGTTTTGGTTTTTTAAGGATGGGAACTGTTGGCATTGTGTCACAAGCCTTAGGCAAAGGGGATTATAGAGAATTAGTAAATACAATTTTAAGAAATTTATTTGTCGCTTTATTAATTGCCTTTATAATAATCCTTTTAAAACCTTTCATTATAAATTTGATATATAATTTGTTTGTTACATCTGAGCAAACAAAAGTTTTAATAGAGAGATATATATCCATTAGAATATTTTCTGCTCCCGCTGAGCTTATAATTTATATCTTGGTTGGTTTTTATCTGGGCATACAAAAAACTTTTTTATCTAGTTCTTTAATAATAATTTTAAGTGTTCTAAATATAGTTTTAAGTATTTATTTTGTACATTATCTCCAATTAGATGTGGCTGGTGTGGCGCTTGGCACATTAGCCGCCTCTTATTTAACAGTCATTAGTTATTCTATTTTTACCTATTATTACATAATTAAAAAATTTAAAGTTATTCCAAGAATTTATAAAAAAATTTTTAATGGAAAAAAGATGATTAAATTATTAAATATAAATTTTGATATATTCTTACGTACTGTTTTATTAACTTTTGCTTTTTTTTGGGTAACATATTTAAGTTCAACCTTGGGAGAAGAATATGTCGCTATAAATTCTATATTGCTTCAGTTTATTATAATTGCTGCGTTTTTCTTAGATGCTTACGCTTTTTCAACAGAGGGCATAGTAGGTTATTCAATAGGCAGAAAGTCTTTAAGAATGTTTAATAGTGTTGTAAAAAATTCAATTTATCTTAGTTTTTTTACAGGATTAACCATTAGTGTAATTTTTATATTTTTTTCTGAACATTTAATAAACATAATAACAAGTATAGAATATTTAAGATATTTATCTTATAAATATATTTTTTGGATAATAATAATTCCTCCAATCGCATCTTTTTGCTACCAACTTGATGGTATATTTTTAGGTGCAACTCAAACTGCAGAAATTAGGAACAGTATGTTTATTTCAGTTATTATTTATTTGCCTGCTTCAATTTTTTTAACCGAACAATTACTTAATTATGGAATTTGGTTTTCTTTATTAATTTTTATGATACTAAGAGCCTCAACATTGCATTTTTATTTTTCAAGAATTTCCAAGAAATTTAAATGAACATCATTTATAAAATACCAGGTTTCGTGTTATGTCTTATGGGTGGTTTCTTTTTAAGTTGGGGAGGATTAATTATTCGGTTATTTGAAACAGAGGATATTTGGCAAATATTGTTGGTTAGATCTCTTTTTTTTATAACAGCGTTGTCAATTTTTTTATATTTCACATATCGAGGTCAAACCTATCAAATAATTAAACGTTCAGGCTTTCCAGCAGTTATTGGTGGATTGTTTCTATCAATAAGCTTTGTTGCATACGTTTTCGCAATGTCAGAGACAACTGTCGCAAATGTTGTTTTTATAATAAGTACTCAAACAATATTTTTAGCTATATTTGGTTATTTTTTTTTGAATGAGAAGATTTCACTTAGAGGTTTTTTTTCAATTATCCTAGCATTTGTTGGAATGATTATTTTAGTTGGAGATTCTATTAATAGCGGAAGTTTGTTTGGAAATATTGTAGCTTTTGCGATACCAATTAATTTTACAATACTTGTAATGATTATTAGAAAATTTCCATCTTTGGATATGGTGCCAGCTATTTTTTACTCTGGAATTTTTAGCGGAATATATGGATTAATAATGTCAGAAAATTTAATTTTTAGTTCAAATGATTTATTAATGGGTTTTTTATTGGGAGTTCCTCAGTTAGCATTTGGCTTTATTTGTGTCACAATAGGCTCCAAATCTACCCCCGCTGTGACAGTTGGATTATTAATGCTTCTAGAAACAATTTTTGCACCTGTTTGGGTTTGGTTATTTTTAGGTGAGATACCACCATTAAGTGTATTTATTGGAGGTTTTGTAATTATTTTAGCCGTAGTATCAAAAAGTTTTGATAATAAAACAAAAAAAATAAGCTAAAATATTTGACTTTTAACTGTATATCGAAGACAGTATCTCTTTAACGGGAGAGTCTATTAAATTAGCGCCGAAGGAGCAACCACCCCGGAAACTCTCAGGCAACAGGACCGTTACTATAATAACTCTGGAAAGCAGGCGTTGCCTCACCGAAGGAGTAAATCTCTCAGGTTTCAAAACAGATGGGGTAGAGAAAAGAGTTATTATGGGTGTACAAAAAACAGCGTTATACGATTTACACAAAAGCTTAGGAGCTAAGTTCGTTCCATTCGCAGGCTATGAAATGCCAATCCAGTACAAGGATGGTATCGTTAAAGAGCATATTTCAACACGGACTCATGCTGGTTTTTTTGATGTCTCGCACATGGGGCAATTTTTTTTAGAGGGAGACGAAACACTAGAAGAAGCCTTAGAGAAAATTATTCCATCAGATTTAAAATCATTAAAAGTCAATCACTCAAAATATTCTTTTTTATTAAACAATAACGGTGGAATTATAGATGATCTAATTATTACAAAAACCAATAAAGGTTTCTGTATAATTTTAAATGCAGCATGTAAAGAAAATGATATCAAACATATATCACAATTTTTAGGTCAAAATCATAAATATCTTTTAAATAACGATTTGTCTTTAATAGCTTTACAAGGACCTAAGTCAGTAGAGATTTTAGAAAAACTAATTCCAGGTGTATCAGAATTGAAGTTTATGACAGGAAATAATTTTAGTTATGATAGCGAAAGTCTTTATGTAACAAGATCTGGATATACAGGAGAGGATGGTTTTGAAATTTCAATTTCCAATAAAAAAGTAAATAACTTAATTGATTTTTTGATTAAAAATGGAGTTAAGCCTATAGGTTTGGGTGCAAGAGATACATTAAGATTAGAAGCTGGACTATGTCTATATGGTCATGATCTAAACGAAAAAATTAATCCTGTAGAAGCAAATCTTAAATGGGCAATCGCAAAAAAAAGGAAAGAGTCTGGTGGTTTTAATGGATGGAGTAAAATAAAAAATTTATTAACAAATGGAAGCGAAAAAATAAGAGTAGGCATTAAACCTGAGGGAAAAGTTATAGCCCGAGAAAATACAAAAATTTTTTCTTCTAATAATGAAGAAATTGGTTTTGTAACAAGTGGAACTTTTGGTCCAAGTGTAAACGCATCAGTTGCAATGGGATATATTAAATCACAATTTTCTGAAATAGGCACATTAATCAAGCTTGAGATTAGAGGAAAAATGTATGGAGGAAAGATTTCAGAACTTCCATTTTACAAAAAAAGTTATGTTAAATAAAAAAGCGAGGTATAAATGAGTGAAAAAAAATATTCTAAAAAACATGAATGGGTCTCACTAGAAGGTGATATGGCGACAATCGGTATAACTAAGCACGCAACTGAAATGCTTGGAGATATAGTCTTTGTAGAAGTTCCAGATGCGGGTAAATCAATAGATAAAGAGGGGCAAGCCGCAGTTGTTGAGTCAACTAAAGCTGCTAGTGATGTTTATTCACCAATCTCAGGTGAGGTTACAGAGGGGAATAAAGCTATAGCAGATGATCCTAGCAGTGTTAATGCAGATCCTGAAGGTGCGAGTTGGTTTTTTAAATTGAAGATTAAAGATAAAGGCGAATTAGATTCATTAATGTCAAAAGATGAATACGACAAATTTTGTAAGGAGAACCCAAGTTAAATGATTGATGATAATTCAAAAGAATTTATAAAAAGGCACATTGGTCCTTCAGATGATGATCAATTAAAAATGTTGCAGTATGTGGGATATAACTCACTTAATGAATTAATGCAAAATACAGTGCCAGAAAAGATCTTGCTAAAAGACAACCTTAAAATAGATCAGCCTCTATCTGAAAATGATGCTTTAAAAAAATTAAAAATAATTTCAAAAAAGAATAAAATTTTTAAAAATTTTATTGGTATGGGATATTATAACTCTATTACTCCAAATGTTATTTTAAGAAATATTCTTGAAAATCCAGGTTGGTACACATCTTATACACCTTACCAACCGGAAGTAGCTCAAGGCAGACTTGAAATGCTTTTGAATTTCCAACAAACAATAATTGATCTCACTGGCATGGATATTGCTAATGCGTCTTTGCTTGATGAAGCGACGGCAACTGCGGAAGCAGTAGGACTATCTCAAAGATTAGATAAAACTGATTCAAAAAAAATTTTTATTTCAAGCAATTGCAATCCACAGACTATTGATCTTATTAAAACTCGGACAAAACCTTTTGGTTTAGAGTTAATAATTGGTGATGAAAAGAAAGAGCTCCCAAAAATTAGTGAGGATATTATTTGCGGAGTTTTATCTTACCCTGGCTCACTTGGTGAAATCCAAGATCCTAGCGAAGCCATAAGCTTAATTCATAAAAAAAATGGAAAAGCAATTTTAATATGTGATTTATTAGCTTTAACCAGATTAAAAACCCCAGCAGAGCTTGGCGCAGATATAGCTGTAGGCAGCGCACAAAGATTTGGCATTCCTATGGGTTATGGCGGTCCTCATGCAGCTTTCTTCGCAACTAAAGAAGAATTTAAAAGATCGATGCCTGGAAGGATTATAGGTGTCTCAAAAGATAGACACGGAAAAAAAGCATATAGACTTTCTTTACAAACAAGGGAACAACATATCAGACGAGATAAAGCAACTAGTAATATCTGTACTGCTCAAGCATTATTAGCAATCATATCTGCTGCTTTTGCAATTTATCATGGACCTGATGGAATACTTAAAATAGCAAATAGAACTTCTAAACTTGCAAAATTATTTGCTGACGAAATTATAAAAGGCGGTTACCAAATTTTATCAGAACATTTTTTCGATACAGTGACAATCGAAACAAATAAAAAAACTAACACTATTTTTCAAGCTGCTTTAAATAAAAATATTAATTTACGTAAAGTTGATGATAAAAACTTGTCTGTAGCATTTGATGAAGCAAAAAAACTTGACGATGTGAAAGAACTATTAAAAATATTCGGAGTTTCAACGAAGATTAACCAGGATGTAAAAGTTGAGCTAAATAATCTACCGAAAAATCTTTTAAGAACATCAAAATATTTAACTCATCCAGTTTTTAATAAATACCATTCAGAAACAGAGATGCTGAGGTATTTAAAAAAACTTGAAGATTGTGATATTGCACTTAATAGATCAATGATTGCTTTAGGCTCTTGTACAATGAAGCTTAATGCGACAGCTGAGCTAATGCCTATAACTTGGAAAGAATTTTCATTACCACATCCTTTTGTGCCAACAAACCAGATGGAAGGCTACAAAATTCTCTTTAATGATTTGATAAATGATTTAAAGGAAATCACGGGTTATGATGCAGTATCTTTACAACCAAATTCTGGAGCTCAGGGTGAGTATGCTGGATTAATGACGATAAGAAAATTCCATGAAAGCAATGGACAAGGCGATCGAGATGTGTGCCTAATACCAAATTCTGCTCACGGAACCAATCCTGCGAGTGCTCAAATGAGCGGAATGAAAGTAGTAGTTATTAATTGTGACGATGATGGTAACGTGGACCTAAATGATTTAAAAAATAAAGCAGAAAAATATTCAAAAAATTTAGCTGCTTTAATGGTTACTTACCCATCTACTCATGGAGTATTTGAAGAAAAAATTACTGAAATTTGTGATGTTATTCACAAACATGGCGGTCAAGTATATATGGATGGAGCAAATTTAAACGCCCTAGTAGGTATTGCAAAGCCAGGAAAATTTGGACCAGACGTCTGTCATATAAATTTACACAAAACATTTTGTATTCCACATGGTGGTGGAGGACCAGGTATGGGACCGATAGCTTGCACAAAACATTTATCTGATTTTCTTCCAACTCATGAAATAATTAAAGATGCTGGACCAAAAAATGGAATGGGAGCTGTTTCGGCTGCTCCATGGGGAAGTTCAAGTATACTACCTATATCATGGATGTATATAAAAATGATGGGCGCTGAGGGTTTGAAAAAAGCTTCGCAAATTTCAATTTTAAATGCGAATTATATTTCAAAGAAATTATCTAAAGATTACAAAGTTTTATACACTGGCAAAAATGGAAATGTAGCACATGAGTGTATAATAGATATTAGACCAATTAAAACGAGTTCAGGAATTTCAGAAGAAGATTTAGCTAAAAGATTAATCGATTTCGGTTATCACGCTCCTACTATGTCGTGGCCGGTTGCAGGAACAATAATGATAGAGCCCACAGAAAGTGAAAATTTAGAAGAAATAGATAAGTTTTGTAATGCATTAATTAAAATAAAAAAAGAAATTGATTTAGTGGAGTCATCAAAGTTTGATAAAATTGACAATCCATTAAAAAACGCTCCTCACACTTACATTGAACTAGCTTCAAATGATTGGAGTCATAAATATACCCGAGAAGAGGCGGCCTTTCCAACTGAGTTTGTAAAAAATAATAAATATTGGCCTCCAGTAGCAAGAGTTGACAATGTTTATGGAGATAGAAATCTTGTATGTTCTTGCCCATCAATGGATGAATATAAAGATGAAGCTGCTTAATAAATGAAAATAGCAGTAATTGGCTCAGGAATCTCTGGACTTTCCTCTGCTTACTTCTTATCAAAAAAATTTAAAGTTGATTTATATGAGAAAGCTGATCATTTTGGAGGACATTCTTACACCTATGAAATCAAAGAGGGTGATAAAATTGTACCAGTTGATCTAGGTTTTATTGTTTTCAATGAAGTAACTTACCCAAATCTAATAAAATTTTTTAAAGATCTAAATGTTCCGTATGAAAAAAGTGATATGTCTTTCTCTGTTTCAATAAAAAATACTGAAATAGAATATAGTGGAAGTGGTCTTAGCGGGATTTTTGCAAATAGACTTAATTTATTAAATATTAAATTTTTAATAATGATAAAAGAAATAATATCTTTTTACAAAACTGCACCAAAAATACTTAAAAATAAAATAACAGAACAAACTTTAGGAGATTTTTTAAGTAAAAAAAAACTTTCAAAATATTTTATAGAGTATCATATAATACCTATGGTCGCGGCTATATGGTCGATGCCTTTTGAAAAAGCAAAAAAAATGCCAATTAAATTTTTTTTAAATTTTTTCATTAATCACGGGTTATTTAAATTAAAAAATAGACCGCAGTGGTATACAGTTTCAAATAGAAGCAGAGCTTATGTTAAAAAAGTTACTGATAAAATCAGCGGTGAAATATTTAAAAATTATAAAGTTAGCAAAATAATTAGAAGTGATGATAACGTTCGAATTATGATCGGAAATGAGTATATTGATTATGATCAAGTGGTTTTAGCTTCGCATGCTGATGAAAGCTTAGATATTTTGGAAAAACCAACCACACAAGAAAAAAATATATTAGGAAAATTTAAGTATGTTGAAAATGAAGCTATTCTACACACTGATGAAAGTTTAATGCCTCAAAAAAAAAGAGCCTGGTCTAGTTGGAACTCTATTTCAGACGGTAATGTGACATGTATAACTTATTGGTTAAACAAACTGCAAAACTTAGAAACACCTAGAAACTATTTTTTAACATTAAATCCTATCCATAATGTTAAAGATAACTTGATTATAAAAAAAATAAAATTTACTCATCCATATTTAAACACTGAGAATA
>CACABZ010000003.1 GCA_902530885.1 uncultured Pelagibacteraceae bacterium
AATTATTTATTTCAGCTTCATTTTTTTTAAAATTAAAAATAAAGCTTGTTTTATTTAAAAAATAATTTTCTATTTTTGTATTCAAATTTTTTACGATACCATCAATTTCATAGGATATAAGATTGTTATCATTATAATCTAAATCTATATTCAAATTTAATTTACCTTGATTAAAATTATTCATAAAAAATTTCTTTGCGGTTGATGGTTTGAACTGACTTGCTATTTTTTTTAATTCTTTAATTTCTATTTCACCAGATGAAATATAAATACTATCGATTATAATATTTCTTTTAAATAATGAGTTGAGACTTAAATAAACGTTTACTTTTTTTATTCTAAATTTTGTTTCAGAAAAGAAAATTTCTGAATTTTTTGTAGATATAAAAAAATTAAAATTCTTTAGATCTATTTTTATTTTAATATCTTTTAAACCAACTTTAATATTTCTATTATAATTTGAAATTTTGCTTTCTAATATTTTATTAAATCTATCCGTCTGATAGCCAAAAATACTTAAATATAAAATTGATGATGAAAAAATAATAAAGATAAGAAAAAATACTGATATAATTATTTTTTTCATAATAATTTATTTTTTACTCCAGCTTCTATAAAATTATCAATATTACCGTTCAAGACATCGTCTGGGTTTGTGTTCTCCTCCTTATTTCTCAAATCTTTTACTAATTGATAGGGTTGTAAAACATAAGATCTTATTTGATGTCCCCATCCTATGTCAGTTTTAGAACTAAGCTCTTTGGAATTTTCTTGCTCTCTTTTTTGAATTTCAAATTCATACAATCTAGCTTTTAACATTTTAAAGCAAGTTTCTTTGTTTTTGTGTTGTGATCTTTCATTTTGACATTGAACGACTATTTTTGTAGGTAGATGAGTAATTCTTACTGCGCTATCTGTAGTATTGACATGTTGACCACCAGCGCCGCTAGATCTGTAAGTGTCAATTCTTAAATCCTTTTCATTTATAATTACATTTATGCTATCATCAACTACAGGATAAACCCAAACACTTGCAAAACTCGTATGTCTTCTTGCGCCGCTATCAAATGGGGATATCCTTACTAATCTATGAACACCAGACTCGTTTTTCATTAGTCCGTACAAATTAGTTCCAGAAACTTTAAGAGTAGATGATTTAATACCAGCCTCTTCTCCTTTATGTTCATTAATCATTTCAAATGTAAATTTTTTTTTATCGAACCATTTTAAGTACATTCTTCTTAACATCTCGGCCCAATCTTGACTTTCTGTTCCTCCAGCGCCCGCATGTATTTCCAGATAAATGTCGAACTTATCGTTTTCTCCAGACAAAAAACAATTAACCTCCGTTTGTTTTAGGTCTTTAGTTAACTCATCTAATTTATTGTTACACTCGTTAATTACTTCTTCATTTTTTTCTTCTTGGCCAAGTTTATATAAATCAATTAAATTACTTAGTTCCTTTGAAATGATAGCGTGTGAAGATATAATGTCTTGATAAAATTTTTTTTCTTTTAAAAGAGTTTTTACTTTGTTTTGGTCTTTCCAGAAATCTTCTTTTGAAGAAATACCCTCTATGGTATCTAATTTAGATTGAATTTTATTTTTATCAAAGATACCCCCTGATATTGTCTAAAGATTTTTTACCTTCAGTAATTTTTGTATCAAATGACTTCATTAATAAAATTGCCTAAATTTGATTAGCTTATCATAATCATAATTTAAAATTAATTTCTTATTATTTATATTGTTAATATCTTTCTCTTTAAAAGCTTCAATAATTAAATCTTTATCATCAAAATCTGTTTGCTCTCCAGAATTATAATTGACTGGAGCGAAATAAATGCCGTTAGGTATTGAAAATTCTTTAAAATCCTCTTTGTATAGAGCTTTTTTAACGAACTCCTTAAAAATTGGAAGAGCTGCTTTAGATCCTGTTTCAAATTTTCCTAAAGTTTTTGGATTATCGTATCCGACGTACACTCCTATTACTAAATTAGAATTATAGCCAATAAACCATGCATCAAAATTATTATTAGTTGTACCAGTTTTACCTGCTAAAGGAACGTTTAGTTCTCTCAATTTTTTCCCCGTTCCTCTTTTTACTGCGCCTTCTAATATTGAGGTAATTTGGTAGGCTGTTTGCTCACTCATTATTTGCTCATAATTATAATTTATTTTTGGAAAATTTTTGGTCGGAATATTTTCCGAAAATCTATCACAACCATTACATTTAGCAAAGCTAGGAGAGTAAATTGTTTTTCCTCTACGATCTTGAATTCTGTTAATCATGGTAGGATAAATTTTATTGCCTCCGTTCACAAATGTTGCATAAGCTGAAGTTAAATTTAATAAAGTAGTTTCTGCTGACCCCAATGACACTGATAATAATTCTGGAATATCTTCGTAAATTTCTAATTTTTCTGAGTAGTCTAAAATTTTATCCAAACCAAGGTTCTTGGCTATTCTTACTGTCATTAAGTTTCTTGAATACTCGATACCTTTTCTTAAAGTTGATGGCCCATAAAACTTTTTACCATAGTTTTCAGGTTTCCAATCTTTGAGGCCAATTCCCTGCTCTGCTATAAATGGAGCATCTAAAATAATAGATGTTGGTGATAATCCATTTTCAAGAGCAGCAGCATATACAAAAGGTTTAAAAGCTGAACCCGGCTGTCTTTTTGCTTGGGTAGCTCTGTTAAATTCACTAGACATGTAACTAAATCCTCCAACAAGAGCTTTAACCTCTCCAGTAAATGGATCTAAAACAACTATCGCGCCATTAACTTTTGGATATTGCTTTAAGGTCCAAATATTTTTCTCTTTTTTGATAAATATTAAGTCTCCCTTTTTAAACACATCCTCAATTTCTTTTTTTTTTAAAGCCCATCTAATATCTTTTTTGTATATTTTTACTTTATCTCCATCTAAAATTTGTAAGTCAAAATAATTATTTTCGATATTTGTTATCTCAGCTTTGTTCCATTTGAGTGTTGGGTCTAAATTTATTTCTGATATTTTATTTTCCCAGTCATTATCTAGAATTTTGTTTGTTACAGAACCTCTCCATCCTCTTCTCTTATCAAAAGCCTCTATTCCACTTCTCAAAGCTGAAATTGCATGAATTTGATAATCAATATCTAGAGGCGACTTAATGCTTAAACCTTGCGTATATAATTTTTTAAATCCATATTTATCTTTAATAATTCTTCTTACTTCCTCGGTATATGAATTTGCTTCATGTGAAATTGTTATTTTTCTTTTTTTTATCTCTAAATTTGTTTTTATTAAATCATCATATTCCTTTTTTGATATAAAATTATTTTCCATTAAATTTTTTAATACAAGATCTCTTCTAAAAGTTGCCTCTTTAAGATTATTTATTGGGTTATAACGACTAGGTGCTTTAGGTAAAGCTGCAAGCATAGCAGCCTCACTATAATTAAGATCTTTTACTGATTTATCAAAATATTCTAAACTTGCCGCTGCAATGCCGTAAGTTCCTTGACCTAAATAAATTTGGTTTAAGTACAATTCAAGAATTCTTTTTTTTGTATAAGCTTTTTCTATTCTGAAGGCTAAAATAGCCTCTTTAATTTTTCTTCTTAATGACACTTCGTTAGTTAATAAAAAGTTTTTTGCTACTTGTTGTGTAATTGTAGATGCTCCTTCCAATCTCTTATCATTCAAAATATTACTAAAGTTTTTTATTGTGGCTCTCAAAATACCTTTTGCATCAATACCTGGATGATCAAAAAAATTTTTATCCTCTGCAGAAAGAAATGAATTGACAACTTTTGAGGGTATTGCATCGAAAGGAATAAATAATCTTTTTTCTAATGCGTATTCAGCAATCAATTTTCCATCATTAGAATATACTCGACTTGATATCGGAGGTTGATAATTCGCTAGTTTTTTGTAATCAGGTAAACCAGAGGAGAAATAATAAAAAGCCGAGAAAGATAATACAAGGGTTATGACACATATTACCAGTGCTGCTTTTAATGAAAAATTTAAAAATTTTAACATACAAGTGATTATCTATAGCCTAAATTTTGGCTATCTTAAGGCATTTTAATTATATAGAAATGATGATATAACAATTTAAAATATTATGATTACAATTTTCACAAACACTTTAAAGGAATTTCATTTAAAATGGGAAAAAATTTATACATCGATGCTTCGCATCCAGAAGAAACTAGAATCGTTCTTAAATCAACAACTGCTATTGAGGAATACGAGTACGAAGATAAAAATAAATTAAATTTTAAAAACAATATTTATTTAGGTACTATCAGTAGAGTTGAGCCTTCGTTACAAGCTGCGTTCGTAGATTTTGGAAGACTAAAACATGGCTTTCTTGCTTTTAACGATATTCAGTCAGATTATTATCAGATTCCGCTAGAAGACAAAGAAACTCTTAAGAATTTAGAAGAAAAAATTAGGGAAGATTTAAAAAATACTAATATAGAGGAAATTAATAGTACAAATGAAAAATCGAATGAGAGAGAGCAAAACGAAAATTCTGAAAACAATAGAAAGAACCAAGAAAATGAAAACCAAGCAAAATCAAATTATAGAGAAAAATTAAAAAATTCATATGGTTTAAAACGATACAGAATTCAAGAGGTTATTAAACCTGGGCAAGTTATTCTGGTTCAGGTGCTTAAAGAAGAAAGAGGTCAAAAGGGAGCTGCGCTTACTACATTTATATCTTTAGCTGGCAAGTATATGGTTTTAATGCCTAATACGGCTAAAGGTGGGGGAATTTCTAGAAAAATATTTAATTCAAGCGATAGACAGAAAATAAAAGAAATTTTGAACAAAATTGAAATTCCAAAAAGTATGGGGGTGATAGTGAGAACTGCCGGTGCAAATAAAACTAAAAATGAAATAGATAAAGATTTTCAAAATACGCTTAGGACTTGGGACGAGATTAAAGATAAAGCTGTTGTGTCTAATGCTCCATCATTGATTTATGAAGAAGGTGATATAATAAAGCGGGCACTAAGAGACATTTATGACAATGATACCAAGTATATTTATGTCGATGGTAACGAAGGGTATCAAAAAACTAAAAAATTTATGAAAGAATTAATGCCTAAAAGTGTCAAATATGTAAAAAAATATAGAGGTAAGATTCCGTTATTTCATGATGCTTCCATTGAAAAAGAATTAAATAACATTTTTGAACCTACGGTTAAACTTAAGTCTGGTGGCTACATAGTCATTAATCCAACTGAAGCGCTAGTCTCTATCGATATTAATTCAGGTCAATCTACAAAACAAATGAATATAGAAAAAACTGCACTTAATACCAATTTAGAAGCTGCTGAGGAAATTTGTAGACAAATAAAATTAAGAGATTTATCTGGATTAATAGTCATTGACTTCATAGATATGATTAATTTTTACAATAAACGAACTGTTGAAAAAAAGATGAGAGAATGTGTTAGAAAGGATCGCGCAAGAATTCAGATTGGTAGAATAAGTAATTTCGGTTTACTTGAAATGACAAGACAAAGATTAAGAGAGGGGTTTATAAAATGGGAGACAAATTTATCTTTAGAATCTTTTTCTCAAAAGATTATTAAAAAAATTGAGACTTTGGCTTTTAATAATAAGATTAAAATTATTAAAGCTTACATACCTAGTAAAATTAAAACATTTATAGATATGAATTTTAGTAAAGAAATTAATTATTTTCAAAAAAAATATAGCTATAAAATTGAGCTAATCTCCGACTCCTTATTAGTTATTCCAGAGTATAAGATAGAGCTCTTGAATAAATCAAAAAAAATAATTGATAAAGTTGAAAACATTGTAAAATTACAATTTAACAGTCTAACCCCAGATTTAAAAAAATTAAAAAAAGATACAAAAAAAACTACAAAAACTTTTACTAAATCTGACAAAATAAAAAACCGTGAGAAAAAAATAACAAAACCTCGAACCCTTTGGACTAGAAGAAAGAAAGCTAGCTAATTATACCTTTTTTTGGAGAGGATGCGACTGCAAATGAATTTTTTTTCATTCTACCTGCGAGAAAAGATTCTCGACCTGCAATGACAGCATTTTTGAAAGCTTCTGCCATTAGTATAGGATTTTTTGACATTGCTATTGCAGAATTTATTAATACTCCGTCACAACCCATCTCCATAGCAATTGTTGCATCCGATGCTGTACCTATACCAGCGTCTATTATGACTGGAATTTTAGACTGTTTAATTATTAGTGAAATATTTAATTTATTATGAATACCTAAGCCTGATCCTATTGGTGCTGCTAATGGCATTATAGCTGATGCACCATTGTCTTCTAATTTTTTTGCTTGAAGAGGATCATCAGTGCAATAAACTAAAACTTTAAAACCTTCTTTCACCAAAACTTTGGTAGACTTAATTGTCTCGATCATATCTGGATATAAAGTTTTTTTGTCTCCAAGAATTTCAAGTTTAACCATTTTCCACCCTCCCATCTCTCTCGCTAATCTTAGAGTTCTTAATGCGTCTTCAGAGTTAAAACAACCAGCAGTATTCGGTAAGTAATGAATTTTTTTTGGATTTATATAATCCATTAGTAAGGGTTTTTTTTTATCTAACACATTTACTCTTCTCACGGCTACTGTAACCATATTAGCACCAGATGCCTTAACAGCTTTGGCTGTTTCACTTAAATTTTTATATTTTCCAGTGCCGACAATTAGTCTTGATTTTAAATTAATATTATCAATTTTGAATTTATCTTTTTTCAAAATTATCCCCCACCTATAAATTGAACAACTTCAATTTTATCATTATTTTTTAACTTTTTTTTTTTTTGTAGACTTCGTGGCACTATTATGCCATTTAATTCAATAGCAACTTTAGAACTATTAAGCTTATATTTTTTTAAAATATCGAATACAGACGCCCTATTTTCAATAGACACCTTTTTTCCATTTATTTGTATTTTTGCCATATTTCAGTTATTTATTTAAATTATATCAATTTAATGCATAAAGTTTTAATTATAAATGGTCCCAATCTAAATCTTTTAGGTGAAAGAGAGAGAGATAAGTATGGAAAATTTTCACTTAAAGATATTGAAAAAAGTTGCCATTCATTTTCTAAAAACAATAATATTAACTTAACTTTTTTTCAATCTAATATTGAAGGAGAAATTGTTGATGAAATACAAAAATCTCGTAATGAACAAGATTGTTTAATAATAAATGCAGGTGGCTATACACATACATCAGTGGCTATTCACGACGCCCTTAAAATTTTAGAGATACCAATTATAGAATTACATATAACTAATATTTACAATAGAGAAGATTTTAGGCATAAATCATTAATAAGTAAAGTTGCTACATCAATAATTTGTGGCTTTGGGATTTTAGGATATACTTTATCTCTAGAAGCATCTATAAACTTGATAAAAAAAAATGAAAATTGATAAAAAAATTATCAAAGAGTTGGTTGACTACTTGAGTGAATTTAATCTTACTGAGATAGAGTATCAGGATGGGGCTAAAAAAGTAAAAGTATCTAAAAATACACAGGGTTCATTTGAACAAATTAAAACTGGTGCAATGATCTCACCCAATAAGAGTGTCTTAGCTAAACAAGATGAAATCGAAGGTATTCGAGTAAAATCTCCCATAATTGGAACTGCTTACTTGGCACCAGAACCTGGAGCTAAAAAATTTGTAGAGGTTGGAGATAAAATAAAAAAAGGTCAAACTGTAATGATAGTTGAAGCAATGAAAACAATGAACCATGTACCGTCCACATCTGATGGAGTTGTAAAAAAAATACTTGTCAACGATGGACAACCTGTTGAGTTTGGCCAAACTTTAATTATTTTAGAATAAAATGTTTAAAAAAGTCCTGATAGCTAATAGAGGTGAAATAGCTGTAAGAATAATTAGAGCATGTAAAGAATGGGGCATAAAAACAGTAGCAGTTCATTCAGATGTTGACTCGGAAGCGATGCACGTAAGATTAGCAGATGAAAGTGTTTGCATTGGATCTCATCAACCGCAAAATAGCTACTTAAACATTTCCTCATTAATGTCAGCGGTCGATTTAACTGGTGCGGAAGCAATTCACCCTGGCTACGGTTTTTTGTCTGAAAATGCAAAATTTGCGGACATAGTAAACAAACATGGAATAAAGTTCATTGGACCAAGCTCTAAATTAATTGGTGAAATGGGTGACAAGATTCAAGCAAAAAAAATTGCGAAAAAATATGGATTGCCTATTATCGAAGGTTCTGAGGGTGGCATACAAAATTTTGAGGAAGCAAAAAGTCTTTGTAAAGACATTGGCTATCCTGTCTTGATTAAAGCTGCTGCTGGAGGCGGCGGAAAAGGAATGAAAATTGTTGAAGAGGAAAATAAGCTCAAAGAACTTTTTTCATTAGCAAAAAATGAAGCAAAAAAATATTTTGGAAATGATGAACTTTATATTGAAAAATATTTTAAAAATCCAAGACATATAGAAGTTCAAATTATGTCTGGAAAGAATAGAACAATCCAACTTGGAGAACGTGATTGCTCAGTACAAAGGAGACATCAAAAATTGATTGAAGAAACTCCCAGTCCTGTATTAAATGATACGCAAAGAAAAGATTTGTTAGATAAAACAGTGAAAATGGTACAGAAGATTGGATACGAAGGAGCAGGAACTGTAGAATTTATTTTTGAAAACGGAAAATTTTATTTTTTAGAAATGAATACTAGGGTACAAGTAGAACATCCCGTAACAGAGGTACAAACAGGTATAGATATTGTTAAAGAACAACTTTGGATAGCTTTCACAGGCAATACCGCTTTAAAACAAAATGATATTAACCCAAGAGGACATTCTATAGAATGTAGAATTAATGCCGAAGATCCATCTAAAGGTTTTCAACCTAGTCCAGGCACAATATCAGTATGTCATCAGCCCTCAGGTTTTAGAACTAGAGTTGATGGCTCAATTTTTCAAGGTTGTAAAGTTACACCTTATTATGACAGCTTAATTGCTAAAATTATATGTAAAGGCCGTAATAGAACAGAAGCCATACAAAGAACTTTAAGATCTTTAGACGAATTTGTTCTGGAGGGTATAACCACAACTATTGATCTTCATAAAAAGATTTTAACGCACAAAAAATTTATTGATTCTAAGTTTGATACTAATTGGCTAGAAAAAGAAAAATTCTTTTAAACATTCCCACAACTAGCTAGCCAAACATCATAAACAGCGTGATCAATAGGAGTTAAAGAAGGATTTGAAGAAAAAGTCCAACCATTAAAAATAAAGACTTTTTCATTTTGATTTTCTGAAATATCCTTAATTTGTATATAAGCTACAACACCTGTTTTTTCCTTATCTTGAGCTAGTCCACACTTAAGTGCTTTGATTTCTAAGAGGCCAAATTTAGCAGTCTCACCAATTTTTATATTAATATTTTTTGTTTTAGCCGTAATTTTATCTAAACCTATTAAATTAACTGAGGCGTAATTTGTTTTTTCTTCTTTAAGTATTACCCTCTCTTGAAGCTTAGATTCTTTTAGATCTACATTATCGTCACTATCTAAATTTTCATAGCTAGGCTTCAATTCATTAAGATTTATCAAGGGGGTAGTAACTATTTTATCTTCAGCAAAACCTTCAAAAAAAATTAAATTAAATAATATTAAAATAAATAACTTTCTACTTCCACGTATCATAATTCTTAAGATTGTTTTTTTTTGATATTTTATTTGGTTTGTAAGCATCTTTGGTGCCAGTTTTATTTTGTGAATGATCTTTTTGCCAATGAAATTTAGCAGCTTCTTCTTTTGGAACTTCATTGATCGTATGATGTATCCACAAAAACCAATCAGAAGTAATTTTAGTGGCTTCCACATCATTAGAGTAGATTACCCATCTATCATCTTTTTTATTTTTATAATACTTGTTACCCAGCTTATCTTTTCCTACAAACTTTCCAAAGAAAAAAGTTTTTAAAAGTGTTCCAAAAGTTTTTTTGTTCCACCAGGTAAATATTACTTTTAATCCAAACATTTAAATCCACACAATTAATAATTGTATAATTATATTATAGACACTTACATTATTATATATATATGATCAATAAACAGATTCATCACAATAAATGAAAAAATATATAGTAGAAACATATTATACATGTACTTTTAAAACTGTTCATAGCTTAGATGATCTCAATGAGAAAGAGATGTCTAATATTGATAACAGAGATGACGGTGTGGTTGAGGTTATCGAGGTAAAACTTAACAACAGAAAAACCAAAAAAATTGGTGATCACAAAACTGAGCAAATCAATAAAAAAAACGTTATTGATGAGGTAAATGAAAAAATCAAGAAAGATTCAAATAATAATATCCTAGCTAAAAAAATTATTTCTCAGCCAAATAAAATCGCTAAAAACGATACTAGATTTAAAATGCCAGATAGGAGAAAAGGATATATTCAAAAAGTTTCAATTGGTGAGCATAAAATATATTTACATACAGGTGAATATAACGACGGAAAATTAGGTGAAATTTTTATCGACACTAACAAAGAGGGTGAATTAGTAAAATCTCTGATGAATAATTTTGCTATAGCTATTTCTTTGGGCTTACAGTACGGCGTTCCACTAGAAGAATTTGTTGATGCATTTATTGATACTAAATTTGAACCTTCTGGAAAGGTTGAGGGTAATGATAGAATTTTAAGCGCAACATCAATTCTTGATTATGTTTTTAGAGAGCTGGCTATATCATATTTGGGAAAAGAGGATTTGGCGCACACTCCGTCCATAGCAAGAAAAAATTCTATTTCGGAAAATATACAGGATGATAAATTTTTGCGCATAGTTAAAAATATTACTTCTAAGGGATTTGTAAGAAGCAATTACGAGGAAAAACTTGTTGATTTAAGTGATATTAGATTAAACTTAAAATCTAAGAATTAATCTTTTTTCTTATCAATTTTGATATTAAGCTCATTGAGTTGTTTAGGATCAACCTCAGACGGAGCATTCATCATAAGGTCTTGAGCATTTTGATTCATTGGAAATAATGTTATTTCTCTAATATTTTTCTCATCTGCCAGCAACATAATCATCCTGTCTAAACCAGGTGCAATACCGCCATGTGGTGGTGCACCGAAACTTAGAGCATTAATCATGCCACTAAATTTTTCATCAACATGATTTTTGTCATATCCTGCTATTGAAAAAAGTTTATACATTAGTTCTGGTATGTGATTTCTTATTGCCCCTGAAGACAACTCAACACCATTACAAACTATATCGTATTGATAAGCCTTGATTTCTAAAGGATTTTTAAAATCTAATTTTGCTATATCGCCTTGTGGCATTGAAAAAGGATTATGACTAAATTGTATTTTTTTTGTTTCTGTATTCAACTCATACATAGGATAATCAGTAATCCAACAAAATGAAAATTTGTTTTCATCAATTAGTTTCAAATCTTTGGCTATTTTATTTCTTGAAATTGATAAGATTTTTTCAATATCTTCAATTTTTCCACACGAAAAAAAAATACTATCGTTAATATTTGCTTTAGAAATTTTCATTATTTCCTTTATTGACTCCTCGCTAAAAAACTTCCCTATCGGACCTTTGCTAGATATTTTTTCTTTTTGCTCTATAGTAAAATAAGCCAATCCTGATGCTCCCTGCTCTTTTGCCCATTTGTCAATGTTATCAAAAAAACTTCTTGGTTTATCATTAGTTTTTTTTGCTACTATACATCTAACACTCGATCCAGACTTTACTTGTTTTTTAAAAATATCAAATTTCACGTCTTCTCTGGTAAATATTTTTGTTATATCATGAATTAACAATGGATTTCTTAAATCTGGTTTATCAGTCCCATATTTAAGCATAGCTTCTTGGTAAGGAATTCTTGGGAATTTTTCATTAACAATTTTTTTAGATGAAAATTTTTTAAATAAATTTACCATTAAAGTTTCTACAACTTTAAAAACGTCTTCTTGCTCTACAAATGACATTTCGATATCTAACTGATAAAACTCTCCAGGACTTCTATCCGCTCGAGCATCCTCATCTCTAAAGCAAGGAGCTATTTGAAAATATTTATCAAAACCCGAAACCATGATTAATTGCTTAAATTGTTGGGGAGCTTGTGGTAAGGCATAAAATTTACCTTTGTTTAATCTGCTAGGCACTAAAAAATCTCTTGCTCCTTCTGGGCTTGAAGAAGTTAGAATTGGTGTTTGAAACTCAAGAAAACCTAATTTAAACATTTCTTCACGAATAAACGAAACTACCTTTGATCTTAAAACGATATTTCTATGCATTTCTTCTCTTCTTAAATCTAAAAATCTATATTTTAACCTTATGTCCTCAGGATAGTCTTGTTCTCCAAATACTGGCATTGGTAATTCTTTAGACTCTGAAAGTATAATTACAGAATTGATACTTACTTCAATTTTTCCAGTTGATAAATTTAAGTTCTCAGTTCCCTTTTCTCTCTTAACTACTTTGCCCTCAATGTTTAATACTGTTTCAGGTTTTGATTTCTCTAAAATAGGAAAATATTTACTTTTATTTTCAATAACACATTGAGTAAGGCCGTAGTGATCTCTCAGGTCAATAAATAATAGATTACCGTGGTCTCTTTTCCTGTGAAGCCAACCTGATATTAAAACGGTTTTGCCCACATCTTTCTCATTTATTTCTGAACAATTATGTGAACGATATTTGTTAATCATTTAATACTTTTTTTATTAAATTAATATTGATCACTTTTCCAGTAGATAAAGATAAATTATCTATTTCTTTTGTAAATTTGAGTATCTTATCATATGTGCGTTCAATATTTTTAATGATATATTCCACATTTTTCTCACTTATCTTAATTTGTTTTTCTGAGAATATTTTTAAAATAACAACTTTTAATAATTCATCTGTAGGTAAATTAATACCAATTTTAAGAAATCCTTCTAAACGTGATTTTAAATCTTTTAACTTTATTTCGTAATGATTTAATGGTTTTAAAGAATTTATTAGTACGTATTTATCTATTTGTTTTAAATGATTTAATATTGAGTATAATAACTTTTCATTAATATCATTATTAAAATTATCAATTATTAAGCACTTAAAAAATTTATTTTTAACAACTGTTTCCTCATTAAAATTTTTTGAGTTTATGAATATTGTTTCCATTTGATTGGCCAAAATTTTTGATAAATGAGTTTTACCACAACCTGAGGGTCCGTGAACATTAATTGACTTGTCTGGCCAATTAGGCCAGCTTTCAATTAATTTATAAGCCTCGAAGTTGCTTGATGAGACGAAAAAATCTTGCTTAATATAATTGGTCTTAAACGGAAATTTAAAAATTAATTGATTCAATTTAATTTAAACTCACTTTCCAAATTTCATTATCTAAATCTATCTTAATACCTTTTTCCAAGAGTTTTTCAGAAATTACATTAGTTTTTCCATAATATTTAATTTTAATATTTGCATTTTTATTATTCATTTCAAGAACTTGGAAATTCTCAACAAGATCAATTTCATTTAAAATTTTTTGTATATTATACAAGTCGTTATTTTTTTTAATATCAAGATTTATATTTAAAAATGAAGGTGTAGAAATATCAATTATATTTTGCTCTTTAACCAACTCAAATATTTGTTTTTTTAAATAAAGTAATAATTCATCTTTAAAACCTGATGAATCACTCTTGTTAATAAAATTATAATTTTTAATTATCTTTTTGGAAGAAATTAGACCTTTCATAAATATTTTTGCTTTCTGATTTTTAATAGAAATTACTATTAGCAAATTGTCTGATAACAAATAGTCGTCAAATAAATATGAACTGTTAAGATTAGAAAGATTATCCTTATTTCGTTTAATAATTTCTATACTTTCCAAATTTTCCATTGGCAAAATATAATCTATTAAACCTTTGTAGATAGCATTTTTTTCATTCTCTTTTTCCCATTTTTTATAAAAAAAATTTTTATCAAATATGAAAATATCATCGTCTTCAATTAGAACAGGAAAAATTTTTATTTCTTTTCCAGTTACATCGCTATACTTAATATTATTTCTATAAAAAAAATTGTATATTCGTTCTCTTTTAAAATATAAATTTACATTGATTTTATCATTTTTATTTAATTGATTTTTAGGTTTTACTATTTGATAAAAAGATACTAGGTTCTTGATTTCATTCAAACTAGTATTTTGCAATTTAATAAAATCGTCCTCTAATAATATTTTTCTTGTTAATTTTTTAAACCCTATTTTAAAAGCTTTGTTTAATAATTCTTCACTATTTTCAAAGCTATTTTTATTTATTTCAATATTATTAACAGTAAAAATACTGGTATCAGATAAAACATTTCCAGTTTTTGTGAAAATCATTAAAATAATTATAGATAAAAATATTAAATTTTTCATATTTGCTAAATTATCATTATTATTAATGAAAAAAAAACTTAATAGTTACAAGGAAAGTGGAGTTAACATTTCTTTGGGAAATAAATTTATTAGTCATATTAGTAAATTAACTAACAAAAGTGCCAAAAAAAAGAATAATCAAAAAAATATTAACAATATTGGATCATTTGGCTCTATTTATGATTTAAGCAAAACTAAAATTAAAGATCCTTTGATTGTATCTTGCACAGACGGCGTAGGGACTAAATTAGATTTGGCAGATAAATTCAAAAGGTTGGAAACAATTGGCATAGATTTGGTTGCTATGTGTGTCAATGATTTAATTGTACAAGGCGCTAAACCTCTATTTTTTTTAGACTATATAGCGATTGATAAGATTAAGTTAAATAAAATGAAAAAAATATTTAAAGGCATACTTAGAGGATGTAATATTGCAAATTGCGATTTAGTTGGTGGTGAAACTGCTGAAATGCCAGGCATATATCGAAAAAATAAATTTGATTTAGCTGGTTTTAGTGTTGGAATAGTTTCAAAAAAAAAATTATTAAAAATGAATAAGGTAAAAAAAGGTGATATTATTTTAGCAATCCCTTCAAGCGGGCTACACTCAAATGGTTTTTCCTTGGTTAGAACAATTTTAAAAAGGAATAAACTTCCTAAAAATCTTGAAAAAAACTTACTTACGCCCACAAAAATTTATGTTTCTGATGTTTTAAAACTATTCCAAAAAAATCTTATTAATGCAGCTGCGAACATAACTGGAGGAGGCTTGATTGAAAATGTTATAAGGTCGGTGCCAGATAATTTAACTGTTAATATAGATTTATCAAAAATTAAAACTTTAAAAATTTTTTCATGGCTTAGATCAAAAAATATATCAGAAACTGAAATGTTAAGAACTTTTAACTGCGGGGTTGGCTTCTGTTTAATTGTAAAGAAGAAAAATATAAAGAAAATAAAAAAGTATTTTAAAGGTTATTATACTCCTTATCAAATAGGACATATCTCTAATGACTACAAAAAAATTAATTTTACAAATAATATACAATGGTAAAAAAAAACGCATGCATATTCATTTCTGGTAATGGTACAAATCTAAGAAGTATAATTTTAAAATCAAGAGAATATAACTTTCCGGCTAATGTAAGATTAGTGGTGTCAAACAGAAAAAAAGCCTTGGGGCTTAATTATGCTAAAAAATGGTCGATACCAATTTTTATATTAAAAAAAAATCCCATTTCAGAAATAATCTTGCTAAAAACATTAAAAGAGAAAAAAATCGATATAGTCATCTTGGCTGGATATATGAAGATTTTATCGAAAAAATTTATTCGTGCTTTTGATAAATCAATAATAAATATTCACCCCTCTTTACTTCCTAAATATAGAGGGCTAAATACCTTTGCTCGTGTTTTAAGGGCTAATGAAAAAAAAACTGGATGCACCGTTCATTATGTTAATGAAAAACTGGATGAAGGTAAAATTATACTTAGAAAATTTTTTTTCATTAAAAAAAACGACACGATTAATTCTCTTAAAACAAAAACACACAATTTGGAATATAGAGCTTATTCAGAAGCTATTTATAAAACCTTACGAGGTCTTTAATTCTTAAAGAAAAAATCTATTTCTTTTCGAGCGTTTTCCACAGAGTCAGAGCCGTGGACTGAATTTTTATCAATCGAGACCCCATACAATTTTCTAATTGTACCGTCCGCAGCATTTTTCGGGTCAGTGGCTCCCATCAATTCTCTATTTTTCAATACCGCATTTTCACCCTCTAAAATAATTACTTCTATTGGCCCTGATGATAAATAGCTACAAAGTTGGTCATAAAAGGGTTTAGCTTGATGAACTTTGTAAAATTGTGCCGCCTCATCTTTTGAAATATGAAGCTTTTTAGTTTCTTTAATTTTTAAACTATTTTCTGAAAAAATTATTTTTATTTTTTCGGCTAAATTCCTTTCCACAGCATCTGGTTTGATTATAGACAGAGTTTGCTCCTTGTTACTCATAATTTTCTTCTACTAATTGATTTAACAATCTAACACCGAACCCAGTCGCTCCCCCAGAATTTAAAGCGCCTCCATACTTTGAAAAGGCCATACCTGCTATATCTAAATGGGCCCATGGAGTTTTATTTAAAATAAATCTTTGTAAAAATTGTGCAGCAGTAGTAGAGCCTGCGCCGCCAACATAATTTATATTTTGAACATCTGCATTTTTAGAATTCATAAGTTTATCGTAGTTTTTATGTAGAGGCATCCTCCAGACTTTTTCTTCAACCTTTTCACCAGCATTAAAAATTTGTTTAGATAATTTGTCATCATTTGAAAAAAGTCCTGCATACTCCGAACCTAAACAGACTATTATTGCTCCTGTTAAAGTTGCTAAATCTACGATAAATTTTGGTTTAAATTTTTTTTCAGTAAAAGTTAAAGCGTCCGCTAGAACTAATCTTCCTTCAGCATCTGTATTTAAAATTTCTATAGTTTTACCACTGTAAGATTTCACAATATCACCAGGTCTTTGCGCGTTACCACTTACCATATTTTCTACAAGGCCTACAACACCAACAGCATTAACTTTTGCTTTTCTTAATGCTAAGTTTTTCATAAGACCTACAACAGTAGCTGAACCAGCCATATCGTAAGTCATATCTTCCATAAATCTTGCTGGTTTTAATGAATACCCGCCTGTGTCAAAACAAACTCCCTTTCCAACAAAAGCTAATGGTTTCGAATTATTTTTAGTACCGTTCCATTCCATTGTAACCAAATAAGATCCTCTTACACTTCCTTGACCCACTCCAAGCAAAGCGTGCATGCCAAGTTTTTTTAATTTTTTTTCATCGTATATATTTACTTTTAAACCGTGTTTTTTAAGTGTACTTAACCTTTTAGCATATTCATCTGGATGCAGAATATTTCCTGGTTCAGAAACTAAATCTCTAGCATAAAAAGTGCCTTCTTCTAATGCTTTAAATTTTAATTGATTTTGTGCTGAGGGTTTATTTTTATTTCCGAAAATATTTATTGAAATAACTCTTGTTTCTTTTTTTGATAAATATTTTTTAAATTCATAAGATTTAAGTTTTAGTCCATGAAGAAAATGACCTAAAAAATTACTCTGTTTTCCAGTTATGCTATCAGAAACAACAAAGTATTCAGAATTCTTTCCATAATTTATACGTCCATAAAATTCGGCACCTAAATTTTCAATATCAGATGACTTTAAATTATTTTTTATGGAAACTAATACAACTTTTTTTTTTGAATTTACTTCAAAAACAAATAAATTTTTTTTTAAATCACTAGTTTTTAATAGATCTTGTATGTAAGAATACTCAGACTTAGAAAGATATTTTTCAAGATTAGTAATATTAAATTTCTCATTAGAGAATAGGACAATATTATCTGACGACTTATTGTATGTTTTGCTTGAATAGTTTATTTTAATAGACATAAGTTTTAAATTAATTGAGCTAAGTGGTATATATGTACGAATATATCATATTTCAATGGAATATTAATCATTCTGTACTATCATAGGTTGAGTTTTAATTAAAGTTGCACTATTTTATACAACAAATTCTAATGGTTAAAAACAAAATTTATAAATATATAATTCTAGAACAGATAAAATCGTTTTTTCTTATATTATTTTCGCTTTCGTTGATAGCATGGACAGTAAGATCAGTTAATTTCTTAGATTTGATAGTTGAAAGTGGTTATTCAACAAAGACTTATTTTACATATTCAATATTAAATTTAACGAATATTGTAACTAAATTTATCCCATTAAGTTTTCTAATTTCATTACTACTTACCATAATTAAATTAGAAAGACAGAATGAATTAATTGTTTTATGGACTTCAGGAATTGGCAAACTGAAAATAGCTAATCTTTTTTTTAGATTTTCGTTGGTTGTTGTAATAATCTATTTAGTTTTCTCGACAATTGTTACTCCAAGCTCACTTAATTTATCCAGAAATTTGATTAAACAATCAGAGCTTGACTCATTATCGGGATTAATCAAACCAAAAGTATTTTCAGATACGTTTAAAGGATTGACTGTGTATGTTGATGAAAAAAATAACAATATTGTTCAAAATATTTTTATTAAAGACGATGCGAATAATTTAAATAATATTTTGCCAAAAGATTCTGGCTCTCAGGATCAAACTATAATAGCTCAAAGAGGAATAATCAATGAAAACAAAATTATTTTAGAAAATGGTATTATATATTCTTACGATAAAAATGAAGAAATAAAAATAATTGAATTTAACAAAACTTTACTGAATTTGGGTAATTTAGATAATAGAGTTATTAAAGAAGCAAAAATTCAGGAAACTTCAACAAAGAAAATAGTAGGTTGCCTAATAGATTACTATAAAGGAAATTTAAAAGATGATGTTTACATTAAAAACTGCCCCAAAAACAATATAGAGATAATACTAGAAACATTCTCAAGAAGAATAGGCATGCCGTTATATATTCCGATAATATCTTTATTAATTTCATTCATATTGGTTTACAAAAAAAATAAAAAAAATATTATATTTAATAGATATTTGTTTTTTACTTTAAGTTTTGTGCTTTTGGTAATTTCCAATTTGCTAGTCAGATATTCAGGATTCTCTGATTTACATTTTTTGAGTTATTTTATAATTCCCTTAGTGCTTATTCCAACGGTATATTTGTGCTTGTATAGATCTCTTCAAAGGGAGTTAAAATGAATAAAAAAATTAATAATTATATTATATTTGGTTATACCAAAATTCTAATTAATACTATCCTGCTTGCTATATGTTTGGGCGTAATTTTAAATTTATTTGAAGAAATAGAATTTTTTAAAAAAACAGATGCTCATTTAATACTACCTTTAATTTTAACTTTTTCTTACATACCTAATTTAGTATTTATTAATCTTATGCCGTTTATAATTTTTTTATCTGCTATGTATTATTTTATTTCTATAAAACAAAAAAATAATGAACTCCTTACTTTAAAAGTTTTTGGTTACTCAAATTTAAAAATAATATTAATTGTTAGTATCGTAGCATTTTTATTTGGTTTATTAATTTTAGTAATTATAAATCCTATTACTTCAAATATGGTAAAGTTTTACGAACAAACAAAATCAAATTACTCGAGAGATACTGATCACTTAGTTACTATTAACAGAAATGGTGTATGGATTAAAGAAACTCAACAAAATAAACTCATCTTAATAAACGCCCAAAGACTTGAAAATAATTTTTTAATAGATGTATCACTAGATATTTTGTCAGAAGATCACGTTCTATTAAAAAGAATTGAAGCAAAAAAGGCTGACGTATCTGAAAATCTTTGGAAATTAGATCAGTCAAAAGTTTATGATTTTACTAATACGGTCAAAGGCAAATTTGACTCGGTAGATACAGTTGAATTCAATTCATTTTATAATCTCGTTAAACTCAATTCTTTATACAAAAATTTAGACACCATTTCCTTTTTAGATATTATTATAGAATATAGAGAATTAATTATGAGAGGGTACGAAAAATCAACTATTTCAGAGAAAATAAACACCTTTTTAGCCCTACCGTTCTTCTTGGTTTTGATGATTTGTTTGGCTTCAATTTTTACTATTAATAATAGAAATATCAATAATATTAATTATACTTTAATAGCGGTTCTATCTTGCGCAATTATATACTATATGAAAGACGTTTCATTTGCTCTTGGAAAATCAAATAGATTGTCGCCAGAGATGTCTGTTTGGATCCCTATAGTCATAATAAGTTTATTTAATTTAGTTGGTTTACTTCAAATAAATGAAAAGTAATTTTATATTTATCATCTCTTTATCACTTATCTTAGTATCAAATACTTTATTAAGCGAGGAAAATTTGAATATAGTATCTAACGAAGTAAAAATTGAAAAACAAAATTCTGAGATAGTTTTTAAAGGAAATGTTAAGGCTAATGATAAATCTTTAAACTATTTGTATACTGATGAAGCAAAATATCTCAAAGAAAAAGATTTTCTTAAAAGTGTTGGAGAAACAAAAATTATTACTTCCCAAGAATATATACTAGAAAGTCAAAATGTTGAGTTTGATAACAAGAATAATATTATAAAATCAGACTATCCTACTACTATCATTGACCGAGACGGTAATAAAATTTTTGTAAATATGTTTAATTATAATTCAATTAAAAATATATTATTTTCTAAAGGTGAAATTAAGATGATTGATAAAAATGAAAATACTTTTAAATTTAGTGAAATTTACATTAACGAAGTTCAAAATAAGATTATTGGCTCAGATGCTAAATTATTATTTGAAGATGATAGTTTTAAAATTGACCCAGAAAACAATCCTCGAATATATGCTAATAGCGTTTCTATTAATTCTAATGAAACATCAGTGCAAAAAGGTGTTTTAACTTATTGTAAATTTAGGGAAAATGATAAATGTCCACCATGGGAACTCCGAGCAAAAAAAATTAGGCACGATAGTACAAAAAAAACGATATTCTATGATAGTGCAACACTTAAAATATATGACTTTCCTATTTTTTATTTTCCTAAATTATCTCATCCTGATCCAACAGTCAAAAGAAGATCTGGTTTTTTAGTGCCGTCTTTCACAGATAGTTCTAATGTGGGGTTTGGTTTACAGACACCATATTTTTGGAATATAGCTAGAGATAAAGACATAACTTTTTCTCCAAGATTTTATCAAAACCACAAACCTTTGTACTTAGCTGAATATAGACAAGATTTTCTTAACTCTTTTTTAATAGTAGATGGAGGATTTACCGAAGGTTACGAAAAAATTTCAAATACAAGAACGCCAGGATCTAGATCTCATATATTTGCAAAGTTTAATACTATACTTAAAGATACTGCAGAAAGTTTTAGCGATATAACATTAAATCTTCAGCATTTGTCTAATAGCACCTATGCTAAAATTAATAAGTTAGACACCCTACTTGTAAATAAAGATAATAATATAGTTGAAAATAGTTTTTCCTATAATTATCAAAAAGAAGATTTATTTTTTTCATCCAATTTTTCTGCTTATGAAGATTTGAGTAAAACTGGTAATTCAAAATATGAGTATATGTTGCCAGATATAACTTTCGAAAAAAATATTTTTATGAGTGAAGAAATAGGAGTTTTAGATTTTCAGTCGAATTTTAATGTAAGAAATTATGACGTGAATAAACAAGTTGAAATAGTTTCTAACGATTTTAAGTGGAACTCAAATAGCTGGATAAATAAGTTAGGTTTTGAGAATGAATTTTTGGGACTTATAAAAAATGTAAATTATAACGCAAAAAATGAAACGAAGTATAAAACACAAGATGAAGTAAGTGAATTATATGGAGCTTTAGGATTTAAGTCTGAACTAGGTTTATTCAAATTAAATCAAGCAAAAAGAGAATTAAATATATTTAAGCCGAAAGTATTATTTAAAATATCTCCTAATCATATGCGGGATATTTCTGATGACTCATCTAGATTAAAATACTCCAATTTATTCAAATTAAATAAAATAGATAAAATAGACGTGATAGATGCTGGCTCGAGTGTAAGTTATGGATTTGACTTTAAAAAAAATAGAATAAATAGTGAAAATACTGTTTTAGAAGAAAAATTCAAATTTAGCTTGGGACAAGTAATTAGCGAAAATGAAAATGAAAATCTGCCTAATAAAACTTCTTTAAATCAGAGATTTTCAGATGTAGTAGGATCGTCAGCTATAAAAATTGGGGGCAATTCAACATTGAAATTTAACTTCTCAATTGATCAAAACTTGAAAGATTTAAATGAAAATGAAGTTGGCTTAAACATGATTTATCCTAAAGTAGATTTTAACTTAAGTTATTTAGAGGAGAAGCAACATATTGGAAATCAAAAATATGTTAACACCAGTGCAGGAATAAATCTTAACAATGGATTATTTAAATTTAGCACTAAAAGGAACCTTCTTACCAACTCGGCAGAATTTTATAATTTAAGCTATGAGTACATAAACGATTGTTTAAAAGCTGGTTTAGCTTATAGACGAGAGTTTTATCTTGATAGAGACGTTGAGCCTGAAGACTCGTTAATGTTTAAAATTACATTTTCTCCCTTTGGACAAATAACAACACCAACCTTTGATTAATGAAAAGATTTTTTATTTTTTTAATAGTTTTTTTAATTGCTGGCAATTCTTCTTTTGCGAAAATAGAAAATAAAATCATAGCAAAAATTGGAGATAAAATAATTACTAATTTTGATATTAGAAATGAAATAAATACAATATTGGCAATTTCAAATAAAAATATAAATAACGAAGACATAAACACATTACGAAATTTAGCATTTGTAAGCCTAAAAAAACAAATGATAAGAAAAACTGAAATTGAAAAATTTAAAATTAATTCGTATAATAAAAAGGATTTGGATAGCTATGTATTAAATTTGGAAAAAAATTTAAGTTTACCAAGTTCGTTAAAGGATCATTTTAAAAAATATAATGCAAATTATGACTCATTCATAAAAAAGTTAGTAGTAGATATAAAGTGGAATAATCTAATTTATTCATTATATAAAAAGCAACTCGATGTTGATGAATTATTAATAAAAGCCGAGCTACAAAAAGAAATAAGTGAAAAAAAAGAAATTATTGAATTTAATTTATCCGAGATAGTAATTGATAAACCCAAGGAAACTCTTATTCAAGAAATATATGCAAGTATAAATAAAGATGGATTTGAAAAAACCGCAAGTTTACGCAGCAATTCGTTATCAGCACCAAAGGGAGGGCAAATTGGTTGGGTATCGTCAAGTTCAATTTCAAACTTATATTTAAGTGAAATTCAAAAACTTAAACCAGGTCAAATTACTCCTCCAATAAACAATATTAATAATACAGTAATAATAAAATTAAACGATAAAAGAATAACGAAATCCAACAATTTAGATTTAGTAAAAATTGAAAACAATATTATAAAAAAAAAAAAAGAAGAAAAATTAAACGTTTTTTCAAATTCGCATTATTTGAATTTAGAAAAACTAACTTTTATTGAGATTAATGAATAAATTTGCAATTATTTTGGGCGAACCAAACAGTGTAAATATTGAGATCTTAGCAAAATCTATGGCGAGAAGAAAAAATTGTTTAATAATTGGCAACATTGATTTAATTAAAGCGCAACTAAAAATATTAAAAAAAAAAATTAAGATAATTAATTATAATCATTTAAATAAGTTAAATAAGACTAAAAATAAATTATTGGTATACGATGTACCTTTAAATTTTAAAAATCCATTTAACGTAAGTGCTAAAAGTAGTAAAGTTTATATAAATAAATCTTTTATTATAGCCAACAAATTATCAATTGAAAAAAAAATTAAAGGCTTTATTAATTGTCCAATTGATAAAAAGGTTTTTTTTGGTGATAAAGCAATTGGAATTACTGAATATTTAGCCAAAAAAAATAATTGTTTAGGATCAGAAGCTATGTTGATTTACAACCCTAAATTATCAGTAGCTCCGATTACCACACATATTTCTATAAACAATATTAAAAGAAATATCAAAAAATCAAGCGTGAGAAGGAAAATAATTACCATTAGCGCGTTTTATAAAAAATATTTTGGCAAGAAACCAAGAATTGGTGTCTTGGGATTAAATCCTCATAACAATGAGTTGAGAAAGCATTCTGAAGAAGTTAAGATAATTATTCCAACTATAAATAAACTAAAATCAAAAATTAATGTAAAGGGTCCATTTCCAGCTGATACGATATTTTTAAAAGAAAATAGAAAAAAATTTGATGTGATAGTTGGTATGTATCATGATCAAGTTTTAGCACCATTTAAAACCATATTTGGATTTGAGGCAATAAATATAACTTTAGGTTTACCTTATATAAGAATTTCTCCCGATCATGGAATAGCTGCAGATAAAAAAAAATTAAATTTATCCAAACCAGATAGTTTAAATAAATGTATATCTTTTTTATCAAAATTATAAAATTTAATGTTTTTTAAAAAGTCATTAGGCCAAAATTTATTAATTGATAAAAATATTATTAAAAAAATTTTATCAAGTACCAATATACGAAATAAAAATGTAGTTGAAATTGGTCCAGGAACAGGAAATTTAACTAAAGAAATTATAAAATTAAAACCAAAAAAACTCCTATTAATCGAAAAAGATAAAAATCTATATAGTAAATTACAAAAAAGTTTTGCAAGTAACAAATCAATTCAAACAATTAATTCCGACATTTTGAAATTTAATTTAAAAGATTTAGAATTTGATAAATTCACTGTTTTTGGAAATTTGCCATACAATATTTCAAGTCAAATATTAGTAAAATTTATTAATTTCTATGATGATATTTCAAATTATAAAAAAATTATTTTTATGTTCCAAAAGGAAGTTGGGCAAAAAATTATTGCTAATTTTAAAACTAAAAATTATTCTAGATTATCAATTTTAACAAAATCAAGATTAAAAATTTTAAAATATTTTTATGTTTCGAAGAATTGTTTTTTTCCTAAACCTAAAGTAGATTCAATAATAATTGAATTTGAACCAATAAAAAAAAAAGAAATTAAAGTAAAAAATATCAAATCACTAGAATTAGTCACACGTACTATTTTTTCAAATAAAAGAAAAATGATTAATAAATCCTTAAAAAGATTATTCAAAAACATTGATGCTGTTGCAGTTGAATTGAAGATCAATCTCAAATTAAGGCCTCAAGAATTAGATGAACTAACTTACTATAAAATCGCAAATCGATACGACAAAATATCAAATATATGACATTTTATCTTTTTTGTGATTTTTAATTATCTGCTCAATTTGGCTAAAACATTTTTCGAGATCATTATTAATAACAATATAATCATAATCTTCCCAGTGTAATATATCGTTATCGTATTGCATTAGCCTCTTATCATTTACAATTTTACTGTCCTGATTTCTCTTATTAAGTCTTTTTTTTAACTCTGTTTTGTTAGGTGGTAAAATAAAAATTTTTACCAAATTTAGTTCTTTGAATTTTGATAGTTTTTTTGTCCCCTGCCAATCAATATCAAAAACAACATCAAAATTTTGATCTTGTAATTTTTTTACTAGGGCTTTTGAGGTTCCATAATAATTGTCAAAAATTTTTGCGTATTCATAAAAGTTGCCCTCATCAATAAGTTTTTGAAATTTGATTTTATTTACAAAGTAATAATCAACCCCATCTATCTCGTTTGATCTTGGTTTTCTTGTTGTGTGAGAAATAGAAATTTTTATATTGGGATATTTTTGACTAAGTTTTTTTGTTATTGTAGTCTTTCCTGCACCTGAGGGAGAGGAGAGAACTATGTTTACACCCATAGTTTTTCCTTAAATATTATTGCGAAGATTTGCTTTCAATAAATTTAATTGCATCGCCAACCGTCAGAATTTTCTCGGCCTCACTATCTGAAATTTCAGATCCAAATTCTTCTTCAAAGGCCATTACTAACTCAACTGTATCAAGACTATCAGCGCCTAGATCATCAATGAAGCTAGCTTCATCAACAACTTTTTCCTCATCAACTCCTAAATGATCTGCAACTATTTTTTTTACTTTTGAACCAATTTCTTTTGACATGAATTTTCCTTTTAAGTTTATATTTGTCTTACTAAATTTAATAATTGGAATTGTCAAGCCATATACATTCCACCGTTAACATGAATAGTTTCCCCTGTAATATAAGAAGCTTCATCGGAACTTAAAAAAGCTACACAATTAGACACATCATCACCTGAACCCATTTTGCCCATCGGAATTTTAGAGAGAAGTATAGATTTTATCTTTTCTGGGATACCACTTGTCATATCAGAAACTATGAAACCTGGTGAAACACAATTAATAGTTATATTTTTCTTTGCATATTCAATAGATAGACTTTTTGACATTCCTATTGTGCCCGCTTTAGAAGCTGCATAATTTGATTGGCCAATATTTCCTGTATGACCAACAATTGATGTTATATTTATTACCCGGCCTGAACTGCTTTTCATCATTTTTTTAATTGCATATTTTGATAACAAAAATGTTGATGTTAAGTTGATGTCAAGAACTTTTTGCCACTCATCATCCTTCATTCTTAACGACAAATTATCTCTATTGATACCCGCATTATTTATTAAAATATTTAACCCACCTAATTCCTCTGTAACTTCATCTATAAATTTTTCAATTTTAGAATGAGCTGATATATCAAATTTTTTAACTTTTATCCTATTAAATTCATCTTTAAGTTTTTCAAGCTTATCTGATTTAGTGCCTGTTCCTAAAACTTCAGCATTAAGTGACAAAAATTTTTTTACTAAAGATCCGCCAATTCCTCCCGTGGCTCCAGTAATTAATACTTTTTTATTTTTAAGGTCAATCATTTGATTTTTTTTATATCCTCAATTGTATTTATACTTGTACAAGAAACTTTGTCACTAATTCTTTTTACTAAACCCGTTAATACTTTCCCTGGACCTACTTCAATAAAGTCAGTTATATCTTTGTTTATCATATATTCAACGCTTTCTCTCCATCTTACTTTTGAAAATATTTGTTTAATGAGTAAGTTTTTAATTTCATTGCTTGATTTAACAGGTTCAGCAGTCACATTGTTTACTAATTCAAATGCAGAATCTTTCATAACTGTCTCATTTATCAAAAAACTCATTTTTTCTGAGGCTGGTTTCATTAAAGAGCAGTGGAAGGGAGCGCTCACAGGTAAAAAAATTGATCTTTTTTTATTATTAGTTAAAATTGTATTTATATCTTGAATAGATTTTTTATCACCACTTAAAATAATCTGGCCATTAGAATTGTCATTTGCTATTTCGCAAATTCCATTTTTATTTTTTAATTCTTTTAAAAATTTAGCAAGTGAGTTTATATCTATGCCCATAACAGCTAGCATAGCTCCTTCCCCCTCCGGCACTGCACTTTGCATAAATTTACCTCTTTGATGAACTAGTTTTAGCGCTTCTTCAAATTTAAGTGATCCTGATGATACTAACGCACTATACTCGCCCAATGAATGACCTGCAAAAAATTTGAAATTTTTTTGATTGATATTTATTTCTTTTTTAATCACTTCAAATATGGCATATGATGTTGTTAAGATAGCTGGTTGAGTAATTTCTGTTTTCTTAAGATCCTCTTCAGGCCCATTTAAAATTAATTCAGACAATTTAATATTAAGTGTTTCATCAGCTCTTTTGAAAATTTCTTTGACAATTTTAAAGTTTTTTTCAAATTCAGCAGCCATTCCAGCTTTTTGAGAGCCTTGACCTGGAAATAATAATGCTTTCATTTTACCTAAATATCACGCTTATAATTAATGTTGAAATGAATTTTTTATAATAGTATAAAACCCGCTTAATACTAAACTTATTTATTATGAATTACTACGAGCATACACTAATTGCTAGGCAAAATCTTTCACAAAAAGATGTTGAGGAAGTAGAAAAAAAATACACTACTTTGATTAACGAGAACTCTGGAAAAGTATTAAAAGTTGAAAAATGGGGTCTACTTAATTTTAAAAGAAAAATTAAAAATTATACTAAAGGTTATTACCTTCATTATAAAATGGAGGGTGATAGTAAGACTTTAGATGAGATTAAGAACAAAACAAAGTTGGATAATAACATTGTTAGATATTTAACAGTTCGATATAAAAAGCTAGATCTAAAAACAGAGTATTTTACAAAAGCTAAAAAATAATGAAAAAAAGAAAAAATAATTTTAAAAATTCTAAATCATCTTTAAGTAAACTAAGTCTTTTCCAAAAAAATGACGGGAGATATTCTCGTAAATGTCCTTTCTCAGTTAAGGATGCTCCAGTGATAGATTACAAAAATATTAATATACTTCAAAAATATATTACTGAGACCAACAAAATAATTACGTCTAAAATTAGCAACATTTCACAAGGAAAACAAAAGAAATTAGCAAGAGAGATTAAAAAGGCAAAAATTTTAGGGATGCTTTAAAACATGCAAATAATTTTATTAGAAAATATTTCAAAGCTCGGGAAAATTGGAGATCTTGTTGAAGTTAAAAATGGATATGCAAGAAACTTTCTTCTAAGAGAAAACAAAGCATTAAGAGCAAATAAAGAAAATATTGCGCTTGTTAATAAAAATAAGTCTGAACTAAATAGAAAAAACACAGAGATTAAAAATAAATTTATTGAAAAAGCGAATAAAATTAAAAATAAAAAAGTTAAAGTTCATAAAGCTGTAAAGGAAAATGGTGACCTTTACGCAATAATCAAACCTAAAGAAATTTCTAAACTCATTTCTGATGAATTAAAAACTGACATAACTCCATCAGAAATAATAATAAAAAAAGAAATTAACAAAATAGGCCAGTTTGAAATCATTATCAATTTACACTCGGAAGTTCATACCAAAATTTATATTTTAGTAGAAAAATTAGATAAATTACAAAATAAATAGTTTTTCCACAGGTTGAAAAAAAAGTGTGTAACTTAAAAGTTACAATCTTTAATTTTTTATATAGGATAAATGAATGGAAAAACAAAATATTCAACCAAACTACTCTAATCAAGAAGATGTGCCATCTAATATTGAAGCTGAACAACATTTGCTTGGGTCTGTAATGGTAAATAATGAAGTTATAGATGAAATAGCTAGTATTATTAATTACGAAAAATTTTATGACCCAATACATAAAAAAATTTATGAAGTAATCGAAAATTTAAATAGCAAAGGTATGGTTGCAAATCCAATTACTTTAAAAAACTTCTTTGAAAAAAATAAAGGTTTAGAAGAAGTGGGTGGAGTTGAATATCTAGTAAAACTTACCAGATTTTCCTCATCTACAAAGCAAGCTATTGATTACTCTAAAATTGTTCATGAAAATTTTGTAAAAAGAGAACTTTTAAAAATATCAACAGAAATTAAAGATGAAACTTTAGATAATGATGAAGAAAAATCTACGGAACTCATAATTGAAAATGCTGAGAAATTACTTTTTGATTTAGCTGAAAGAGGGACTTTTTCGCAATCATTCATGAAGTTCAATCTTGCTTTAGATCAATCGATAAATATGGCTGAACAGGCTATGAAGAGCGATCAAGGTATTGTTGGTGTGCCCACAGGGTTAACTGATCTAGATGAGAAACTTGGTGGCCTACATAAATCAGACCTTGTAATCATTGCGGGAAGACCATCAATGGGTAAAACGGCTTTAGCAACAAATATTGCCTATCATGCAGCAAAAAATATCCAAGCTAAAGGATCAAAATCCTCAGTTGCTTTTTTTTCTTTAGAAATGTCTTCAGAACAATTATCAACTAGAATTCTTTCTGAACAATCAAGAATAAAATCTAATGATATAAGAAGAGGTAAAGCGACAGAAGAGGAACTGGGAAGATATATTGAAACCTCTAGAGATATATATGATTTACCACTTTATATCGATGAAACCCCCGCAATAACAATTTCGACTTTAAGTAATAGAGCTAGAAGAATAAAAAGATTATTTGGTTTAAATTTAATTGTTGTAGATTACATTCAGCTAATGAGAACTAATAGTAAAAAAAATGATAATAGAGTCCAAGAAGTTTCTGAAATTACCCAAGGTCTGAAGGCATTAGCTAAAGAATTGAGTGTGCCAGTTTTAGCTTTGTCTCAACTTTCAAGAGCAGTCGAGCAGAGAGAAGAAAAAAAACCTCAACTTTCAGATTTACGAGAGTCTGGCTCAATAGAGCAAGATGCTGACGTAGTCTTGTTTGTTTATCGTGAAGAATATTATGAAGAAAAAAAACAACCAAAATTAGGATCAATTGAGCATGCAGAATGGCAATCAAAAATGAATGATATTGCTGGATTAGCCGAAATTTTAATTGGTAAGCAAAGGCACGGACCCACTGGAAATATACAAGTCGAATTTGAAGGAATGTACACAAGATTTAAAGACTTGTCACAATAATAAGCAATATATTTGTCTTTTAATATTAGGTATATAGAATATACAGTATAATTTACTAATGCTTATCAGAATTTATAATAAATTAATTACTGACTTTTCTAAAATCACATTATTCTTATTATCACTAGTATTAATAACATCAATTTTTTATTCAAAAAATTTTAATTTAGATGCCTCTTCTGATGCATTATTATTAGAAGGCGATCAGGATCTTAAATACTTGAGAGAAATTAATGAAAGGTATGGCTCCAAAGATTTTCTTTTTTTAACATACACACCTATAACTAATTTCACTGATGAAGATACAATTATTAATCTACAACTATTAAAATCAAAAATAGAAAAATTATCATGGGTTGATAGTGTTATAACTATTATAGATGTTCCGCTACTGAAAAGTACAGATGAAGCTTTAATGGAAAGGCTAAAAAATTATAAAACTTTATCTTATCCTGAAGTTGACAAGGAGAGAGGTTTTGAAGAAATAATCAACAGCCCTTTATACAAAAACTATGTAATAAGCAATGATGGAAAAACTTCTGGTATAGTAGTTTATCTCAAAATTGATCAAAGACTCAAAGAATTTATAAAGTTAAAAGAGAAATATCAGATTCAATCAAAAGAAAAAAATCTTACTCAATTAGAAAAAGATAAATATTTAGATTTTATGGTTGAGTATGAAAATTATAAAAATTTATATAATAAAAGAAACCATCAAAACATAAATGAAATAAGAGAAGTTATCAGCAAATACGGAGAAAATGCTAAAATCCATTTGGGTGGAATACCGATGATTGCTGACGACATGATGACGTTTATTAAAAAAGATATAATTGTTTTTGGTTTTGGGGTTTTTGTTTTTATAATTTTTACATTATGGATGATATTTAAAAATGTTAAATGGGTTATGATCCCTTTAATCGGTTGTACAAGTTCGGTTATAATAATGATTGGCCTTCTTGGATACCTCGGATGGAAAGTTACAGTAATATCCTCAAACTTTATTGCGTTAATGCTGATATTAAATATGGCGATGAACATTCATATGACTGTTAGGTATTTACAAATCAGAAAAGATTTTTCTAATTTTACAAAAAATGATTCTATAATAGAAACAACAAGAAAAATGTTCTTGCCAATATTGTATACTGTGCTGACTACAATTTGTGCTTTCTTGTCTTTGATATTCAGCGGCATTAAGCCAATAATTGATTTTGGCTGGATGATGACCTTGGGCTTGATAGTTTCTATTGCTGTAACATTTTTTTTATTGCCGTCACTTTTAAGCTTTTTAAAAGATGATGGGCTGAATATAAATGAAATAAAAAGATCAAGAATTACAGGTTTTTTAAGTAAAGTTTCACAAGGAAATTCTTTTATAATATTTGGTTTAACTGTTTTTATTGTAGCTATTAGCGTTAAAGGAATTACAAAATTAGAGGTCGAAAATAGCTTTATAAACTATTTTGATAGAGACACTGAAATATATAAAGGAATGAAAACTATTGATGATAAGTTAGGTGGCACAACCCCCTTAGATGTAATAGTCAAATTCTCGGATAAAAATAACGAAATGAAAAAGGAAGAGGATGAATTTTCAGAATGGGAAGAGGATGAAGGAGATGATAATAAGTCCAAATATTGGTTTACAAGAGATAAAATTGATCGAATTTTAAAAGTACATGATTATTTAGACTCATTGCCAGAAATTGGAAAAGTATTATCTTTTGGGTCAATTATTAGAGTTGCTGAAGACTTAAATGGAAAAAAACTACAAAGTTTAGAAATTGCTGTTCTTTACAGTAAGATTCCACCTGAGATTAAAAAGGAGATAATTACTCCATATATTTCTGTGGAGAACAATGAAGCTAGAATAAGTGTCAGAATAAAAGATTCTTTAAAAGATTTAAGAAGAAATGATTTAATTTTAAAAATAAATAACGAAATAATTTCTGAATTAGGAATTTCAAAAGAAGAATTTAAATTAACAGGGGTATTAATTCTTTTTAATAATCTTTTGCAAAGCTTATTTAAATCACAAATATTAACTTTGGGTATAGTTATGCTTGGTATTTCTTTGATGTTTTTTGTTCTTTTTAGAAATGTGCTAATTTCACTAATTGGGGTGGTTCCAAACTTTATAGCTGCCTTTTTTATTCTTGGAATAATAGGTCTTAATAAAATCCCGCTTGATATGATGACTATTACGATTGCTGCTATCACAATTGGTATAGCTGTTGATAATAGTATTCATTATATTTATAGATTCAAAGAAGAGCTTAAAATTTTAAAAGATTATAATTTGACAGTAGAAAAATGCCACTCAACTGTTGGGGTAGCAATACTGAATACATCGATAACTATAGTATTCGGATTTTCAATTTTAGTTTTATCAAACTTTATTCCGACTATTTATTTTGGAGTTTTTACAGGTATAGCTATGCTACTCGCTATGATTTCAGTTTTAACACTTTTACCAAAACTTATTTTAATATTTAAACCTTTTGGAACAAATTAAATTTGTTTAATGAATAAAAACTTTTTAGAAAACGTTATGGATAATTTATATTTATTTGATGGTTTATTTTGTTTAGTGATGATTTACTCAATTGTGCAGTGTGCAACCCAAGGGTTTTCTTTAAGTTTAATCTCTTTTATGAAATGGGTTGCGGCTTTAGTTCTAACAATCTACTTGCTACCAAAGTTTCAACCTTGGGTTTCAGAGTACATCGATTCTCCCTTTTTAAATAGTATAGGCTTGGGGATAATGATTTACATAATTAGTCTATTTTTAATGGTTATGGTTGGAAAAATTTTTAGTAATTCTATGAAATGGACTGGATTTGGACCCATAGATAAAACTTTCGGTTTATTTTTTGGTTTCTTTAAAGGTTACATTATTTCAATATGCTTGTTTACAATTATTAACTGGTTTTATCCTTTTAAGAATTGGAATATAGATGTAGAAAAAGCTTATTCATTTAAAATTTTAGAAAGTGGTAGTAAGATATTGATAGATGAATTTCCCAAATATGATGATATAGAAAACACGAAGGATAAAATTGATAAAATTTAAATCTGATAAGCTTAGGGAAGAATGTGGGGTATTTGGTGTATCTAATACAGAAGATGCGGCCACATTAGTGGCTTTAGGTCTTCATGCTTTACAACACAGAGGCCAAGAAGGTTGCGGAATAGTATCGTTTGATGGAAAAAATTATCATTCAGAAAAAAGACATGGACTGGTAGGTGATCATTTTACAAGTAGCCAGGTTTTAAAAAAGTTACCCGGCAATTCTGCTATTGGTCATAATAGGTACTCCACCACTGGTGATAATTCATTAAGAAATATACAACCGTTTTTTGCAGATTTGCAATATGGGGGTTTGAGTATTGCGCATAATGGCAATTTAACTAACGCAATTTCTTTGAGAAATAACTTAGTTAAAAATGGATCAATATTTCGTACTACAAGCGATACGGAAACAATAGTGCAATTAATTGCTAAATCCAAAAGAGAGAAAATTGTAGATAAAATTATTGAAACTCTTTTTAAAATTCAAGGTGGGTATGCCTTAGTAATTTTAACTAATAAAAAGTTAATAGGTATTAGAGATCCTATGGGAATTAGACCGCTAGTTATTGGCAAGTTAAATGGCTCTTATATTTTAGCGTCTGAAACATGTGCCCTAGATATCATTGATGCTAAATTTATTAGAGAAGTTGAAAATGGTGAAGTTATAGTAGTAGAAAATAATGAATTGAAAAGTTATAAGCCATTTACTAAAGTAAAATCTCGACCATGTGTTTTTGAATATATTTATTTTGCTAGACCAGATAGTATTTTAAATGATGAATGCGCTTACGAATATAGAAAAAGACTTGGTATTGAACTTGCAAAAGAATCAGTTTCAGATGCTGATTTAGTTGTTCCCGTGCCGGACTCTGGAGTGCCCGCGGCTATTGGTTATTCTCAATTTTCGAAAATACCTTTTGAATTGGGACTTATAAGAAACCACTATGTTGGTAGAACTTTTATTGAACCAACTCAAAATATAAGAAGCTTGGGAGTAAAATTGAAGTTAAGTTCAACTAAAAGTATTTTAAAACATAAGTCAGTAATTTTAATAGATGACTCTTTGGTAAGAGGAACAACGTGTAATAAAATTGTAAAAATGTTATACAAGGCGGGTGTCAAAAAGGTTCATGTCAAAATTGCTTGTCCAGAAATTAAGTTTCCTGATTTTTATGGTGTCGATATGCCAACAAAAAAAGAACTGCTTTCAGGTAATAAAAATGTTGATGAGATAAAAAAATATATTGGGTCAGATAGTTTAAATTTTTTATCTATTGAAGGACTATACAAAGCATTAGTTAAGAAAAAAAGAAACAATAACTACCCTCAATTTAGTGACCATTATTTCACTGGCGAATACCCAATTAAACCCCTGGATAATTTGGGAGATGAGAAAATTACTCAATTATCTTTGTTGAGTAGTAAGTCAATATCTTAATAAATTTTTAATAATTTATTCTTCTCTCCTACTGCGAAAAAACTTTTGTCAATTATTAATATATCACTTATTAAACTTGGAAATTTTTTTAAAGAAGTTATTTTAAACTCATTGTTTATATCTACCTCAATTAAATATGAATTATCTGAAATGATTAAAGCTTTATTATTTGTTATCATTATCTTTTTTATATTCTTAATTTTTTTAAAATTTTTATTGGTTGAATCTGAAATCATTGATATTAAATTTTTTGAAAATAGTATTTCTCCATCAAATAAGTCGATTACTGTAAACAAATTATCCTTTGTAACTGTAACTATAATATTACCAGATACAGCAGGAGTAATTATGGTTTTAATATTTAAATCCCATAGTCTATTACCTGTTTTTTTATAAATACCTAACGTATTGTAAGTTGTCACTATAATGTTGTCCCTTAAGATGGCAATTGGACTTGAATTAAAAATTAATTCATCATCTAAATTAAAGTTTAACACCCAGTTAATGATTTTATTTTTTATTAATCGAATTGAATATAAGTTTCCTGATGTATTTAGATACAAAATGTTACCGCTATCATCTAATGCAATATTACTTTTAAAACTTGTGACTGCTTGAGCAGGTTGAGTATATAATTCATCAATCTTATTTCCTGTGCTAGCCTCAATGATGATGATTTTGTTATCCTCATGTGCTAAAAATATAAATCCGTTTTGATGTTTTATATTAGATCTAAATGGCACAAGATAATTTTTTGCCCAGTTCAACTTATTTTCTTCGACATTAATTGAATAGACATAGCCCAGATTGTCTGCGGCAATTATTTGATTTTTAACAACTATTAAATTTATATCCTTTTTTGTTCTTTTGAATTTTTTTTTATAGAAATTATATTTGTATGTGATCTCATTAAGGTCGACTGAGTAAACAATGATATTTCCCTTAATGTCGGATAAAATTATATTGTTGTTAGAAAATAATATATTTTTGTTGATCTGATATTTAGATAATTTTTTTGTTTTCAAATAATTACCTTGATTAAGAAATTCTTGATGGCCAACGTAGTTATATTTATTTTGAAATTGTTCTTCCCAATTTACATAGCTAATTTTTTTGTCTAAACGTAATTTATTTTTATATTCAAATTTTTTTTCATTTAAAATAGCTTGTTCTTTTTCAAAAACTGGTTCTAAATTTTGATCATTTTTTTTTTTTGAAATTTTTTCTGTTCCTGTCCAAATACCAGACTTACTATCAAAAGAGCAACCAACAAGTATAAAATAAAAAAATAAAGTTAAAATAATTTTCATTAATATTTAGTTAATCTTAAATTCTTTTGCTTTATCAAATTCATCTTTTGAAAGATAAAATTTGTACAAATAGTCTTGAGCTATTTGTTTCCAAATTGAGTTAGACTGTATAATTGGGTTAAGATTTGCTAGCAAAATACCTTCATCTACTTTATTTCCTAAAAAATAAATTTTTTTAATGATAAATAAATTTTTCATTTCTACGTCTAAATTTCTCATACTTATAATAAGATCAAAATATTTAATAACTTCATTTTCATCTTCAATAAGATCATAATCAATTATTAAATTTAAAGCTGAAGGGGAGTAAAACGTATTTTTTTTTTTAATGATTGAAATTAATTTATCTTTCGATGATTTAGTATTGTTATTAGCTAATTGAATCTTCGCAAGATTGAATTCATCAGAAATTTTTGTATTATTTTTTTTTTGTAATTCTAAATAAATAACAAATATGAAAATACCTAATATTATTAAAGTAAAAAAGGATATAATCTTTTTTTTATTATTTTTGAATAAATTAGACATATTAAGTTGAGTATTTATTTGATCGTTCATTTAAAAACTGTTTATATTTTTTGGAAAGATTTCTTTTTGTACTTCTTTTTTAAAATTTTTTACAGCACTTTTAATAATCTGATCTAAATTTGCATACTTTTTTACAAATTTTGGATAGAATCCACTTAATCCTAAAATATCATCTGTAACGAGAACTTGTCCATCACAATATTTCGACGATCCTATTCCTATTGTTGGAATTTTTATTTCTTGAGTAATTTTTCTAGATGATTTTTTATTAATACATTCTAATACAATTGAAAAGGCCCCCGCTTTTTCAATTTTTTTGGCAAGATTTAGTAATTTCTTTAACTCTTTTGAGTTTTCTCCCTCTACTTTAAATTTTTTTTTAAATTGAGGTGTAAACCCTATATGGCCCATTACAGGTATATTAGATTTTGCAATAGCATTTACTATATTAATATTTTTTACTGTATTTTCAATTTTGATTGCATCACAACCAGTTTTTTTTAAAATTAACTTTGCATTTTTTTTTGCTGATGCTGTAGTCAAGTAACTATTTTTAGGCATATCTACAACTAATAATGATTTTTTTACTCCAGCTTTTACTGATTGTGCATGTCTTATCATTATTTCAACATCAATTTGGTGGGTGTTTTTCATTCCATACAGAACATTTGCAAGAGAATCCCCGACTAATATTATATCGCAATAACCATCTAAAATTTTACTAAAATTTTTTGAGTACGCCGTTAAACAAATTAATTTTGATTTATTCTTTTTTTTAATAATTTTGTCTATTTTAATATTTTTCATTCTAATTCTATTGTGCTAGGTGGTTTTGAAGTTACGTCATAAACTACCCTATTAATACCATAAACTCTATTAATTATTTTATTGGAAATATCATTTAAAAATTCATTAGAAAAATTGTAGTTAGCAGCAGTCATGCCGTCCTCAGAAGTTACAGCTCTAATTAAACATATATGCTCAAATGTGCGAGTATCACCCATAACACCCACGGTTTTGACAGGTAATAAGGCAGCATAAGCTTGCCATATATTATTGTAAATATTTCTTTTTATTAAAGCTTTAATAAAAATATCATCAGCCTCTTGAAGGATTTTTATTTTATTTTCAGAAATTTTTCCTATAATTCTAATGGCTAAACCAGGTCCGGGAAAAGGATGTTTGTTCAGTATTTTTTTAGTTAAACCTATTGATTTTCCCAATTTTCTTACCTCATCTTTAAAAAAATCTCGAAGAGGCTCAACTAACTTAAGTTTCATCTTTTTCGGTAATCCTCCAACATTGTGATGGGATTTAATTTTTGAAGTGCTGCTTCCAGTAGCCGACTTGCTCTCTATTACATCTGGATATAACGTTCCTTGGGCTAAATATCTAATATTCTTAATTTTTTTTGCCTCCTTATCAAACACTTCAATGAACGACTTTCCTATTATTTTTCTTTTTTTTTCTGGATCAGATATATTTTTCAATCTTTTATAAAATAGTTTTTTTGCGTTAATAACCTTTACATTGAGTTTATATTTTTTTTTAAAAATGTGATAAGACTCTTTGAATTCCCCTTTTCGTAGCAGCCCAGTATCCACCATCAAACAAATAAGATTTTTTTTTATCGCTTTGTGAATTAACAATGCAACTACACTACTATCTACACCTCCTGATAGAGCGCAAATTACTTTTCCGTCTTTTAATTTTAACTGTAAATTCTTGATTATTCTATTTTTTTCAGAAGGTACTTTCCAGTTTTTTTTTAATTTGCAAATTTTTATTACAAAATTTTTTAAAATCTCTTTTCCCCTTGATGTGTGTGTAACCTCAGGATGGAATTGTATCCCATATATTTTTTTTGTTTTATGTTCTATTGAAGTGAATTTTACACTTTTGGTAGAAGCTATTACTTTAAAATATTTTGGAATTTTAACTACGCCGTCTTGATGACTCATCCATACATCACTTTTATTATTGATGTAAAAATTATTAGTTAAAATCGAATTTGATTTTTTTATAAGGGTCGCTTTACCAAATTCTCTTTTCTTAATATTTGATTTTATCTTTCCGCCAAATAGCTTTGCTATTAATTGTAACCCATAACAAATTCCTAGTATAGGGATATTGAGGCTAAAGATTTTTTTAGAAATTTTAGGAAAACCTTCATTTGTAACTGTTGAGGGCCCACCCGATAATATAATTCCCTTAATATTTTTAAAATTTTTTAAATTATTAAATTTTTTAACATTGATTATCTCACAGTAGACGTACAGCTCACGTATTCTTCTTGCAATTAATTTGGTAACTTGCGAACCAAAATCAATAATTAAAATTTTTTTTTTGTTTTCAATTAAATTAGTTTTTGACATTAATTTATTTTTTTAAAATATCATCTAATTTTTTTTGAAGGCTAGATAATTTAGGGCAAAGCTTTTTACAGACTTTTTCAAAATTGTTTATAAGCTTTTCTGTTTCTGAATAATTCGACTTTCTTATTTTTAAATAAGCAAGTTCTAAAATAGCTTCTTCATTTTTTGGATTTAATAAAAGTACTGTTTTCAAATTTGACTCTTCTTGATCATCGTTTTTTCTTATTTTATAGATTTTAGCAAGGTATAAATATGATTTTTCATTTTTTGGATTAAAGACAATGTCTTGTTCAAATTTAAATCTAGCTTCATCAAATTTTTTTTCCAGAAATAATAATTTCCCTTTATTAAAATAATTTATATCTGCAATTGCAAAATTATTTAAATTTATTGAGTATAATAAAAATAAGAAAATAAAAATAATTTTTTTCATAGTTTGTAGTTTAAGTTACTGCCTAAAATTTCAACACTATGTACCATACTCTCATAAAATCCAGCTTTTGTAATTTTAATAAATTTAGCTTTTTTATTAACTTCTTTTAGTTTTTTTACACCAATATAGCCCATTGAAGATCTCAAGCCTCCTTGGAGTTGATAAATTATTTCAGAGACATATCCTTTAAATCTTACTCTGCTTTCTACACCTTCAGGAACATATTTGGATTTATCTGTTTGATATTTTTGAAAATATCTTCCAGAAGAGCCAGATGACATTGCACCAATTGACCCCATGCCTCTATAAAATTTATAAGTTTTATTTTTTATCTTAAATTTTTTTCCAGGACTTTCATCCGTGCCAGCAAATATTGATCCCATCATAATTGCATCTGCACCTGCGGCTATTGCTTTTATTATATCGCCAGAAAATTTTATACCGCCATCTGATATTATTTTTATTTTTTTGTTTTTCATCGCCCTTTTTACATTCATAATAGCTGTAATTTGAGGTACACCAATTCCAGCAACCATTCTAGTTGTGCATATTGATCCAGGACCTATACCAACTTTAAGTATATCAGCTCCAGCATTGTAAATTGATTTAGCTGCTTCAGGTGTAGCAATATTTCCCACACAAAGTGTTACTAGATTTGAAAATTTCTTAAGTTTGCTTATTGTTTGCAAAACCCTTTTTGAATGACCATGCGCAGTATCTACTACAATCATATCAACACCTGAGTCTAATAGTGATTTGGCTCTTATCAAGTCTGAACTACCAGATCCTATTGCAGCTCCAACCAAAAGTTTTTTTGACTTAACCTTTCTAACTTCTTCGCTTTGATCTTTTATACTTAGGTTTCTATGTATAATTCCGATCCCACCGTTTTTAGCCATTCCTATAGCCATTTTCGACTCAGTTACTGTGTCCATTGCTGCTGACATAAAAGGGACCTTTAAATGAATTTTATTTGTCAGTTGAGTTTCTATTGAAGTTTCAGAGGGCAAAACAGAAGAATACTGAGGAAGTAACAAGACGTCATCAAATGTAAGAGCTTCTTTTATAATACCCATATAAACTTATATACAATTTTATATTTTTATAAAGTCTTAATTCCTTCGCAGTGTATATAAGTTTCTTTTGACGCATCTTTACTAGATTTAGGTTTGAAAAAATTAACTTTTTTAAAATTTTTTTTTGCTAAGTTTTTCACTTTGATAAAATCAGTACCATTGAAAAGTTTAGATACAACAACTCCAGTATCTTTTAAAACGAATCGAGCAAATTCAATAGCCTCAGCGCATAAAAGATTTGTTCTGATACAATCTAAATTTTTATTCCCTGTGGTATCAGCGGCCATATCAGATAAAACTATATCCACTTTAGTATTAATTGCCTCTATAATTTTTTTTTTATTTTGCTCCTCTAAAAAATCTAATTTTAAGAATTTTACTCCTTTAATTATCTCCATGTCTTTATGATCAACTGATAATGTAATGCCTCTTTTAATTAATTGACTAACTACTTGGGACCAGCCACCAGGTGCGCTGCCTAAATCAATTACTTTGGAATTTGATTTTATAAATTTAAATTTTTTATTTAATTCTATTAATTTAAAAGCTGAGCGAGACCTGTAGCCAGTATTTTTTGCTTTTTTAAAGAATGGATCTCTATGTTTTGAAATGATGTAATTTTTTAAACCCTTTTTTCTTGCCATTACAAAATATCTTCATGATCATCTTCTGAATAAGTTTTAGTATTAGTTTTCTCTCTTTTTTTGTATGTAAAAACCGATAAAGGAATTGAAATTAAATAGAGCGTTCCGAAAATAAATAAAGTTTCAAAAGTGAAGAAGATTAAAGATACTAGCGATACTCCAACACCAAGTAAAATAAATATAGTTAAGGTTGGTTTTATCTTTATATTTTTAAAAGAATAAGTTGGTATTTTGCTTATTAGCATAATCGCAATAAAAATAGTATATGCTGGAATTATTGCTTTAGTGTCATTTAAAATATTAAAATTTGAAATTTCGCCAACCAAAGGCATTAATAACAAAATACCTCCTAATGGCGAAGGTACACCTTCAAAATAATTTTGTTTCCATGTACTCTCTTCGCTATAAGAAGTAAGATTAAATCTTGCTAATCTTAACACACAACAAACTGAGTAAATTAAAGTTATTGCCCATCCTATTTTTCCATATTTATTTAATTCCCAAAAATAAATTATAAATGCTGGTGCTATACCAAAGCTCACAAAATCAGTGAGTGAGTCCAGTTCTTTGCCAAAATCTGATGTTCCTTTGATCAGCCTAGCAATTCTTCCGTCCAATGCATCTAAAATTGCTGCTAAAGCTAAAAATATAATAGCTAAATTAAAATTTTGATCAATTGAAAATTTTATCGAACTTATTCCTAAACAAACGCCAGCTATTGTCAAAATATTAGGAAGTATGTATCTAGTTCTTTTTGATTGAACAATTTTAAATTTTTTTTCTTCCATCATTCTCCAGCAAGTAAACTTTCTCCAGCAACAACATTTTGACCAACTTTAGCTAAAATTTTTTTATTATTAAAAAATAAATCAACTCTGCTCCCGAACCTTATCATTCCTATTCTATCGCCTTGTTTTAATTCTTGATCTTTGCTGACCTCACATACAATTCGTCTGGCAACTAAGCCCGCTATTTGAACAATTACAATTTCTTTACCTTTTTTATCAATTATCCTGTAATAATTTCTCTCATTTTCTTCACTGGCTTTATCTAGTGAGGCATTTAAAAATTTGCCTGGTTTATAAAAAATTTCTTCTATTTTTCCTGAAGTTGGGATTCTGTTAACATGGCAGTTAAAAACATTCATGAAAATACTTATTCTAGTAAAATTTTTATTTTCTAAATTTAACTCATCTGGACCTTGAACCTCTTTAATCTCAGTTATTAACCCATCTGCTGGGCTTATAAGAAACTTATCATCATTAATCGATACCCTTTCTGGATCTCTAAAAAAATAATAAACCCATATAGTTATTAAAATCATTATAAACGCTAAAAAATTTGAAAATAACCAGAAAACAAACGAAAGAATTAATGATATTGCTAAAAATTTATAGCCCTCTCTGTGAATTTTTGGAAAAATGTTGTCCATCATATTTATTCAATTAAATTTGATAATTTCCACTAATATGTATAAAAATCTGTCATAATCAAATTATTTTTATGGCTAAAATTAAGGTAAAAAATCCCATAGTTGAGCTAGATGGTGATGAAATGACACGCATAATATGGTCATTTATAAAAAAAAAACTTATTCAGCCCTACCTGGACATAGACATAAAATATTATGATTTAGGCATTCAAAGTAGAGATAAAACATCTGATCAAATCACAATCGACTGCGCTTATGCTATAAAAAAAATTGGTGTTGGAATTAAATGTGCAACCATCACTCCTGACGAGGCTAGAGTTGAAGAGTTCAATTTGAAAAAAATGTGGAGGTCACCTAATGGAACTATAAGGAATATTCTTGGTGGAACTGTTTTTAGAGAACCCATTATTTGTAAAAATATACCAAAATTAGTTCCTGGTTGGACAAACCCTATTATAATTGGAAGGCATGCTTTTGGTGATCAATACAGAGCTACAGATTTTCTTGTTCCTGGTAAGGGAAAATTGGAAATGAAATGGACATCATTAGATGGTAAACAAAAAAAAGAATTCGAAGTATTTAATTTTCCAAGCCCAGGCGTTGCATTATCAATGTATAATTTAGATGACTCTATAAAAGATTTTGCCAGGGCTTGTATGAATTACGGTCTTCAAAGAAATTATCCAGTTTACATGTCAACTAAAAATACAATTTTAAAAGGTTACGATGGAAGATTTAAAGACTTATTTCAAGAAGTTTTTAATAAAGAGTTTAAAGATAAATTTAAAAAAAATCAACTTACTTACGAACATAGATTAATTGACGATATGGTTGCGTGTGCAATGAAATGGAATGGCGGATACGTTTGGGCTTGTAAAAATTATGATGGAGACGTTCAGTCTGACACTGTTGCACAAGGGTTTGGTTCCTTAGGATTAATGACTAGCGTTTTAATGACACCCGATGGAAAAACAGTAGAGTCAGAGGCAGCACACGGTACAGTTACCAGGCATTATAGGATGCACCAACAAGGAAAAGAAACATCTACTAATCCAATTGCGTCTATATTTGCTTGGACTAGAGGCTTAGCTCATAGAGGGAAGCTCGACAATAATGATGAGTTAATCAAATTTTCTAAAAGTTTAGAAGAAGTCTGCATTAATACAGTTGAAAGTGGTTCAATGACAAAAGATTTAGCGATACTAATTGACAAATCTACAAAGTATTTAACTACTAATCAGTTTTTAGAAGCCATTGACAGTAATTTGAAAAAAAAACTTAACTAATTGTTTTTGATATCTCTTTAAAAGCTTTCTCAACTTTATTTTTATCTACTCCACCAGCTTGAGCAAAATCTTTTCGTCCTCCACCACCTTTTCCACCTAAAGTCTCAGATGCAATTTTTGCTAAATTAACTGCATCATACTTTGAGGTAAGATCTTTAGAAACACCCACGGCCACTCCAACTTTGTCCTCGAAAGTTGAAATACAAATTATAATACCAGAATCAATTTCTTTCTTACCTTGATCAATTATACCTCTTAATTCTTTTGGTGGAAAATCTTTTAATAATTGCTCTCTTATTTTTATTTTACCTATTTGTTTATCTTTAATTATGTTTTTACTTTTGTCTTTTTTGATATTTTCAATTTTAACCTGGGCTAATTGTTTGCTTAAATTTTTTAAGTTCTCAAATAAATTTAATTGATTATTGTAATCTGGTTTTATTTTGAAAAATTTAAGTTCCTTTTTAATAGTCTCAATATCTTCGTTTAAACTCTTTTCTTTTAAAGACTTGTTTTGTTTTAAAGAATTTTCATGTTTCTTTAATTGCTTGTCTCTTAAAGCCTCTACTCTTCGCACTCCTGAGGCGATTGATGACTGACTAATAACTCTAAACTTTCCAACCTCTTTTGTATTTTTAACATGGGTGCCACCACATAACTCAGTTGAGAAAAAACCATTATTTTCTTTCCCCATAAACACTACCCTTACTTCTTCTCCGTATTTTTCACCAAATAGAGCTAGAGCACCCATTTTTACCGCTTCTTTTGGTGTCATAATTCTTGTTTGAACATCACTGCCCCCGTTAACTATGTCGTTTACTATTGCATTAATTTTTATCATCTCATCTTCATTAATTGGTCTGTTGTGACTAAAATCAAATCTTAATCTCTCGGGTGAAACTAAAGAACCTTTTTGAGTAACATGTTTTCCAAGAGTCCTTCGTAAAGACTCATGTAGTAAATGCGTTGCCGAGTGATTAGCTTTGGAATTATTTCTTTTTTCAGTATCTATTTCTAAATTTACACTTTGTCCTACTTTAATTTTTCCTTTTTTAATATCTCCTGAGTGAACAAAAAGATCTCCCATTTTTTTTTGAGTGTCTATTATATTTATTTCACACTCAGAGGTGTAAATTATGCCTTGATCTCCTACTTGACCACCTGACTCACCGTAAAAAGGAGTTTGATTTGTTATAATTTCAATTTTATCACCAGCGCTTGCATTATCAACAAATTTGTTATCTTTTGATAATTTTAAAACCACGCCTTCGGCTTTATCAAATTCATAACCTAAAAATTCTGTTGGCTTCAATTCTTCTCTGATTTTAAACCATCTTTCTTCGATGGATTTATCTCCGGATCCTTTCCAGTTTGATCTTGCTAAAGCTTTACTTTTTTCCATTTCTTTTTCAAATGAAGAGCTATCAACTTTAATATTTTTTGTTCGCAAAATATCTGCGGTTAAGTCAATCGGAAAACCATAAGTATCATACAATTTAAAAGCTATTGCTCCTGGAAGAATACTATTTTTAACTTGGGACAAATTTTCATCAAGAATTTTCATTCCTCTTTCAAGAAGAGAGGAAAACTTTTCTTCCTCATTTTGTAAAGTTTCAGTTATGAGATCTTGACCATTTATTAATTCAGGATAGCTATTTTTCATCTCATTTAACAAAACATTAAAAAGTTTATGAAAAAGAGGTGATTTACTTCCAAGAGAATGAGCGTGTCTCATACCTCTTCGCATTATTCTTCTTAAAACATAACCTCGACCTTCGTTTGAGGGCAAAATTCCCTCTGCGATTAAAAAACTACTTGCTCTAAGATGATCAGCTATAACTCTATGACTAGCTATAGTTTTCTCATTAATTGAAGTTTTAGTTATTTCTGATGATGATGCCATTATTTTTCTAAAATGATCTATTTCATAATTATCGTGTGTGCCTTGAAGCACAGCAGTCATTCTCTCAAGACCCATACCTGTATCAACAGAAGGTTTAGGAAGATTAATTCTTTTTTCTTTGGAAATTTGTTCGTATTGCATGAAGACTAGATTCCATATTTCAATAAATCTATCTCCATCTTGTTCTGGGCTGCCAGGTGGTCCCCCTTTTAATTTTTCGCCATGGTCATAAAAAATTTCAGAACATGGTCCACACGGTCCGGTGTCACCCATCGACCAAAAGTTGTCTGCTGTTGAAATTCTTATTATTTTATTTTCATTCAGCCCAGCTATTTTTTTCCATAAGTTAAAAGAATCATCATCTTCGTGAAAAACAGTCACAGAAAGTTTGTCTTTAGGTAGCTTAAAATCTTTTGTTAATAAATTCCAAGCATGATGTATTGCTTGCTCTTTAAAGTAATCGCCAAATGAAAAATTTCCTAGCATCTCAAAAAATGTATGATGTCTTGGGGTGTAACCTACGTTTTCAAGATCATTATGTTTTCCACCCGCCCTTACGCATTTTTGTGATGTTGTTGCTGTTTTATATGGTCTTTTTTCTAGTCCGGTGAAAACATTTTTAAATTGGACCATTCCAGAATTAGTAAACATTAAAGTCGGATCGTTGTTAGGCACAAGATTACTTGAGTCCACTATTTGATGATTATTTTTCTTAAAATACTCTAAAAACTTTTTTCTTACATCTGTAAGTAAAATTTGGCTCATAATTTATTAAATACAGATATTTTTAATGTTGTCTACAAAAGAGATTAGCCTGTTTTTTGCTTTCCATTGTCGACAACTAAGCAAATTTCTGATTTCGTAAGAAATCTTTGACCAGTTCCATTATCTAGTGAAAACATTCCACCTATCCCCTTAACTGCATCTATCGTTAAGTCAGTATGTTTCCATTTTTCGTATTGATCGCCATTCATATAAAAAGGTACACCGCCTATTTCACCTAATTTAATGTCGTTATCTCCCAAAGGAAATTCTCCTTCTTTAAAACACATCGGAGCACTGCCATCGCAACAGCCTCCTGATTGATGAAACATTAATTTTTCACCATATTTTTCTTGTAGTTTTGATAGCAAACTTAATGCTGCATGTGTGGCTGATACTTTCATTTTTTGTGTTCGGCCCATGATTTAGAATCATGGGCCAGTATATATTATTGGTTAAAAGAAGCCCAATTTTTTCTCAGCATAAGAAACGTGTAAGTTCTTATTCTGTCTATAATGATTAAGCATCATTTTATGAGTCTCCCTACCTACGCCTGACTGTTTATAACCGCCAAATGGTGAATGTGCTGGATAAGCGTGATAACAATTGGTCCACACTATACCTGCTTGTATCGCTCTTCCCATTCTATAAGCAATATTACCATTTCGAGTCCAAACACCTGCGCCTAAACCGTAAAGAGTATCATTCGCGATTTTTAACGCGTCTGCTTCATCTTTAAATTTAATAACAGAAACAACTGGTCCAAAAATTTCTTCTTGAGAAATTCTCATATTATTTTTAGCTTCAAAAATAGTTGGTTGAATATAATTTCCTTTTTCCAATCCACTATTTAATTTAGCCTGAGATCCCCCAGTAAGAACCTTAGCACCCTCTTTTTTCCCTAGATCAAGGTAAGATTTAATCTTCTCCACTTGTTCTACAGAAGCTTGTGCTCCAATCATAGTTTCCATTTTTAAAGGATTGTCCTGAACAACTGCTTTAGTTCTTTTGATACATCTTTCCATGAATTTATCATAAATAGACTCTTGAACTAATGCTCTACTCGGGCAAGTACAAACCTCACCCTGGTTTAAATTGAACATTACAAAACCCTCAACACATTTATCTAAGAAATCATCATCTTTTTCCATAATGTCTTCGAAGAAAATATTTGGAGATTTTCCGCCTAATTCCAAAGTTATCGGAATTATGTTTTGTGCAGCATATTGCATGATCAATCTACCTGTTGTTGTTTCTCCAGTAAAAGCTACTTTAGCTACTCTTTTAGAGGACGCTAAAGGTTTTCCTGCTTCTAGCCCGTAACCGCTTACGATGTTAACCACACCTGGAGGTAATAAATCTCCAATTAGTTCCATCATAACCATAATTGATGCCGGTGTTTGTTCAGCCGGTTTTAAAACCGAACAATTACCCGCTGCTAAAGCTGGTGCTAATTTCCATGTCGCCATTAATAATGGAAAATTCCACGGAACTATTTGACCAACTACACCAAGAGGCTCAGGAATATTATATGAATATTGAGAATTGCTAATTTCTGCTACAGAACCTTCTTCTGCTCTGATTACTCCAGCAAAATATCTCCAGTGATCAATCACCAAAGGTAAATCTGCTGCCATACATTCCCTGATTGGTTTGCCATTATCTAAACATTCAGCTGTTGCTAATAAATTTAGATTTTTTTCCAATACATCAGCTATTTTATACAAGATGTTTGATCTTGTTGTGATGTCTGTTTTTCCCCACTCTTTAAAAGCTGCGTGAGCTGCATCTAATGCTGCCTCCACATCTTTTTCGTTTGATCGTGCTACAGAACAGATTATCTCATTAGAAATCGGGCTAGGATTATCAAAGTATTTTCCCGATTTAGGTTCAACAAATTTTCCATTTATGTAATTACCATATTTAGCTTTGAATGGAAATTTAACCTTTAAATGAGAGGTATCTAAAGCTGCAGACACTTTTGAGCTTTTAGCTTGTTGTGTGCTCATTTCCCCTCCTTGTTAATTGTTTAATTAAACCCAATATTGACAGACATGTACAGACTTAATCGATAATTATTTTTAATTACAATTTTTAGTTGATTCAATTTTTGGTTGTTTAAAGTTTCATGGGAAACAAAACTAAGGGGGTCGTTAACCCCCTTAGTTATAAAGATGACTATTTTTCCTCGTCTTTGCTAATCTTTTCTTTAGTTGAAGGATTGCCTTCAAGCTCTTTGGCAATTGCTCCGGCCTTTTCTCTTACGGCTTTCTCGATTTCATCTGCAACGTTTGGATTTTTTTCCAAATATAATTTGGCATTCTCTTTTCCTTGCCCGATTTTTTCACCTTTGTATGCATACCAAGCTCCTGACTTCTCAATTATGTCTGCTTTAGCGCCTAGGTCGATTAATTCACCATTTTTACTGATGCCTTTGCCATACATCAAATCGAACTCTACAACCTTAAAAGGAGGAGCTACCTTATTTTTAATAACTTTCACTCTAGTCGTATTTCCAATGATTTGATCCTTATCTTTTATGGCACCAATTCTTCTAATATCCATTCTTACAGAAGAATAAAATTTTAATGCATTTCCACCTGATGTAGTTTCTGGATTTCCAAACATCACTCCAATTTTCATTCTGATTTGATTTATGAAAATTACCATTGTATTTGACTTTGCTACCGAACCAGTAATTTTTCTTAGCGCTTGGCTCATTAATCTTGATTGTAAGCCTACATGATGATCTCCCATTTCACCTTCTAATTCTGCTTTTGGTGTTAAGGCTGCTACAGAGTCTACTACTAGCACTGAAACAGAGCCTGATTTAATTAAAGTATCAGTTATTTCTAGAGCTTGCTCACCTGTATCAGGTTGAGAAATTAGTAATTCATCAGTTTTGACTCCTAGCTTCTTTGCATAAGCAGGATCCATTGCATGCTCAGCATCAACAAAAGCGCATATTCCTCCAACTTTTTGAGCCTCAGCTACTACCTGTAAAGCTAAGGTTGTTTTTCCTGAAGACTCTGGACCGTAAATTTCTATTATTCTTCCTTTGGGCAGCCCTCCAATACCCAATGCTAAATCTAGGCTTAAAGAACCAGTCGAAATTGCTTCTACGTCTAAAGCTTCTTGTTGACCAAGTCTCATAACTGAGCCCTTACCAAAATTTTGATCTATTTGGCTTATTGCTGCCTCTAAAGACTTGTTTTTTTCCTTAATTTCTTGGTTTTTTTTGTTGTCAGACTTCACAACTTTTAAATTATTTTTTGTCATTTTTATCCTTTTTTGTTATCGAATCATTAATATAAATGTACACATTTTGTTCTTTTTATCAAGACAATAAAAAAAATATTAATTTTACAAATTATCTAGATTTTAAGGCTTTAAGATCGAGTTCACCAACTTGATCTAGGAGCTCTAATTTAGAGACTATTAGATCCTTTTTTGCATTAGCATTAGATATTCTCGCTTCTAATAATAAGCTTCTAGATTGAATAACATCTAACGTAGTTCTTGTGCTACCAGAATCGTATTCTAATGTGATGCCCTCATTAGCTATTTCCGCCGCCCTGAGTTGTGCTTCCGTAGACTTTAAAACACTTTCTGCTGATTGAAAAAAAGACCATGCCATGGCTGTTTCAGTTGCTACCTCATTTTCCTTATCAGCTAATAATAACCTACTTTTTTCCCTTTTATGCCTGAATTTTTTAATACTTGAGAAATTCTTTCCACCATTAATAATTGGCCAAGTTATAGTAGCTTTAACGGTTTCTTGATCATCTTCATCAACCGTTGTGCTAAGGTCTTTATTTTCGCTTAGAGAGTAATTTAATGTAGCTGATGGAGATAGTTTGGCCTTTTCAACACTTAGTTCTTTTTCTGAAATAGCTAGATTTATTCTCGCAATTATTAATCCAGGATTATTTGAAGATGACTTCTTTAAAGCATCTTCTAAGCTTAAAGGTAATGTAAAATTTATGGTATTTTCCTCATCAAGTTTATCTGGTGCGCTTATTCTTGTAATTCTCTCAAATTCAGCTATAGCAGCAATCAATTCTGTTTTTGCTTTAATTAATTTAGCGTTAGCACCTGCTAAAGAAGATTCTGATTGAGCCAAATCTGTTAAACTTATTTCTCCCTTTTGAAGTCTTAATTTATCAGACTCAACTTGTCTTTCAAAGAGATCAACATTAGCTAAATTAAAATTTTTTGTGTTATTTTTTAATATTAAATCGTAATAAATTGACACAGAATTTAATATTGTATCTTGTTCGACTTGTTTGTATTCATAGTTGGCCTTTTCAAATTCTAACCTTGATTTTTTTAAGTTGTTAAAACCTTTGAAACCTTGGAAAATTGTTTGATCAACCGAGATTGTTTTTGTTTCAGTATTTCTTTTTGTATCACCCGATCTCGAACCTGATTGATTAATTACATTAGAACTCTCTGTATTTTTTTGTGAACCAGATAAAGTCAGTGACGGTAAGAAATCACCTTTTGATATATTGATATTTTGTTTTATAGACTTAAGATTTTCTCTTTCAGCATTAATTTTTGGATTTTTTTCTACCGCAGAATTTACAAAAAAAAATAAACTATTTTCTGCTTTCAATGAAGAAAATTTTAATAACATAATTAGAATAAAAATAATTTTATACATTTAATTGATAATTGATTTGATTTTATGTTGATTATCTAAATTTATAATAACGTCATTTTTTTTATTATTCTTCATCATGCTTTTAGTAACTCTTTCAAAATGCATAATAAATTTTTTTATTTGTTTATTATTCATTACATTTTTTGATTTATTTGAATATCTCAATTTTTTTTCTTGCAACAATCTCCATTTTAAAACATGATTGTAACTCGGAACTTTGAGATAAATCAAATTATCAATTAGTTTAAAAATCTTTTTATAGTTTGATTTCAATTCTTTATTGACCTTTATTCTCCAACTTTTATTGGTATCTCTTTTTTTTTCGAGAAGATTAACTGGTTTTTTTAATTCGCGTAACGTTTGAGGTTTAGCTCCCAAACACCAACCTTCAAAAATAATTATATTTGGTTTTTTTTTGATTTTAATCCAATTTTTTTTATTTTTTCTGTTATCTCTAGACTTATCAAATTGTGGAATTCTTAAAAATTTAAAATTTTTTCTTTTTAAATTTTTTAAAGAACTATAAATCATCTTATGATCATGAGTTCCTGGTACACCTCTAGTTAAAAAAAGTGGATGAACTTTCTGTGACATTAACACTCTTTCTTTTTTAGTTTTATAAAAATCATCAATTGAGAAACATACTACACTTAAACTAAATTTATCTCTTAATATTATTTTCAAAATTTGAGCCATAGTCGATTTTCCTGACCCCTGGCCTCCTGAAAGTCCTATTATTAATGTATTATTGGATTTTTTATACCAATTATAAATATTTTGGCAGATAGGAATATAAAATTTTTTCAATTGGATTAATTTATTTTTAAAGGCTCGTCCAAATATTCTTTGTTTTTTAAGGTACTGTGAATAATTTTTTTCCAAATTACTTGCCATCTAATTTAATAAGATTATTTTTTTTTATCTAACGGATGGTTTTTGCCATCTGCAATACTAATTTTTTTTAATTCAAAAGAATCTATTTCATCCACGCAGCCAACATTAAAACCTGTTAAGGAAGGATTAATTCTAGGATTATGGTGTGTGTAAATACCACATTCAATACAAAAATAATGTTTGGCTATCTTTGTGTGAAATTGATATAATTTTAATTTATCTAAACCTCTGACAATTTTAAAGTCCTCATTATTAACTATAGACATGATTGCGCCCTTTTTTTTACAAATTGAACAGTTGCATCTAATGGTTTTTTCTAAATCACCTTCTATATTTATTTCGGCTTGAACTGCTCCACAATGACACGATAGTTTTTTCATAGTTATATCTTTCTATTATTATTTAACTCTCAATTAGTAAATATGTTTTAATATCCACATTTTTTTTAGAATTATAAAAATGTTCTCCTTTTGATTCCTCTTTGATTCATATTTAGACCACATATACAACTTTCTAGTGTACTATTATTTCAGAATTTTTTTGCTCTTGTTCTGTATTAATTTTCTTATTTTTTTCAATCATTAATGAAACATAATAAATCATTAAATTAAAAAATACGATTACAATTGATAAAACGTGTCCATAAATCCCTATGTAAGGATTCAAATATGAGAATAAAATTATGAAAAGCGCAGATCTTAAAAAAACATTCATTTTAAAAACAGCAATAATTGAAAAAGAGTGAAATATTAATTTCGCTAAAGGCATTTTTGAAGGGCCGAAGTATCTTTTGCCTCTCACACAGTTAATGTATCCTAAATTTTTAATATTTTTTTTAACAGTACCTGATATATTTGAATTCAATGTGCGATCAATACTTAAAACTGTAGCATCTTTTTTTGTAAGGATGCTATAATTTCCAAAGTTCATAAGTTTGCCAGTAAAAACAAATGTTAAAATTTTATGGCATTGATAAAAAACTCTAAAAATTGGCCCTTCTGATCTTTTAACTCTTTTTGCCACTATAGAAGTATTGGGATCCTTGTCTATTTTAAAAATAAGATCACGTATTTCTACTGGTCTATCCTCCCCATCAGCGTCCATTAAAATAATGTAATCAAACTCATAATTTTTTAGGCAATATCGAATGCCATGCGCTAAACAAATAGCGTGACCATTATTTTTTTTCATATTTAAAATTTCGATTTTTTTTATATTTTTTGGAATATTAATTTTTGGGGTCAGCATTGTAGAGCCATCGTTTATCACTATTAATTGAAAAGCAAAATTTTGTAATTTTTCCACGGTTAAACTAATTTCATTGATCAACTTATTAAAAGATTCCCAATCATTATAAACTGGTGTTATTAATATTATTTTTTTCATTTAACTCCAATCATACAATAGCCAACCGGTTTAATTGTTCCGAAAACACCTGGACAAGATTTTTTCAAGATTTTAGGATTGCCTGTATAAATTACTCCAGTATTGTAATCAATAATTTCAAGATTATTTTCTATTGTGTTAAACCATTTTGGCCTAGATGATAGATGATAAGAAAGATTGCCTGCAAACCATTCATCACCAACGACTATTGATATTTCGTTAAAAAAATTTTTTTCCCATTTCCTTTGAACAAGATTAGAAATTTCTTTACCAGGATAATCAGTTCTTTTGAAATCATTAGCCAATGACACGTATAAATACGAAGCTGGAGAGAGAAAAAAAAATAAAACGAATAATGAAAAAAAAAATTTAAGATTATCTTTAATCTTAACTGCTGTAATCATAATTAATAGAACTCCAAAAAACAAATAAAATGGTGTCATCCACATAGTCCTTATTTTTGCTCCTGTTGCTATTGAAGTTAATAAAACCAAAACAATTGGTAGAATGGTAAGTAATATTATAAACAACTTCTTTTTATCTTTTTTTACTGAAAAATTTAATTTAAAACGATTAACAATTAAGATAAATAATAAGAAAAAAGGAAATAAAATAACCAATTGTTTAAGAACAAATTTAAGAGGATTTGCAAAATACTCTATAAATGAAACGGCTTCTAGACCTGATCGATTTAAAGCATAAGTAATTGTAGCAAATTCATTTTCTAACAACCATAAAATATGTGGTGAAATTATTAATAAAAAAATTACCGAGGGAATAAAATATTTTATTTCAAATTTTTTCTTTTTAAAAATATTATATATGAAAAAAATTTTTAGTGATAAAATTAAATAAACAAATACATATTTTGATAAAAAACCTATTGCTGCAACTATACCTAATAGTATCCAGTCAGAAACCTTATTTCTATCATAACATTTCCAACCATAATAAATTGTCATTGACCAAAAAGGTAGCTGACAAACATTTACGTTAAATTCTGGTGTAGTAAAATTATAGAAAAAAATTGCCTCTAAAAGTAAAACTGAAATTAAACATAAACTTTCTTTTTTTAGAAAAATTTTAGATAATTTCCAAACATAAAAAAATGCAATAATTACAAATATTTGGCTTAATAAATAATATGCCCAGTCTCTATTACCAAATATTTGATAAACTAGTTCAACAAAAAAAGCACTAGCGGGAGGATGTTTGTAATATCCCCAAGATAGATTACTGCCCCAAGCTAAAGCCTCAATGGTGTCTAATGGTAAATTAATGTTTGAAAGCGTTGGGATTAATGTCCATACGACTAAGTGAGAAATTAAAAAAATCCCAAAAAATAGGTCATAATTATTTTTCAACATCCGCCTAAATTAATACAATTTAAAGACTATTGACACGTATAAATTCAAATCTATACTCCGCTTTTTCGAAATGGTAAAAAAAACTACTAAAAAATACACTCCAAATCAGAAAGAAAAGTATATGTGTGTGAAACACAAGAAATTCTTTACTGAAGAACTAATAAGGTGGAAAAAAGATATTATTCGTGCAAATAATCTTGGAAATTTATTAAATTCCTCTGATGATAGTATGTCTTCAGCAGACTTAGTAGATCAAGCTTCTTCGTATACCGACAAATCAGTTGAGATGAAGGCGTTGAATAGAAGTAGAAAATTAATAGCAAAAATAGATTTAGCATTAAGAAGAATAAAAGACGGTACCTACGGTTACTGTGAAGAAACAGGGGAACCAATTGGATTAAAAAGATTGATGGCTAGACCAATTGCTACTTTGACTATTGAAGCCCAAGAAAAACACGAAAGGGATGAAAAAATATTTGTTGATGATTAAATCCCTGGAATAGTTTCACCTTTTTTTAAAAGATCATATCCTGCTTTAACCTTTGAACGGGAAGCTATTTCTAAATACCATCTTGATAAATTATTAAACTTTTTTAAACCAATATCATGCCATTCATGTCTTGCTATCCAAGGAAAAGTAGCTATATCAGCTATCGTATAATCATCATAAGCTAGAAATTTTGATTTTTCCAAACGCAAATCAAGTTCTAAGTAAATTCTTTCGCAAATTTTAAAATATCTTTCTTCGCCAAATTTACTTTTTCCTGGATTGTAATGATGAAATTGATGATGTTGACCTAGCATAGGTCCTACATAAGCCATTTGACCCATTAACCATTGATTAATAACTGTTCTTTTGGATTTATCATAAAATTTTCCGCTTTTTTCAGCTAAGTAAATTAATATTGCACCTGATTCAAATAAACTTACATTGCTACTATGATCAATTAAAACTGGAATTTTTCTAAAAGGACTTAGTTTTTGAAACTCTGGTTTAAATTGTTCGTCCTTATTTATATTGATTTTTGTTATTTTATAATCAAATCCTATTTCCTCAAGCATTATTGTAATTTTTTTTCCGTTTGGCGTGTTAGAAGTTAATACTTCGATCATTTTTTAACACCAAGTCTATCTTGAATTTCTTTAGAGGAAGTGGTGAATTGAAATCTGTATTTTTCGTTAGGTCTTGCTCTCTTAAAGCATTCTACTGATGCTAAAGCTGCTTCATGAAAACCAGATAAAATTAGTTTTAATTTACCTGGATAATTACAAATATCTCCAATAGCAAAAATTCCAGATTTATTTGTTTGAAAATTCTCTGTGTTTACCTCAATTGTTTTTTTATTCATATTCAGGCCCCATTTAGCTATTGGACCAAGTTGCATGATTAAACCAAAAAAACCAAAAATTATATCTGTTGGGATTTTCTCAATTTTATCATCATCACTTTTAATCTCGATCTCTTGAAGATCTCTACCATTATTTACGGATTTTATTTGGAAAGGTGTTTTAATTAAAATTTTTCCATCTTTCTTTAATTTTTTAAGTTCAGCCAAAGTGTGTGGAGCTCCCCTAAATTCATCTCTCCTATGAATTAAAGTAACCTTTGAATTTTTAGAAAATTCTAATGCCCAATCCAAGGCGGTGTCACCACCTCCAAATATTGAAATTTTTTTTCCTTTAAATAAGTTTTTGTTATTTACAGAATAAAAAACAGATTTATTCTCAAACTTTTCAAGTTCTTTTAAAGGTAATTTTCTTGGCTCAAATGAACCTACGCCGCCAGCTATAATTATATTTGGAGTTTCAAACGTTTTGTTTAGATTTGTTTTTATTATCCATAAGCCTTTTTTTTTACTAATTTCCTGCACTCTCTCATTTAGATGTATATTTGATCCGAATGGCTTAATTTGGCTAAGCAAGTTATCAGTTAATGACCTTCCGCTACACTCGGGCACAGCTGGAATATCGTAGATTGGTTTATCAGGATATAATTCAATACATTGACCGCCAGCTTTATCTAAATTATCAATTACTTCAGACTTTAATCCTTTAATTCCAAGTTGATGAACTGCAAACAATCCGACTGGACCAGCACCTATTATTACTGCATCTGTTTTAATCATTATGTTTGTTTTTCTGGTGTTGTTACTGTCAGTCCATTTATTTCATCTGAAACAATTATTTGACAACTTAATCTACTGTTTTTTTTTGGCTCATAAGCCATATCAATCATATCTTTTTCCGCATCCTCTGGTTCTGGTAATTTATTTAACCATGAGTCTTCGACATAAACATGGCAAGTAGCACATGCCATTGATCCTCCGCAATCTGCATCTATACCCGGAACGTTATTCTGAACCGCCCCTTCCATTACAGTAAGACCATTCTCGACGTTAATTTCTATCTTATTGCCAGAATGATCAATATAGTTAATTTTTGCCATAAGGCTAATTTAAGCATAAAAAAAAATAGGGCAAGTAGTTAAACTCGCCCTATTTAAATTTTAGATCTAATTATCTAGATGCTAATCTTGTGTTTTGCATCGCAGCAGCCCATATCACAAGACCAAAAGCGATCTTATTGATAAAGTCAGCAAGGTTGTAAATAATGTTTAATGCATTAGCATCAACACCACCAGTTAAATAACCGAATACATATCCTAAAGGATATATAGCCCAACCGATTGTTACGATAATTCTCATAGCGCTAAACGCAGTTGACATAGCCTTGTTACCAGACTTAGCAGCTGCAGTTCCAGCTTCACCTGAGAATATTTCAAACAAGATGTAGATCCATCCAGCCATTCCAATTACGAAACCTACAAATGGTTGAATGTAACCAGCTTCACCTAAGTATCCACCGATTAACATTACTAAAGAACCAATTAATAGTTTCCAGAAAATAGAAGTTGGCACCTTTCTTACAGCTGCCAAGATTAGATAGAATTCTACCATTTGAAGTGGAACAGTAATTAACCAGTCAATATATCTGTATACTGTTGGCGTATCACCTGTTGTCACCCAAACGTCTCGCATATACATATAATGGATAAACGCAACACCAGTAACTAGTCCAGCTACCGAAATTGATGTTCTCCAAGATGCTGCTACCGTACCTCTTTCTGCGAAAAAGAATACTGTAGTTGCGATCATACCCATTGACACAAGCCAGAAAGATATTCCTACGAAATCTCCTGTCTCAAGCATAGGCGTCGCTGCATTAGCTGAACCAGTTATACCTAAAAAGGCAACTGCCGCTAAAGCAATTAGACTTAATTTTCTCATGAAAACCTCCCTCGTTAGTTAGTTTTCTATTTTAGTTTATTAATAAACTTTCTATTAAATGACTAAATAGTCATTAGTAGAATAGTTGGTCCGAACCATAATAAAAATAAGTGTTACAGTGAAGTCTTTTTTTGAAAAAAAAACCCCGTATTTATTGGTTTTTTGGGTTTTTTTTGGGGATATTTCTGTTTAGTATGGGATAAACACATAAATTTTGGGGTAAGAATTTGCAAAGCAAATATAAGGAAATATACGATTCTTCGATAAGCCAAAAAGAGAATTTTTGGAAAGAAGTAGCTGAAAATATATTTTGGTATAAAAAACCAAAGAAAATTTTAAACTCTTCTAACCCTCCTTTTTATAAATGGTATGAAGATGGCATAACAAACACTTGTTACAACGCAATTGATTTTCATATAGATAATGGCAGAGGAGAAAAGTTAGCTATTATTTATGATAGTCCAATTACAGGAACAAAAAAAACTTTTACTTACAATCAGCTTAAAGAGAAAGTATCTTTATTTGCAGGGGCGCTTAAAAATCAAGGAATAAATAAAGGTGATCGTGTAATAATTTATATGCCGATGATACCAGAAGCTGTAGTCGCAATGTTGGCATGTGGAAGAATAGGTGCAGTTCATTCAGTTGTCTTTGGTGGTTTTGCTGCAAATGAGTTAGCTAGCAGAATAGATGACTCTAAAGCAAAAATTATAGTTTCTGCCTCTTGTGGTTATGAACCTGGACGTGTTGTTGAATATAAACCACTTCTTAATAAAGCTTTAGAAATATCAAAACACAAGCCTAGAAAATGTATAATTTTTCAAAGAGAGAAAAATAAAGCAGTTCTAGACTCAAAAATAGATATAAGCTGGGAAGATTCTCTTAAGGATGCGAAAAATGAAGATTGTGTTGAAATGAATGCCAACGATTACGCTTATATACTTTATACATCAGGAACAACAGGTCTTCCTAAAGGTATAGTGAGAGATATTGGTGGACACATAGTAGCGCTTAAATGGACTATGAAAAATATTTACAACATTAATCAAGATGATGTTTGGTGGTCAGCAAGTGATATTGGATGGATAGTTGGTCACTCTTATATCGTATACGCACCTTTATTTTATGGATGTACTACAATTCTTTTTGAGGGAAAACCAGTTGGAACTCCTGATGCAGGAGTTTTTTGGAGAGTAATATCTGAACATAAAGTGAAATCTTTATTCACTGCTCCAACTGCTATCAGAGCAATTAAAAAAGAAGATCCTGAAGGTAAATTTTTCAAAAAATATGATTTAAGTAACTTTGATACATTGTTTTTAGCTGGTGAGAGAGCTGACCCCGATACAATAAAATGGTTTGAAAATTTATCGAATTCACCAGTTATAGATCATTGGTGGCAAACAGAGACGAGTTGGGCAATTACATCTAGCTGTACTGGTATAGAAAAGTTTCCAGTTAAATACGGTTCTGCATTTAAACCAGTGCCTGGATACGATCTTAAAGTTTTAAATTCTGAGGGAAAAGAAGTTGGTCCTGGAAAAATGGGAGATATAGTTGTGAAACTTCCCTTGCCTCCAGGTACATTTCCAACTTTATGGGGAGCAGACAAAAGATATAAAGAAAATTATATGACTAATTACCCAGGTTATTATCAAACATACGATGCGGGACATATTGATGAAGATGGATACGTTTGGATAATGTCTAGAACCGACGATATTATAAATGTTGCTGGACATAGACTTTCAACAGGAGCGATTGAAGAAGTACTAGCTGAACATAAGTCTGTTGCTGAATGTGCAGTACTAGGTATTGCAGATAAACTTAAAGGACAGTTACCAATTGGACTGTTAGCTCTTAAGGCTGGCGTACAACAAAAAAATGAGGAAATTATAAAAGAATGTGTTTCAATGGTGAGAGATAAAGTTGGTCCAGTTGCAGCTTTTAAAATAGCTATTGTTGTTAAAAGATTACCAAAAACAAGATCAGGAAAAATATTAAGAGGGACTGTGAGAAAAATTGCTGATAATGAGCCTTACAAAATGCCAGCTACAATAGATGATCCGTTAATTCTCGAGGAGATTAAAGAGGATTTAATTAAAAATAATATTTTAAAAACTTAAAGGTTTTCCCTTAGATTCTACTATTACTTTTCCATCAGCCATTACTAAAATTCCATTTATAATTGTTCCTACTGGAAATCCTTTTACTTTATAGTTATGAAATGGTGTCCAACCACATTTGCTAGCAATCATCTCATTTTTAATTGTCACTTCTTTATTCATATCGACTATAGTCAAATCAGCATCATAACCCTCTTTAATAAAACCTTTATTTTTAATTCCAAATATTCGGCAAGGATTTTCACACATCAAATTTATGAGTTGGTTAAGAGTTAATTTCCCATTATTAACATGATCAATCATAACTGGAAAAATAGTTTGAACTCCCGGCATCCCTGATGGAGTATTGGGATATTCTTTATCTTTATTAATCTTTAAATGAGGTGCATGATCTGATCCTAATACATCAACAATATTATTTTTAATGGCAGTCCAAAGCCGATCATAATGTTCTTTGCCTCGTAATGGTGGATTCATTTGAGCATAAGTACCTAATTTTTCATAACAATCTGGAGCATACATTGTTAAATGTTGAGGAGTAGTTTCGAATGTAACATTTTTTTTATGCATTGATAAAAAATCTACTTCTTCTTTAGTGGTAACATGCAATATATGGATTTTTTTATTAAATCTTTCTGCGATTTTTACCATTCTACGAGTTGATGATATTGCACATTCAACGTTTCTCCATTCAGGGTGGGAATGAACATCCCCTTTTTTTATAAATTTTTTTCGTAAATTAATAATCTCCTCATCTTCAGAATGAATAGAAACAACTCTATCGCTACTTGATATTACTTTTTCAATATCAGCCTCTTTGTCCACCAATAAATTTCCTGTAGAGGAACCGGCAAAAAGTTTAACACCGCAGCAACCTTCAACATTTTTAAGTTTCGCAAGTTGATCAGTATTAGTAGGAGTTGCTCCAAAGTAAAATGCGTAATTACTATGCATTCTATTTTTAGCTGCTTGAAGTTTCTTTTCAAATTCAACTAGATTAGCAGTTGGTGGATTAGTATTAGGCATTTCAAATAAAGATGTCACACCTCCGAGAACTGCAGCTCTACTTCCACTCTCTAAGTCTTCAGCATCTGTTGAACCTGGCTCTCTAAAATGAACTTGAGTATCTATAATGCCTGGTAAAATAACTTTGTTTTTCGCATCATAAACTTTATGATTATTAAGATCTGCTTTGCCAATTGATCTAATTTTTCCTTCTGATATTATAATATCAGAATTTTCTAGCTTACCATTAATATAACAAGATCCGTTTTTTATGATGAGGCTATTATTATCAGACATAAATTATAAGTATAATATACAATAAAAATTATTAAAATGAAAAAAGATCAAATAAATATTTTAAAAGATAGAGGTATTATCTCAATTGTCGGTAAAGATGCTAAAGAATTTCTTCAAAATATTATTACAAACAATATAAGTAATGTTAATAAAGAAAATAGTATCTTTTCAGGAATTTTTACTCCTCAAGGAAAATATCTTTATGAATTTTTTGTAATAAAATCAGATGACGGATATTATTTAGATAGTCCAGAAGAATATGTAGATGAGCTAAAAATTTTTCTAGAAAAATATAAACTTAATTCGGATGTTAAAATTAATAGTGTTTCTAATAATTATGTTGTAGGTGTGATTTCAAATGAAAAGTTTGAGGAAATAAAAAAACAAGAGAATAAGAATACTCAAACCATAATATATAGAGATAGCCCTGTTTTTAAGGACCCTCGATCAAAAAAATTGGGATCAAGGGTTTTATCAAATCTTGAGAAGTTGTATCTAACCATAAAAAAATTAGCCCTTAAAATTGAAGACAATAACAATTATTTTAGTATGGCTCATGAGGCTGGGGTACCAATTAAAAGCTTGAGGGAATTACAAAATAACTTATTTGGACTTGAGGCTAATTTTGAGGATCTTTCAGCAATAGATTTTAAAAAAGGGTGTTATATAGGCCAAGAAAATACAGCAAGAATGAAATTAAAAAATAAAATAAGAAAGAAACTTTTGCCATTAATATCAGAAGATAATTTAAAAATTGGAAGTGAGATTACATTAAATGGTGACTCAATTGGTAAACTTTTAATTGGCAATCCCTACCCTTTTGGATTAATTAATATTTTCGATAAAAATTTTTTGGAATTAAAAAATAAAGAAATTTTAGTAGGTAAACAAAAAGCAAAAATAATTTAATTATGATAGGGATTTTAGGTGGCATGGGCACTCAAGCTGGTTTAGATTTTTCCACAAAGTTGGCAAAATTATATAGAGGAAAACTAGATCAAAAATACCCAATTTTCGTTTTATATAATAAGTCTGATGTACCTAAAAGATTGAGTGACAAAAAAGTTTATAAGAAAGTTTATAGAAGTTTATACCAAGGTTGTGTTTTTTTACAAAAAAATAATTGTAAATTCATTACTATTCCATGTAATACCGCACATCATTGGTTCGATGATTTAAAAAAAAACGTTAAGATTCCAATACTAAGTATGCCTAAAGAAGTATTTGCGTTTGCTAAGAAAAATTGCTCCCGTGGATCTAAAGTTGGAATTCTGGCAACTGAAAGTACACTCAGTACTAAAATCTATCACAAATTTTTTGAAAAAAGATATAATTTAATTGAGCCAACACAAAACTTGCAAAAAAGAAATGTAAATAAGTCTATTAACTTCGTAAAAAAAGGTAAGGTGAAAGAGGCAGAAAAAGTAATTAAGCCAGTTATAAAATATCTTTTAAAAATGAAATGTAAAAAAATTATTCTTGCTTGCACTGAACTCCCTGTAGCAATATTTGCTTATAAGTCTTTTAAAAAAGTAAAATCTTCAAAAACCTTTTTTGATCCTAATTTGATTTTAGCAAAAGCAGCAATGAAAAAATATAATTTAAAGGGCACTAAGTAGTCTCGATAGTGATGCCAAAATACCATAACCACTTAACTCTATAAATAATACAATAAGGACAATAAGAATTATCTTTCTTCTTTTTCTAATAAACTCGACCATATCGAAACATAACATATTTCTTATAATGGCTAAATTGAAAAAATAATGATTTGTATACACATGTTTAATTTTTATATATAGGAGTTCTAATGGTTAAAATTAAGTCTGATATTGAAATTGCTAGAAAAGCAAAAATGCAACCGATCGGCAATATTTTAAAAAAGTTTAAAATTCCTGACACTCCTTTTGCTTTTAGCCCAATGGGCCGCCATGTGGCAAAAATAAATTTAAGATATATTAAAACACTTAAAGAAAAAGAAAAAAATCTAGTGCTGGTAACTGCAATTACACCAACTCCTGCAGGAGAAGGCAAAACGACTACCTCAGTTGGATTAAATGATGGTTTGAATAAGATTGGAATGAAATCAATTGTTTGTTTAAGAGAACCAAGTTTAGGTCCGTCATTTGGTATGAAAGGTGGAGCTGCTGGAGGTGGTTATGCTCAAGTTGTACCAATGGAAAGAATTAATTTACATTTTACAGGGGATTTTCACGCTATTACTACTGCTCATAATTTATTATCAGCGTTAATTGATAATCATATTTATTGGGGAAATAAATTGAATATAGACATAGAAAATATTGTTTGGAAAAGAGTCGTAGATTTAAATGATAGAAGTTTAAGAAAAATAAAAATTAATTTAGAACAGCTTAAAGCTAACCATCCCAGGAATGATAGTTTTGATATTACTGTAGCCTCTGAGGTCATGGCTATTTTTTGTTTATCAAATGACATTGGTGAATTAGAGAGAAAAATTGGGAATATTACAATTGCATATACAAAAAACAAAAAACCTATTTTTGCAAAAGATTTAAAAGCTCAAGGACCCATGACAGTATTATTAAAAGAGGCGTTTAGACCTAATGCAGTTCAAACTTTAGAAAATAATCTTGCAATTATCCATGGTGGTCCTTTTGCAAATATCGCTCATGGATGTAATTCAATCTTAGCTACTAAAACTGCATTAAGATTGTCAGATTACGTAATTACTGAAGCAGGATTTGGTGCAGATTTAGGGGCAGAAAAGTTTTTAGATATTAAATGTCGTAAAGCAGGTCTTCAACCGAAATGCGTTGTCCTCGTTGCAACAATTAGGGCGCTGAAAATGCATGGTGGTGTTTTAAAAGAAAATTTAAAAAAAGAAAATTTGAATGCGCTTAAAAAAGGTCTTCCAAATCTAGAGAGACATATTGAAAATATAAAAAAATTTGGATTAGATCTTATTGTAGCTATTAATCGGTTTAAAACAGATACTAAAAAAGAAATTAAAATAATTGAGGATTTTTGTACTAATTTGAATATTAAAGTGAGCCTTTGTACTCACTGGGAACATGGCGGGAAGGGTACGAAAGATTTAGCTGAAAAGGTTGTAAAGCTTTGTAAAAAAACAAAAAAATCAAAATTTAACTTTATTTACAAGGATAAAAATTCATTAACAAAAAAAATTGAAATTATTGCAAGCGAGATTTATAGAGCAAGTGGTGTTGAATTCACAAAAGAGTCTAAAAACCAACTTAATAAAATAGAAAAAGCGGGGTACTCAAATTTTCCAATTTGTATAGCAAAAACACAATATAGTTTTTCAGTAGATCCTAAATTAAAAGGGGCGCCTATAGGACACAATTTAAAAGTAAGAGATGTGAGATTGTCTAGTGGTGCAGAATTTGTGGTAGTAATTTGTGGATCGATAATGACGATGCCAGGATTACCAAGATTACCTTCTGCTGATAAAATTAGATTAAATAAAAAAGGTGATATTGAAGGTTTGTTTTAAATTATTTATTTTTATATTTAGCTGCTTCTTCAGATCCACCTGTTGCACTTCCTTTGCTGTAGGAATGGGCTCCCATTCCAGCTAACTGCCCGTCTTTAACAATTAAGTACTGTTCTCTTATTGGTTTTTTATCAAAAAAACATTCTAAGATTTCTCTTACACCAGCTGCATATCGAAATTGGGCTGACAAGGAAGTTCCTGATGTATGAGGTGTCATTCCATGATTTGGCATAGATCTCCATACATGATCATTTGGCGCTGGTTGAGGAAACCAAACATCTCCAGCATAACCACTTAATTGACCAGACTCTAAAGCTTTGGCTATAGCTTCTCTATTACAAATTTTACCTCTAGCTGTATTAATTATGTATGCACCTTTTTTCATTTTACTAATTAGTTGATCATCGAATAAGTTCTCGGTCTCAGGATGAAGAGGACAATTTATCGTTACGACGTCGCAAACTTTAACTAAAGACTCAACAGACTCATGGAATTTTAAGTTTAACTCTTTTTCAACTGTATCTGGTAATTTGTGTCTATCAAAGTAATGTAAATGAACATCGAAAGGTTTCATTTTTCTTAATGCATCTAAACCTATTCTTCCTGCTGCAACTGTGCCTACATGCATACCTTCTACATCGTAGGATCTTTGAACTGCATCAGCTATATTCCAGCCTCCGTCTTTAACGATTGAATGTTGGTTATGGTAGTCTCTTACAAGAGATAAAATCATCATAACGATATGCTCTGCAACTGATCTTGAATTGCAGTATGTTACTTCAACTACATCTATTTTATTATCCATAGCTGCTTGCAAATCAACGTGATCAGAGCCGATACCTGCTGTAATAGCCATTTTTAAATTTTTTGCAGACTCAATTTTTTCTTTAGTTAAGTAGTATGGCCAGAAGGGTTGGGATATTACTATGTCTGCATCAACAAGTTCTTTATCAGCTTTGCAACCTTTTGCGTCTTTATCAGATGTGACTACTAGCGTATGTCCGTTAGCCTCTAAAAATTTTCTTAAACCTAGTTCTCCAGATACACATCCTAATAATTCTCCAGGTTTAAAATCTATTCCTTTAGGAGTTGGTAATGACATACCATCTGGATATTTATCTAATTTTGGTAAACTTGATAAAGGGTAATTTTTCGGCATCCCTTTTTTTGGATCATCGTAAAGAACGCAAAGTATTTTCATAATGTTAGTTGACTATTTACTCTTATTAAAGTCAATTCTTATTTAGATAGATTTATTGTGATTTTTGGTGCGGTCGGAGAGACTCGAACTCTCATGGGAAAACCCACACGGCCCTCAACCGTGCCTGTCTACCAATTTCAGCACGACCGCATAATTTATGCGACAATAAATGAATGACAATTATTGTTCAAGTTGATAGACTAGAATTAGTATGTCTGTACAGCAAGAAAATATAAAAAGTTCAGAAGAGATCTATAAAAAAATCTCAAAATTTGTGCCTGATGTCGAATGGAAGATACATCAGCCTCTTATAGAAAAAATAAATAAACTAAAAAAAGAAAAAAACGCTATAATTTTAGCTCATAATTATCAGACGCCAGAAATCTATCATGGAGTAGCTGATATTGCAGCAGACTCTCTGGCGCTTGCGGTAGAAGCTTCAAAAACTACAGCAGATAAAATAATTATGTGTGGAGTTCATTTTATGGCTGAAACAGCAAAACTTATGAGCCCTAACAAAAAAGTTTTTCTACCAGATATGAAAGCTGGTTGCTCATTATCTACATCAATAACCGGAGAAGATGTAAGAATGTTAAAACAAAAGTATCCTGGAGTACCTGTGGTTTCATACGTAAACACATCCGCAGATGTTAAAGCAGAGACTGATGTGTGTTGTACATCTGCTAACGCTGTAAAAGTTGTGGAGTCTTTAAATGTTGATAGAGTAATTTTTTTACCAGATCAATATTTAGCTGACTATGTTTCAAAAAATACAAAAGTAAAAATTATTTCTTGGAAAGGGACATGTATAGTTCATGAACAATTTAGTGCGAAAGAAATCGAAGATATTAAGAAACAAAATCCAGGAATTAAAGTAATTGCTCACCCAGAGTGTCCTCCAGATGTGATTAAAGCATCTGATTTTACAGGGTCAACTTCTGGGATGATAAATTATGTAAAAGACAAGCAACCAAAAAAGGTTATGTTGGTAACTGAATGTTCGATGAGCGATAATGTTGAGGCAGACAATCCAAATGTTAGTTTCATTAAACCTTGTAATCTATGCCCTTACATGAAGAAAATAGATTTAAAGAAAATACTTGATTGTTTAGAAAATGAAACTAATGAAATATTATTAGATGATAAAACAATTGAAGCTGCAAGAAAATCTGTAATTAGAATGACTGAAATTGGTCGTTAGATCAGTGCAAAAAATAAATCAAAAGTATATTAATTCTTTAGTTAAAAAAGCCTTAGAGGAAGATCTCAAGCCAATGGGTGATATCACTACTAAACTTGTAAAATTTAGTAATAAAAAAATTACAGCCAAAATAATAGCCAAGCAGAATGGAGTAATAGCTGGGATAGAATTTTGTAAACAAGCATTTAAATTGGTTGGAAAAGAGTCAATTTTTAAATCTAAAATAAAAGACGGTAAGTTTATCAAAAAAAATAAAGTTATAGCTGAAATTTTAGCAAATACAAAAACAATACTTACAGCTGAAAGAACAGCTTTAAATTTTTTAAACCATGCATCAGGTATTGCTACAACTACTAATAATTTTGTTAAAAAAGTAGGAAAAAAAACTAAAATTTGTTGTACAAGAAAAACAACACCGAATTTAAGGTTATTAGAAAAATATGCGGTCAAACAAGGTGGGGGTTTTAATCATAGGTATAATCTAAGTGATGAAGTTTTAATTAAAGACAATCATATAAAATCTACTAAAGATTTAAAAAAACTTGTTTCTAGAGCTTCAAAAACTAGAAAAGTAGTTACGGTTGAAATTGAAAGTATAAGCCAATTAAAAAAAATATTAGGATTAAGATTTAGAAGAATACTTTTTGACAATATGAGCATACCTCAACTAAAAAAGTGTCTTAAGCTTTGTGATAAAAAATATGAGACGGAATATTCAGGAAATGCGAGCTTAAAAAATATAAAAAAAATTTCTAAAACTGGAGTTAACAGAATTTCCGTTGGCTATATTACTCATAGCGCTAATGCCTTTGACACAAGTTTATTGCTTGGATAACTCTGCTTGGGCAGCCGCGAGTCTTGCAACGGGCACTCGATAAGGTGAGCATGATACATAATTTAGTCCTGTCTTTGAGCAAAATTCAATACTCTTTGGATCTCCACCATGTTCTCCACAAATACCAAGTTTGATTTTTTTGTTTGTCTTTCTTCCTCTTGCAGAAGCTATTTCAACAAGTTCACCAACTCCATTTTGATCAATACTTACAAAAGGATCAACATCGAAGATTTTATTATCAATATAGTCATTTAAAAATTTTCCTGAATCATCTCTGCTAATACCAAATGTTGTCTGAGTTAAATCATTAGTACCAAAGCTAAAAAAATCTGCATGTTTAGAAATGTTTTTTGCTTGTAATGCTGCTCTTGGCAATTCAATCATTGTACCAACAATATATTCTAGTTTTAATTTATTTTTGTCTTGAATTTCTTTCGCCACCTTATTAACCAAAGCTCGCATTATTTTCAACTCTGACTCAGTGGATACTAATGGTATCATTATTTCTACAATGGCTGATTTTATTTTTTCTTTTCTTAATTCAGAAATAGCCTCAAAAATAGCCTTGCATTGCATTTCATAGATTTCAGGAAATGATATACCAAGTCTACATCCCCTGTGACCTAGCATAGGATTTTCTTCATGTAATTCAGCAATTCTGTCTTTCACCTCTTTTGAGGCTAAATTAAGAGATCTAGCGACTTCATCAATATCTTTTTCAGCCTTAGGTAAAAATTCATGTAGAGGTGGATCTAATAATCTTACTGTGACTGGCAATCCAGACATTACTTTAAAAATTTTCTTAAAGTCATCTTTCTGATAAGGTAAAAGTTTTGACAAAGCATGATTTCTATCTTCATTTGATTTTGAAAGAATCATTTGTCTTACAGATAAAATTCTATCTTCATCAAAAAACATATGCTCCGTTCTACAAAGACCTATGCCCTCTGCTCCAAAATCTCTAGCTGTTTTACTATCTTGCTCAGTTTCAGCATTAGTTCTAATTTTTAATTTTCTAAATTCATCAGCCCATTTCATTATAGTAGAAAAATATCCTGAAATTTCTGGTTTTACAGTTGGCACTAGACCTTTCATTACTTTGCCGCTTCCTCCGTCTATTGTAATAACGTCCCCTTCTTTAATAATTTCATCTCCAGCTTTAAATTGTTTATTTTCATAATCGATCGTAATTTCGCTTGAGCCAGATACACATGGGCGACCCATACCCCTAGCAACTACTGCAGCATGACTTGTCATTCCACCTCTAGCTGTTAAAATTCCTTTAGCAGCATGCATTCCATGTATATCTTCTGGTGAAGTTTCAAGTCTTACTAAAATTGTATCCTGCATCATGCTATTTAGTTTTTCAGCCTCATCGGCGGTAAAAACTACTTTACCACTTGCTGCACCGGGTGAGGCAGGCAATCCAGAAGCTATTATCTCTTTTTTAACTTTATTATCTAAAGTTGGATGTAAAAGGGTATCAATAGTATTAGGATCTATTCTTAATATTGCTTCTTTTCTTGAAATAAGTTTTTCCTTAACCATGTCAACTGCTATTTTAATTCCTGCTTTAGCGGTTCTTTTTCCAGATCTTGTTTGAAGCATCCATAACTTATTGTTCTCAACGGTGAATTCAATATCTTGCATATCTCTATAATGTTTTTCTAATTTCAAAAAAACTTTTTCCAATTCTTTATATGCTTTTGGCATTGCCTCTTGCATTGAAAGTTCTTTTGAATCAGACTCTTCTTTAGATTTTTTTGTAATATATTGTGGGGTTCTTGTTCCTGCAACTACGTCCTCTCCTTGGGCATTAATTAAATATTCGCCGAAAAAGGAATTAGCTCCTGTCGATGGGTTTCTAGTAAAGGCAACTCCTGTTGCACAATTGCTTCCCATGTTTCCAAAAACCATTGCTTGCACATTTACTGCTGTGCCCCACTCATCGGGTATTCTGTTTAATTTACGATAAGTTTTTGCTCTTTGACTTTCCCATGATCGAAATACTGAGCTCACTGCCCCTATTAATTGATCATTAACATCTTGCGGAAAAGTCTTACCAGTTTTTTCTTTTACTAAATTTTTAAAATTCTCTATAAGACCGTCCCAATCAGAAGCATCGATTTCAGTGTCTTGTAAAACACCTTTTGTCAATTTGAAATTATCAATCATCTCTTCGAATAAATGACTTTCAACTCCCAAAACTACATTGCTAAACATTTGAATAAATCTCCTGTAACTATCTTTTGCAAACCTCGGGTTTTTTGATTTAGAAGCTAGTGCGTTTACTGTTTTATCATTAAGTCCAAGATTTAGAATAGTATCCATCATTCCCGGCATTGAAATTCTTGCTCCTGATCTTACAGATACAAGCAAAGGGTTTTTTAAATCTCCAAATTTTTTTGATGTTTTTTTCTCAATCTTTTTAATTTCGTGTTTAATTTGAGACAAAATTTTATTGGGTAGTTTTTTTTTGTTAGAATAAAAAATATCACATACTTCGGTTGTTATAGTAAAACCTGGGGGTACAGGTAGGCCTAACTTACCCATCTCAGCAAGATTAGCGCCTTTTCCTCCTAACAAGTTTTTTTTGTTTTTTATCTTGTTGATTTTTTTATCATCAAAACTAAAAATATACTGTTTCACGATATCCCCTCTAATTTTGAAAAATTAATAAAATTATTAAATACATTACAAAACATTTTTAATAATTCTAGTCTATTATTTTTAATATCACTATTCTCATCATTTACAATAACATTATCAAAAAATTGATCTGTAAAAATCTTAATTTCTGAAAGACTTAACAGTAATTTTTCGTAATCTTTTTCTTGCTCATGAAATGTAAAAGATTTTCGAATCTCATTTAATTTTTCAAATAAATGTTTTTCCTCATCTTTTCTAAATAGCACAGCATCAGGTTTGCCAGATAAATCTTTTTGGGCGCTTTCTATAATATTGTAAGCTCTTTTATAAGAGCTGATTGCATTTTTACCAATTTCTTTATTTATATACTTATTCATTAAAGTATTTTTTCTATAAAGATCTAAATAATTATCACTAAAGTATGAACTTACTGAGGCTTCAATGATATCGCTTTTTATATTTTTATCTCTTAATATATTTTTCATTCTTTCTTTAAGAAAAAGCAATAACTCATTTTCTGAGCTTTTATTAATTATACTTACACCTTGTTGCTCAAAAAGTTTTATACTGTAACTAATTATATTCCTTAATTTTAAATTTAATTTGTTATCAATAATAGTTCTTAACAATCCAATAGCAGATCTTCTCAGGGCAAAAGGGTCCTTAGAGCTTGTAGGTTTTTCATTTATGATAAAAAATCCTACCAAAGTATCTATTTTATCTGCAATAGCTACTGCGTAACTAATTGGCTTCTTTGGTGTTGAAGAGTTGTTTCCTATAGGAAGATAATGATCACTTAATGCGTTTGATATATCTTCTTCAAAACCTTGACTTAATGCAAAATATTTTCCCATGAGCCCTTGGAGATCAGGATATTCATTTACCAAGTCAGAACATAAGTCAGATTTTGAAATTGAGGCTGCAACTTCAACCTTCTCTCTATTAAGATTTAAATCATCTGCTAACATACCACTAAGTTTTCTTAATCTCTGCGTTTTGTCGAAAATTGATCCAAGATTTTCGTAAAATTTTATATCTTTCAGATTGACGATTTGTTTTATCAAATTTTTGGATTTATCTTTATCCCAAAAAAATTTAGCATCTGCTAATCTTGCTTCTACTACTCTTTTATTTCCATCTTTTATAATATTGTTTGTATCTTTTTTGTTAGCTACGACTAAAAAAAAATTCGTAATTTCATCTTCTTTATTAAAAATTGGAAAATATCTCTGATGATTTTGTAGTGTTGAAATTATAATTTCTTTCGGTAATTCAAGATACTTTTTGTCAAAATCGTTAATTATTATATGTGGGTTTTCAACTATATTAACTACCTCATTTAGAAGTTTTGTATCATAATGATTTTTAAGGTTTTTAGTCTTATATATGCCCTCAAATTTTTTGATGATTTTCCTCTCTCTATCTTCTTGGTTGAAAATAATATTATTATTCAATAATAGTTTTTGGTATTCTTTAAAATTATTTATTTTCTTAGATTTTGTATCTAAATCTTTTTCTATATAGGTATATTCACAAGATTTAATGTGGCCGTAACTAAAAGTAAGAACTTTATTGTTATAAACTGCTAAAATTGACCTTAATGGCCTTCCCCAAAGTAAATCAGTATCAGCCCACCTCATTGATTTTTTCCACTTTATTGACGCTATGGAATTTACAACTATTTTCTTTAAGACCTCTTCGGTGAAAATCTCTTTAGATTTAGTTTTGATAAAATAAAAATTACCTTTATCAGTTTGTTTTTCCATTAAATCTTTGCGGGAAGATTGATGTGCTTTTAAAAAATTGTTAACAATATCATTCATTACTCCCACTTTGGGTCCTCGTATCTCTTTTGAGGGTATTAAAATTTTGTTTGAGAAATCTTTGATTAAAATTATGATTCTTGTAGGTGATGAATAAGCAAAAATGCTGCTAAATTTTAAATTTTCCTCAACTAAAGAGTCCTTTATTTTTTGTTTAAGTTCGTTTCTTGCATTAATTTGTAAATTTGGAGGTATTTCCTCACTATACAGCTCTAATAAAAATTCTGACATATTTATTGATTTTCTAGCCACAGTTTGCCGGAACCTTTTGCTAAATCCCTAATGCGGTCAATATAATTTGCTCTTTCAGCAACCCCTATAACTCCTCTTGCATCAAGTAAATTAAATATATGGCTTGCTTTTAAACACTGATCGTAAGCAGGAAGTGCAAGTTTTTTATTTAAGAGAGATTTACACTCTTTTTCAGCACACTCAAAGCTTGATAATAAAATTTTTGTATCTGCGTGTTCAAAATTATACGCTGAAAATTCTTTTTCTGATTGATGAAAAACATCTTTATACTTAACTCCTTCACTATTCCATTCTATATCAAAAATATTTTTTTTTCCTTGAACGAACATACACAATCTTTCTAACCCATAAGTAAGCTCTACTGGTACAGGCTTGCAATCTATGCCGGTCATTTGTTGAAAATAGGTAAATTGAGTTATTTCCATTCCATCGCACCAAACTTCCCAGCCTAAACCAGCTGCTCCTAGAGTTGGGCTTTCCCAATCGTCTTCTATAAATCTTACATCATGCTTTTTGATGTCTATACCAATAGCTGATAAACTTTTGAGATAAATATTCTTTATATTTTTTGGTGATGGTTTTATTATCACTTGAAATTGGTAATAATGTTGCAATCTATTTGGATTTTCACCATAGCGCCCATCCGTGGGTCTTCTTGAAGGTTGAACATACGCAGCTTTCCATGGATTTGGGCCTAAAGATCTCAAGGTTGTAGCTGGATGAAAAGTTCCTGCTCCAACTTCAAGATCATATGGTTGGAGCAATACACAACCTTGTTTACTCCAAAATTTTTGGAGATTCATTATAATTTCTTGAAATGTCTGTCGCTTAGTATTGTCAATTTTTTTCTTTTTTAGCATTTACAAGCCAAATCGTTGCCATAAACTTTTTTCTTCAAGATTTTCTAAAATATTATCTATTTGATTATCAACTGATGAGGACAATTTTTTTGCTAAAAAACCTTTTTGTTTTTCAAATTTTTTAATAATTACTTTATCACCAAATTTTTCCCTCAAAACTTGGTCAGCATTACCTATTCCATCGATTAATCCTAGTTTTAAAGCAACTGATCCTGCCCAAAATTCTCCAGTGAAAATATTATTTTTTTCTGGGTCTTTAATTTTTTCTCCTCTGCTTTGTTTTACAATTTTGATGAAATCAGAATGCAAGTCCAACTGTATCTTTTTTAGTCTTTCAACATCTTCTTGTTTTTCCTCCACAAACGGGTCTAGAGTACTTTTATTTTTACCAGCGGTATAAATTCTTCTTTCTACGCCGATTTTTTTTATTAATTCTTTAAAACCAAATGATGCAGAAATTACACCTATTGATCCAATTATAGAGCTAGAATTTGCATAAATTTCATCACCAGCACACGCAATGAAATATCCTCCTGATGCAGCAACGTCCTCAGCAAAAATAATTACTTTTGTATTATTTTTTTTTGCTAGTTGTCTAATATAGCTATAAATTAAATGAGATTGCACAGGTGATCCACCTGGAGAATTAATTGAAATTGCTACTGTTTTTGCCTTCTTGTATGAAAATGCCTTTTTTAAAATTTCTTGTTGATTAGCCAAATCTATGCCTTGCTTGAACCTTCCCACAGAACCGATAACACCTGTCATTCTTACGTGAGGTATTACAATTTTTTTTTTTAAAAAAGAAAACATAATATAATTGAGTAATAATATTTTACTTATATCAATACTATTAAAAATTTTAATAAATTATTGCGCTACCTCTAGTTGAATTTGAGGTGCGTCAACAGGGTTAAAATAACTTTACTATATTAAGTGAAGGTTGTGTAAAAAAGAATTATGGGATCAGTAGTACCATTAAAAAAATATGCAAATTCTGCTTATCTGGATCTAAAAAACTTAGTCCGAGGCAAACTTGAAAAAGTTGAACATTTAATCAATCTAAGACTAGAAAGCAAAGTTGAGCTAATACAAAAAATGACCAGTCATCATTTAGAATCAGGGGGTAAGCGGTTAAGAGCTTTATTAACATTGGGATCAGCTAAATTAGCAGGATACGACTTAGGTGAAAGAGATGTAAATTTGGCTGGTTGTGTTGAGCTTATCCATTCAGCAACATTACTACACGATGATGTTATAGATGAAAGTGTTTTAAGACGTGGAAAGAAAACCACTAATACAATTTGGGGTAATCAATCATCAATCTTAACTGGAGATTATTTACTAAGCCGATGTTTTGAGATTATGGTAGATGATGGTGATCTAGAAATTCTTAAATTATTGTCATCAACTTCTGCTAAAATTGCTCAAGGAGAGGTACTTCAATTACAACACAAAGGCGAAGCAGATTTGTTAGAAGAGACGTATATCAAAATAATTAACCTGAAAACTGCAGCCCTTTTTTCTGCAGCTACAGAAACTGGTGCTTGTTTAGCAAAACTAGAAGACAAAAAGAAAGAAGCTTTAGCTTCTTACGGCAAAAATCTTGGTTTAGCCTTTCAAATAGCTGATGATGCTTTAGATTATTTTGCCAAAGAAATTATGTTTGGTAAAGAAATTGGTAAAGATTTTTACGAAGGAAAAACTACACTACCTCTTATAATTATTTTTCAAAGAGCAAACAAAGAGGAAAAAGAATTTCTTAAAGAAATTTTAAAAAAAGAGAAAAGAAATGAAGATGATTTTAGTGAAGTACTTGCACTTATAAACAAATATAAAGCTGTTGAAAAAAGTTTAGAAAGGGCTGAATATTTTGTTAATGTGTCAAGAGATGCTTTAGCGATTTTTCCAGAGAGCAAAGATAAAAATATTCTACAAAGTTTATCAAATTTTAGTTTAAATAGATCCTACTAAGGATATAAAAGTCCTTTTTTCCACTCACCATTCTCTTTAACATAATTTAATCTTTCGTGTATTCTACCTTCGCCATCTAACCAAAATTCAATTTCGGAAGGTAGTAGTCGCCAACCCGACCAATGTGGAGGCCTAGGCACATTATCTGAAGGATATTTTTTTTCATATTCATTTATTTTTTTTATAAAATCCTCTCTCTTTGCCAAAGTTTGAGATTGTGATGATGCCCATGCCCCAATTTTATTTTTATATGGTCTTGAATTATAATATTCATCAGCTTCTTTATCTGTAACTTTTTCAACAAATCCGATTACCCTTACTTGTCTTCTTAAACTTTTCCAATGAAAACACATAGATGCTTTTTTATTAAATTTTAAATCGCTTCCCTTTTTGCTATTAAAATTTGTGTAGAAAACAAAACCTTTTTCACTTAAACCTTTCAGCAGAACCATCCTTACACTAGGTTGATTAGCTTCATCCGACGTAGCTATTGCTACCGCGTTATGGTCATTTATTTCACTTGCTTCTGCTTCTAAGAACCATTTTTTGAATAATTCTATGGGGTTTTTGATCTCATCAAAGCATTTATCCAACCCTAAAGAGTTTTTGCCATTTTTTTGATTCATAATTTATATAAAATAATTTATACATTAAATAACTATGTCTTTTAATACTTTTGGAAAATTTTTTAGGTTCACTACATGGGGAGAGTCCCACGGTCCAGCTATTGGTTGTGTGGTAGATGGTTGCCCACCAAATATACCAATTTCAGAAAAGGAGATCCAAATTGATATGGATAAGAGAAGGCCTGGGCAGTCAAAATTCACTACTCAGAGAAAAGAGTCTGACAAAGTAACTATACTTTCTGGTGTATTCGAAGGAAAGACTACTGGAACTCCAATTTCTATGATTATCTACAATGAGGATAAAAGATCCAGAGATTATGAGACCATAAAAGATAAGTTTCGGCCAGGTCATGCAGATTACACTTATTTTAAAAAATACGGGATTAGAGACTATAGAGGTGGAGGTCGTCAATCAGCAAGAGAAACAGCTAGTCGAGTTGCTGCAGGAGCAATAGCAAAAAAAGTTTTAAAAGAAATAATTGGTAAAAAATTAAATATAGTTGGTGCAGTTGTACAACTAGGTGTAATGGGTTGTGACAGAGACAAATGGAGCGACTTAGAAATTAGGAAGAATCCTTTTTTCTGTCCGGATAAGTTTTCTGTAAAAACTTGGGAAAAATATTTATTAAACGTTAGAAAATCAGGCTCCTCGTGTGGTGCAGTGATTGAACTTAGGGCTAAAGGAGTTCCGATAGGTCTTGGGGCTCCAATATATTCTAAACTTGATGCGGACATAGCTTCAGCATTGATGAGCATTAATGCAGTAAAAGGAGTAAATATTGGAGAAGGTATGAATGCCGCATATTTGTCTGGAGAAGAAAATTCTGACGAAATTAGAGGTAAATCTGGAAAAATAAAATTTAAAACTAATAAAGCTGGAGGAATATTAGGAGGGATTTCGTCTGGTCAAGATATTATTGCATCTTTTGCGGTAAAACCAACTTCCTCAATTTTAAATAGTAGAGAAACTATAAATAAAAAAGGAGAAAACACTAAAATTTCGGTAAAAGGTAGACACGATCCTTGTGTTGGAATAAGAGCTGTCCCAATAGGTGAGGCAATGTTAGCTTGTGTCTTGCTTGACCACTACTTAATGAATAAGGCGCAGTGCTCTAATTAAGAAAACTTATTTTTATTTTTAGCAAATATAATATTAGACTTTAATGCTTCTTCTATTTTTTCAATTATTGATGAACAATTTAAACCCGCTTTATCGTACATTTTCTCTGGGGTATCTTGATCTATAAATATATCAGGTAAAAACATTGATCTGAATTTTAAACCTTTATCAAAAACTCCTCTGTCCGATAAAAGTTTCATAACATGAGAACCGAATCCCCCAATTGATCCCTCCTCTATGGTAATAAGTAACTCATGATTAGAAGCAAGTTCTAGTATTAATTTTTCATCAAGTGGTTTAGCAAATCTTGCATCAACAATAGTTAATTTAACGCCTTTCTTTTCTAATATCTCTTTTGACTTTTTGCATTCCTCTAATCTAGCTCCAAAATTTAATATAGCTACCTGTTTTCCCTCACTTATTACTCTACCTTTTCCAATTTGTAAAACTTCGTTTATTTCAGGTAATTTTACACCTATTCCGTTTCCTCTTGGGTATCTAAATGCAGATGGTTTATCGTTTATATTGACCGATGTATTTATCATTTTAACAAGTTCAGACTCATCGCTTGCTGCCATGACAATAAAATTTGGAAGAGTTGATAAATATGTTATATCAAAAGAACCAGCGTGTGTAGGGCCATCAGCTCCAACAAGACCAGCTCTATCTATAGCGAATCTTACGGGTAGTGATTGTAAGGCAACATCATGAACCACTTGATCATAAGCTCTTTGTAAAAAGGTAGAGTAGATTGCTGCAAATGGTTTATATCCCTCAGTTGCTAAACCAGCTGCAAATGTTACTGCATGTTGCTCAGCAATACCAACGTCGAACATTCTTTCTGGAAATTTTTTTTCAAACAAATTTAAACCAGTTCCTGACGGCATAGCGCCAGTAATACCAACGATCTTAGTATCTTTTTCTGCGTGTTTGATTAATGTTTCAGAAAATACCTTTGTATATGAAGGAGCGTTTGATTTAGACTTATTTTGTTGTCCTGTTAATACGTCGAATTTTGATACACCGTGATATTTATCGCCAGATTTTTCTGCAGGCACGTAGCCTTTGCCTTTTTGAGTTATAGCGTGAATAAGTATTGGTCCCTTATGATTTGAATTTTTAACATTTTCTAGTATTTGAACAAGATAATCAACATCATGTCCATCTATCGGACCAATATAATAAAAGCCTAGCTCACTAAACAAAGTCCCTCCCGTGACTATTCCTCTTAGAATATCCTCTGCCTTACCAGCTTTTTGGCTAAATCTTTTCGAAAATGCAGAAGTTATAAGCTTTATTGTTTCTCTAAGGCTGAAATATATTTTACCAGACAATAATTTAGCAAGATATTTACTCATAGCTCCAACAGGTTTTGCTATGGACATCTCATTGTCATTTAAAATTACTATTAACTTTGATTTTAATGCACCAGCATTATTCATCGCTTCATACGCCATACCTGCGCTCATAGCTCCGTCTCCAATTACAGCTACAACATTATTGTTATCATTTGATAATTTTTTAGCGACTGAAATCCCTAGGGTAGATGATATTGAGGTTGAACTGTGTGCAGCGCCGAACGGATCGTACTCACTTTCATCTCGTTTGGTAAAACCTGATAATCCACCCCCCTTTCTTAATGTTCTTATATCTTTTTTCCTACCAGTAATTATTTTATGAGGATAGCATTGGTGACTGACATCCCAAACCAATTTATCTTTTGGTGTGTTGAAAACATAATGTAAAGCAACAGTAAGTTCGACCACTCCTAACCCTGCACCTAA
>CACABZ010000004.1 GCA_902530885.1 uncultured Pelagibacteraceae bacterium
TAGTTTTTTGTTAATAATCGATACATTAGTGAATTTTAATTTATTTATTCTTTTTTTTAGTGACTTTTTAACAACTTCAACTTCTGGTAATTCTGGCATATAATTTGAATATGGAAATTAATAAAGAAGAAAAATCCAAACTAGTCAATAGTGTTTTTAATGATGTTTACAATAATTATGATTTGATGAATGATATAATGTCGTTTGGCATTCATAGAATTTGGAAAAAGAACCTTATAGATTGGGCAAAACCTTCTAGAAATAGTAAAATTATTGACGTAGGTGCTGGCACTGGTGATATTTCAAAATTATGTTCGCAAAATACAGGTAATGAATGTGAAATTTACTGTGCAGAGCCAAATATCAAAATGTTAAATGAGGGAAAGAAAAGATTAAAAAGATATTCTAATATAAAATGGTTTAATGCATATGCTGAAAAATTACCATTTGATAGTGAAATTTTTGATATTTATTTTATTAGTTTTGGCATTAGAAACGTTAACGATATTGATAATTCTTTAAAAGAGGCATATCGTGTTTTAAAAAAAGGGGGTAGATTTTTTTGCTTAGAATTCTCTAAAGTAGAAAACGAACTTTTGAATGCCGCTTATAAAAATTACAGCAAAATAATACCATCTATAGGTAAATTAGTTACTGGCAGCAAAGCATCATACAGTTATTTAATAAAAAGTATTGAAGAATTTTATAGTCAAGAGGAACTTTTAAATAAAATGATCTCCAATAATTTTTCAAATGTTGAATTTAGAAATCTATCAAACGGAATAGCGGCAATTCATACTGGTTGGAAAATTTAAATGATTAGTAGATTGATACAGCTATTCAAAATTGCAAGGAAATTAGCTTCATCTGGTGCGCTCGATACGATTGATCAGATCTATAAAATTCCATTTTTTTTAAAGTCTGTTTTTGAATTACTGTCATTAGGATCAGTAAAAAAAAAGGATAATAACTCAAAATCAAGAGGGGAAAAACTATGCGATGCTTTAGAAGGTATGGGAACCACTTTTATTAAGTTAGGACAATTTCTTGCAACAAGACCAGATATAATTGGAAAAGAATTAGCTAATGACTTAGAGAAATTACAAGACAGACTCCCTCCCTTTGAAATGGAAAAGGCTAAACAGATTTTAAAAAATGAAATAGGTCAAAAACAATACGATGACATAATTGAATTTTCAAAACCAATTGCTGCAGCATCAATAGCGCAAGTTCATTTTGCTAAAATTAAATCTGATGGAAATAATAAAGAAATAGCTATTAAAATTTTAAGACCTAATATTGAAAAAGTTTTTAATGAAGAGTTAGATGCTTTAATGCTTTTTGCATCAATTATTGAGACATTTATTAAAAAAGCAAGACGATTGAAATTAGTTGAAGTCGTTCATTTATTAAGAGAAATAACTAATATTGAAATGGATTTAAGATTTGAGGCTGCAGCTGCTAATGAACTATATGAAAATACTGTAAATGATGATGGCTTTAAAGTTCCAAAAATTTATTGGCCATACACCTCCAAAAAAGTTTTAACATTAGACAGAGTTAACGGTGTTTCAATTAGAGAGCTTGATACTTTAAGGAATAAAGAAATAAATCTCAAAAGTGTAGCTCAGAATTTAATTCAACATTTTTTACGGCAAGCGGTAAGAGATGGTTTTTTTCATGCTGATATGCATCAAGGTAATCTTTTTGTCGATAATGATGGAAATATTGTTCCAGTTGATTTTGGAATAATGGGAAGACTTGATAAGAATAATAAAAAATATTTAGCTGAAATTTTATACGGATTTATACAAAGAGATTATGTGAAAGTAGCCGAGGTTCATTTTCAAGCAGGTTTAGTGCCTAAAACAGCTTCAAAAGAAGAATTTGCTCAAGCATTAAGGTCTGTAGGTGAGCCGATATTTGGACAAAATATTAAAGATATTTCAGGAGGCAATTTATTAGCACAACTGTTTGAAATAACAGAAAAATTTAATATGCCTACACAAACACAGTTAATTTTATTACAAAAAACAATGGTAGTAGTTGAAGGAGTTGCCAGAAGACTCTATCCTGAAACTAATATTTGGAATGTTTCAAAACCAATTTTACAAAATTGGTTAGAAAATTTAAAAGGACCAGAGGCTAAAATAACAAGCGTTATTGATACATCCTCAGAAATTTTAAAAAGAATTCCTGACTTCCCCAAAATTATGGATCAAGCTAATTATGCTCTTCAATTGATTGCTGAAGGCAAATTAAATATATCAAGCAATGGATCCAGTTCATTACAACTTGAAAAAATAAAGATAAAAAACTTTAGAAATAATGTTATAATTTCTATATTAAGTGTTGTAATTGTGAGCCTATTAGTATTCTAATAACAAAATGGAAATTAAAAAGAAAATATTATTAATTGTTGGTGGAGGCATTTCTGCTTACAAGTCTTTAGATTTGATAAGATTATTAAAAAAAAATAATTACGAACTAAAAACTGTTTTAACAAAAAGTGGAAAAGAATTTGTAACACCACTATCATTAATTTCTCTAACTGGCGGGAAAGTTTATGAGGATATTTTCGACAAAACTAATGAAACTGAAATAGATCATATATCACTCTCAAGATGGGCAGATTTAATATTAGTAATACCAACAACCGCAAATTTTATTAGCAAATTAAGTTATGGAAAAGCAGATGACTTGGCTTCAACTTTAATCTTGGCGTCTAATAAAGAAGTTTTTCTTGTGCCAGCAATGAACGTCAGAATGTGGTCACATCCTGCAACAAGAAATAATTGTGAAACACTTAAGGGATATGGATATAAATTTATAGGGCCCGTCAAAGGCGGGATGGCATGTGGAGAGTATGGAGATGGAAAAATGTCAAGTCCCATAGAGATATTCGATGTGATAAGAAATTATTTCAATAATAGAAATATTTTAAAAAAAAATAACTTTAGTGCAATTGTGACAGCTGGACCAACAAGAGAATATATAGATCCAATAAGATATTTGTCAAACGAATCAAGTGGAAAACAAGGTTGTGAAGTTGCTTTGGCTTTAAGTAAAGCTGGAATAAAAACAACTTTAATTTTGGGACCAACAAATATGCAACCTTTAAATGATATAAAAATAGTCAATGTAAAATCAGCTGAAGATATGTTCTTAGCTGTAAAGAAACATTTACCTGCTGATATTGTCGTATGTTCAGCGGCTGTAGCTGACTTTAAACCAAGTAAGTTTTTTAATAAAAAGCTTAAAAAAGGTGAAAATTTTAAAAGTCTTAGTCTTACAAAGACATATGATATTCTAGAATTTTTAGGTAAAAACAATAAACACAGGCCCAAAATAGTAATTGGTTTTTCCGCTGAAACAGACAACTTAATACAAAATTCAATTAAAAAATTGAGGGAAAAAAATAGCGATTTTATTATCGCTAATGATATCTCACAAAAAGGAGTGGGTTTTAATGTTGATTACAATGAAGTTTCAATTATTGATCAAAAAGGAAATGTTGAAAAAATTAAAAAAAGTAAGAAAAGTTTTATTGCTACAGTCATAGCTGAAAAAATAATTAAAAAATTATTAGTTAATGACAAAAATTTTAATTAAAAAAATATCAAAAAAAGCAAAAATACCCAAATATGAAACTGATGGAGCTTCTGGTTTGGACATTTCAGCTTGTTTAGAAAAAAAAATAATAATTAAACCTGGTGAAAAATATTTAGTTCCTACTGGAATTGCTGTGGCGATTGAAAAAAAATATGAGATACAAATACGACCTCGATCAGGTTTAGCTGCGAAAAGTTCAATATCAGTACTAAATAGCCCTGGTACAATAGACTCTGATTATCGTGGTGAAATTAAGGTTATATTAATAAATTTAGGAAATAATAATTTTGAAATAACAGATGGTTTAAGAATTGCTCAAATGGTCCTTTGCCCAGTTGTTAAAGCTAGCATAGAAGAAGTTCAAGATTTAGGTGCTACTGACAGAGGAAAGGGAGGATTCGGTTCAACAGGTGTTTAAAAATAAATTTTCTACCTCTAATTATAAAAAATATTCAAAACAAATTATTCTCAAAAAATTTGGTATTATTGGACAAAAAAAAATATTTTCTTCAAAAATTTTAATAATTGGCATGGGTGGGTTAGGATGTCCTTTATCAATTTACTTGGCAAGTCTGGGCGTAGGAAATTTAGGCATAGTGGACAATGATAAGGTAGAATTGTCTAATTTAAATAGACAAATTTTATACACTCAGAAAGACTTAGGAAAATTCAAAGTTGAAGTTGCACGGAAAAGAATAAAAAAAATTAATACTAAAATTAATCTTAATATTTATAAACTCAAAATTGATAAGAAAAATATAAATAAAATTTTTAGCAATTATGATATAATCTGTGATGGCACTGACAACTTTGAAAGTCGATTGTTAATTAATGATTTTTGTTTAAAGCAAAATAAAGTTTTAATATCTGCAGCTGTTAGTGGATTTGATGGACATCTTTTTAAATTTAACTTTAAAAAAAAAATACCATGTTACAGATGTTTTATGCCTGAAATACCTGAAATAAATTATAACTGTGAAACAGAAGGTGTGATTCCCCCTTTAACAGGAATACTTGGAACATTACAGGCCAATGAAGTGTTAAATACAATATTAGATTTTAATTCTGATTTAGAATCAAAATTTTTAATTTTTGATTCAAAAAAAATGAATTTCAGAAAAGCAAAAATTCTAAAAAATAAAAATTGTATAAATAAATGTTAAGATTGTTGATTATTACTTTATTAACATTTAGTACGAATTCTTATTCTAGTGACGAATACTTTTTAACATTAAGAAATAACGAGGTAAATTTAAGACTAGGCCCTTCATTTGAATATCCTATTAAAATTATTTATCATAAAAAATATTTACCTGTACTCATACAAGACAAACTAGATAATTTCAGAAAAGTTCGAGACCACGACAATAACACGGGTTGGATACATCTTTCTCAACTATCAAAAAAAAAGGCTGCAATTACTGTTAATGATGAAACAATATTATTTAATAGACCAACTATTTACTCAAAGCCTCAAGCTAAAATTTTAAAAGGAAGATTGTGCATTATTTCAAAATGTAAAGAGGAGTGGTGTAAAATCAAAACTGGTTCTTACAAGGGATGGATTAAAAAAAAAGCACTTTGGGGAAGATTATAACTTCAAACTATTTTGATATTTTTGATGCCCAGAATTTATCTAGCAAGAAATACCAAACTGTATTAGCTAATGGTTCTACTATAGCGTCTGTTAAAGCAATGGCAAATGAAACATCTGCTACTAGCATTAAAACTGTTATTGCGATAGCAAAGTGACCGATCGTATATACTAATGTTCGTAAAAGCGAGCCTTTATTGTTCTCATAAATTCTTTTGGCGGCGCCATGTATGCCTTCTGTAAATTCAGTCATATTAATGGAATTCTTTTAAATTTGGTCTGTCAGCATTCATTATTTTCGTCCATACAGCAACAAAATCTTTTACAAATTTTTCCTTATTATCATCTTGGGCATATACCTCAGAATAAGATCGAAGTATCGAGTTAGAGCCAAAAACTAAATCCGCTCGTGACGCGGTAAACTTAACTTTATTTGTTTTGCGATTAATAATTTCGTAAGAGTTTTTACCTGTTGGTTTCCAGGTATATTTCATGTCAACCAAATTGATAAAGAAATCATTTGTTAAAGTTCCGACTTTATCAGTTAATACACCTTTGTTTTTAGCAGTCTCATGGTTTGTTCCTAACACTCTCATTCCTCCAATCAAACAAGTCATTTCTTGAGCGGTGAGCCCCATCAAAGATGCGCGCTCTAATAAAAGCTCCTCAGGCATCACTGAATAATCTGATTTTACATAATTTCTAAATCCATCATGCAATGGTTCTAACCACTTGAAATTCTTAATTTCCGTTTGCTCCTGAGAGCAGTCTCCTCTGCCTGGATTAAATGGAACTTTTACTTTGAAACCAGCTTTTTTTATTGCTTTTTCTAGCCCTACATTTCCTCCAAGAATTATTGTGTCAGCAACTGTCGCACCCGTTTTTTTTGCTATAACCTCTAAAACTTTTAATATTTTAGAGAGTTTTTTGGGTTCATTAGCTACCCAGTCCTTCATGGGTGCTAAGCGAATTCTTGCCCCATTAGCTCCTCCTCTTTTATCGGTTTTTCTATAAGTCCTAGCGCTATCCCAGGCTGTTGTGATCAGATCACTTGAACTTAGTTTACTAGCTAAAATCATTTTTTTAACTTTAGCTACATTATACTTCTTTTTTGGCGAGCAAACATTACCTTGCCAAAGAAGATCTTCTTTAGGCGCCCAAGGACCAATATAATTTTCTTTATTTCCCATTGTTCTGTGGGTTAGTTTAAACCAGGCTCGGGCAAATGCGTCTTCAAAAAATTTAGGGTCTTTGTAAAATCTTTCTGAAATTTTTCTGTATTCTGGATCCATAGCCATAGCCATGTCTGCGTCAGTAAACATTAATCTCGCTTTTTTTGTGTGATCACCTAGGTCAACTGGTTTTTTTTCTTCTTCAAGATTTACAGGTTCCCACTGCCATGCTCCAGCAGGACTTTTTTTACTTTCCCACTCGTAATTTAGTAAAAGATCCAAGTACTGATGGTCCCATTTATCAGGATTAGTTGTCCAGGCTCCTTCAAGACCCGAAGTAATTTGATTAACTCCAGTTCCGTTTTTCTGATTCCATCCGAATCCTTGTTCGTGAATATCAGCTCCTGCGGGTTCTGGACCTAAATTAGTTGGATCCCCATTGCCATGGGCTCTTCCTATAGAGTGACCACCAACAGTAAGTGCTGCTGTTTCTACATCATTCATTCCCATTCTTCCAAAAGTTTCTCGAACGTCCATCGCTGTTCTTACTGGATCTGGTTTACCCTCTACACCCTCAGGATTTACATAAACAAGTTGAAAATGCGATGCTGCAAGTGGAGCTTCGAGAGAAGAACGGTCTTGCGGATCACCATATCTATTGACAGCTAACGGAACTGTTTCTTTGCCCCAATAAACATCTTTTTCAGGTCCCCATATATCTTCTCTGCCAAATGAAAAACCAAAAGTTTTAAATCCAGCTTTTTCATAAGCCATGGTTCCAGCTAGAACCATTAAGTCTGACCAACTTAATTTATTTCCATATTTTTTTTTAATTGGCCATAGAAGACGTCTAGCTTTATCTAAATTTGTGTTGTCCGGCCAAGAGTCTTGTGGAGAAAACCTATGAGAACCAACATTTGGTCTACCATCAAATTCTCTGTAAGTTCCTACTTGATGCCAAGTCAATCTTACCATTAAACCTGTGTAACTTCCTAAATCTGCTGGCCACCACTCTTGACTATCAGTCATTAATTTAAGCAAATCTTTTTTTAAGGCTTTAAAATTTAATTTCTTAACTTCTTTCTTGTAGTTAAATCCTGGGAGAGGGTTTGTTTTAGTGTCATGTTGATGTAAAATATCTAAATTTATACTATTTGGCCAAAGTCTTGCAGTGTTGGACTCACCCGCTTTAGTAATTCCGCCGTGCATCACGGGGCATTTGCCATTTCCATTTTTTTTAAATTCTATACTCATAATTATCTAGATATCTAGTTTATAATAATTCTAAACTAGAAAGTCAATAAAGATAATTATTTTTGAATTCTAATTACAACTTCAAGATTTTTGATTTTTTTACCTTTTGGAGGGATCGGAACTTTGCTTAATTTTATTTGGCTGTAATGAATATCAGTAAGTTCTTTGCTTCCTTCATCATAAAAGTGATGGTGCGACTTAGTGTTCGTATCATAATAACTTTTATTTTTACTAGTTAAAATTTCTTTTAAATACCCCGCGCTAGTAAATGCTTCGACTGTATTATAGATTGTTGCTAAAGAAACTTTTGTACCTATATTTTTATTTATTTTTTTATTTAATGTCTCAACTGTAAAATGAAAAGTTTTTTCTCTATTGAATAAAAACTGACAAATTTTTAGGCGCTGTTTAGTGGGTCTAAGATTTGACGATCTTAGTTTTTGGACGTACGTTTTTAAATTACCACTGATAATCATTGCTTTTGTTTACTTTATAATTCCAAACTATTTATATATAATTACCTAATTTAATCAAGTAAAACCATATTCTAAAAATGAAGCAAAAAAATAGTTATAATTATCAAGATTTAATTGACTGTGGAAACGGAGTTCTTTTTGGAGAGGGAAACGCAAAATTACCTCTGCCTCCAATGCTCATGTTTGATAGAATTACAAAAATTGAAAATAATGCCGGATCTTTCAAACGAGGATATTTAGAAGCAGAATTAGAAATTAAAGATGATCTTTGGTTTTTTAAATGTCATTTCCAAAATGATCCTGTAATGCCTGGATGTCTTGGATTAGATGCTATGTGGCAATTAGTTGGCTTTTACCTTGGTTGGACTGGAGAGCCAGGAAAAGGAAGGGCTTTAGGAGTAAGCACAGTAAAATTTACTGGTGAAGTATTAAAAAAAATTAAGATAGCTACTTATAAAATTAATATAAAAAGAATTTTAAAAAAAGAGGGTGCTGTAGTAGGATTGGCTAATGGTACATTAGATGCTGATGGAAAAGTAATTTACGTAGCAGAAAACTTGAAGGTAGGTTTGTTTAAATCATGAGAAGAGTGGTAATTACAGGTCTTGGTATCGTTTCTTGTCTTGGTAATAATCAAGAAGAGGTCCATCAATCTCTACTTAATTCAAAATCAGGTATTGCCTTTGCTGAAGAGTATAAAGAACATAATCTTAAAAGCCATGTTCATGGTAAACCAAATATTAAATTGTCCGATTTTGTTGACAGGAAAACTATAAGATTTATGGGGTCTGGATCAGCATACAATTATATTGCCATGAAAGAGGCAATTTCTGACTCTGGTTTAGAGGAAAATCAAGTAAGTAATTTTAAGACCGGAATTATAATGGGTTCTGGTGGACCATCTATTGAAAATGTGATTCTCGCTGCAGATAAAACAAGAGCTAAAACTCCAAAATTAATGGGACCGTTTATTGTACCTAGAACAATGGGCAGCACAGCTTCAGCGACACTTGCAGTACCCTTTAAGATTAAAGGCACCAATTATACGATGAGTTCAGCTTGTGCAACTAGCGGGCATTGTATTGGAAACGCGATGGAACTAATTCAAATGGGAAAACAGGATATCATTTTCGCGGGTGGAAGTGAAGAAGTTCATTGGGCTATGACAGCAATGTTTGATGCCATGACTGCGTTGTCCTCAAAATATAACGATAAACCTAAAACTGCTTCACGAGCTTATGATAAAAATAGAGATGGATTTGTTATTGCTGGCGGAGCTGGAGTTTTAGTACTTGAAGAATATGAGCATGCAAAAGCTAGAGGAGCAAAAATTTATGCCGAATTAACTGGTTATGGAGCAACATCTGATGGTTATGACATGGTGGCGCCATCTGGTGAAGGCGCTGTAAGATGCATGCAAATGGCCATGGCTACCTCTAAAAATAAAATTGACTATATAAATACTCATGGCACATCGACACCAGTAGGAGATATAACCGAATTAAATGCTGTTAAAAAAACTTTTGGAGACAAGATTCCTAAAATTAGTTCCACAAAATCTTTATCCGGACATCCGTTGGGAGCTGCATCTGTTCATGAAGCTATTTATTGTTTAATCATGATGAAAAATAATTTTATCACTGGTTCAGCTAATATTAATGAAATGGATGAGGAAGCTAAAAAATTTCCAATAGTAACAAAAACTGAAAAAGGAGCTTCACTTAACGCAGTGATGTCTAACAGTTTTGGTTTCGGAGGCACAAATGCTGCTTTAATTTTTGAGAAGGTATAATTATGAGTTTAATGAAAGGTAAAAAGGGATTAATAATGGGTGTTGCAAATGAGAGATCAATTGCGTGGGGAATTTCTCAAAAACTTTCAGAAGCGGGTGCTGAACTAGCTTTTACTTATTTAGGTGATGCACTAAAAAAAAGAGTTTTGCCTTTAGCTGAAAAGCTGAATTCAAAAGTTACTTTTAGTTGTGACGTTGAAAAAAAAGAAGAAATCAAAAAACTTTTTGAAGATATAAAATCTAAATGGGGTGAAATTGATTTTGTGGTTCACGCAGTCGCTTTTTCTGATAAATCTGAATTATCTGGTGAATATTTAAATACAACAAGAGAAAATTTTCTTAAAAGTATGCTTATTTCTTGTTTTTCCTTTACAGAAATTTCTAAAGAAGCTTCTCAAATAATGAAAAATGGTGGTAGTTTATTAACTCTGACTTATGAGTCTAATAAAGCAATTCCTAACTACAATGTTATGGGAATTTGTAAATCTGCCTTAGAGGCTAGTGTAAAATATTTAGCTAGAGATCTAGGACAAAAGAAAATAAGGGTAAATGCTATAAGTGCTGGACCAATTAAAACCTTAGCTGCGTCAGCTATTGGTGATGCAAAATTTTTGTACAAGTGGAATGAGGATCATTCTTTTTTAAAAAGAAACGTTGATATTCATGATGTAGGTAATTCAGCGTTATACTTGTTAAGCAATTTGGCAAGCGGAGTTACCGGAGAAATACACTATGTTGATGCTGGATATAACAAAGTAGGTATGCCAGATCCAAAAAATATAACTTAACTTGTGAAAATCACATCACTAAAATGCATAAATAGTAACACCCAAATAATTAAGAAAGTTTAAAAATTGTAAAAATGAAAGAATTAAATAAAAAAGTAAAAGAAAAGTTTGAAGATTTTTTCGATTGGATTAAAGGAGCAGAATTAATCGAGCTTGAATCTTGCAACACCAAAGAAGATCCAGTTAGACCTGACTTAGATAATAATTTTAGAACAAGTTATGGTCGAAAAATATTTGGTGTAAAATATAAGAATGAAATCTGCGCAATAATGTGTTTTGGTTTTACTAACGAAATTCCCAAAAATGTAAAAGAATTAGATTTGATGACTAAAGATGCTCATTTACAAAGTATTAGGAGAGATCAAAGAGTCGGTAAAATAGCTATTGCATACACTGTTTGGTCTAAAAAGAAAGGTGGAGGAAAACTAATCGTAAAGGAAGTGTTTAAAAAAATAAAAAAATCAAATCATTTAAATAGATTAGTTACGCTATCACCATTAACTGATATGGCCAGAAATTTTCATTTAAGAAACGGAGCAATAGAACTTCAAGTAAATCAGGATACTCAAAACTTTGAATATAAAATTTGATAAATTTAAGCTACAGCTTGTTTAATAGAAAGTTTAACTTTTCCACGATCAAACCCAAGAACCTTGACTGAAACTTCATCACCTTCTTTTACCACATCTGTTACTTTTGCTACTCTTTTTCCAGCTAATTCAGAAATATGAACTAATCCATCCTGCTTGCCTAGAAAATTGACAAACGCACCAAACTCCATTATTTTTACAACTTTCCCTTTGTAAATCTTGCCTACTTCTGGTTTGGCAATTAAACTCTTAATAATTTCAATCGCTTTACTTCTTGATTTTTCATCAGGTGCTGCCACCGTAACCTCGCCAGTGTCTTTTACATCTACCTTTGCCCCTGATGTTTCAACAATTTCTCTGATAGTTGCTCCACCTTTTCCAATTACTGTTGCAATATCTTTTTTGTCTACCTTTAAAGTTTCCATTTTAGGAGTATGTTTTGAAAATTCTTTTCTAGATGATTTTATAGCTTTATTCATTTCTCCTAAAATATGTTCTCTACCTGCTTTCGCTTGATTTAAGGCCTTTTCCATTATTTCAAATGTAATACCAGTTATTTTAATGTCCATTTGCAAAGAAGTTATTCCATCTTTAGTCCCAGCAACCTTAAAATCCATATCGCCTAAATGATCTTCATCTCCCAAAATGTCTGATAAAACGGAAAAATTATCACCCTCTTTTATAAGTCCCATTGCAATACCAGCTACAGGTTCCTTTATTGGAACACCAGCATCCATTAATGACAGCGAAGTCCCACAGACTGTTGCCATAGAAGAAGAACCATTAGACTCTGTGATTTCTGAAACTACCCTTAAAGTGTATGGGAAATTTTCTTTTTTTGGTAATGAGGAATTTATAGCTCTCCAAGCTAATTTTCCATGACCTATCTCTCTTCTACCTGTTCCTATTCTTCCACACTCACCCACGGAAAATGGTGGAAAATTGTAATGTAGCATAAAGTTAGACCTCTGCATTCCGTCCAAGCTCTCTAATCTTTGTTCGTCATCAGACATACCTAATGTAGTTACAACTAAAGCTTGGGTTTCACCTCTTGTAAATAAAGCTGAGCCATGAGCTCTAGGTAGTACGCCAACTTCACACTGAATTTTTCTAACATCTGCAAGACCCCTGCCATCAATTCTTTTTTTTTCTTTTAATATTGCTGTTCTAACGATATCTTTTTCTAAAGATTTTAATTGAGCCATAGCCTGGTTTTCGGTTACATTATCGTCTTCAGCAAACATTTCTTTACATTTTGCATCAATTTCTGAAATTGATGTAGACCTTTTTTTCTTATCAACTTCTTTAAATGCCTTTCTTAGAGAGTCTTCAAAACTTTTAGCTATTTGTTTTTTTATATTAGAATGATCTAATTCTTCTATTTCCCACTTAGGTTTTCCAACTTTTTTGCTTAAATCCTCAATAGCTTTAATTATTGGAACAAAATTTGAATGACCAAATTTTACAGCATCCAACATTATTTTTTCAGACAAACCAGATGTTTCAGACTCTACCATTAAAACTGCGTCTTTAGTTCCAGCTACGACTAAGTCTAATTTTGACTCTTTTAACTCTTCTGGTGAAGGATTTATCAAAAATTTATCATCTTTAAATCCTACTCTACTCGCGCCTATTGGTCCTTGAAAAGGTAGACCTGATATTGCTAAAGCTGCGGAAGAAGCAATTATCGATAATATATCTGGATGATTTTCTCCATCATATGACAATACGGTAGGTAAAACTTGGACTTCGTTCATAAAACCAGAAGGAAATAATGGTCTTATCGGCCTGTCAATTAGTCTTGAAATTAATGTCTCAGACTCTGTTGGTCTAGCTTCTCTTTTAAAATACCCGCCAGGAATTTTACCTGCTGCATAAAATTTTTCTTGATAATTTACTGACAAAGGAAAATAGTCCTGTCCTTCATTAACTTTTTTTGCACCAACTGCTGTTGCAATAACTACTGTTTCGCCACATGTAGCGATAACAGCGCCATCTGCTTGTCTTGCAACTTTACCTGTTTCTAATGAGATTTTTTTTCCATTTATTTCGATTTCTTCTTTATGTATTCTGAACATTATTTCCTTAAATTTAATTGTTTAATTATTTTTTCGTAGGATTTTGGTTTTTTTCTTTTTAAATAGCTTAGTAATTTTTTTCTTTTATTAACCGATTTAGCTAAACCCATTGTGGAATGTTTGTCTTTTTTAAACTTCTTAAAATGATCAGATAGTTTTTGTATCTTATTACTGAGTAAACCTATTTGGATCTCTGCTGAACCAACGTCCTTTGAGTTGATTGCTAAAGTTTTAATTAAATCTTTTTTTTTCTGTATCATTTCTTCTATTTTCTTTGATTAGTTTTTCAATTTTCTCTGCATATTCAAAAGAATTATCTTCTACAAAGTGCAGTTTTGGTAAAAACTTTAAATCAAGTTTTTTAGATAATGCTTTTCTAACAAGATGAGAGTTAGCAGTCAAGACGCTAACTATTTGCTTCATATCTGCGCCTCCAAGGGGAATAACATAAACTCTTGCTGTTTTAAGATCAGGAGTCATTCTAACCTCTGTTACCGTTATAAACTTAGAATTAAAAGAGGTAATTTTAGTTTCATTCTTTATGAAAATTTCACCTATACTTTGTTTTACAAGCTCTCCTACTCTTAGTTGCCTTTGTGAAAAACTTTTATTTGAGATGTCGCTCATCATTAAATCGACCTTTCAATTTTTTCAATAACAAAAGATTCAATAATATCTCTCTCTTTAAAATCCATAAAGTCTTTTAGGCTTATTCCACATTCTAGTCCATTCTTGACTTCTTTCACTGCATTTTTTTCTCTAAAAATACTTTGTATCTCACCTTCGTAAATTACATTTCCATCTCTTACTATTCTTGCCTTAGATTTGTTTTTAATTTCACCATCGATAACTTTAGATCCCGCAATTTTCCCAAATTTTGATATTTTAAATATTTTTTGCACCTCAGCTGAACCTAATAAATTTTCTTTAGTGTCAGGTTCAAGTAAGCCAGAAAGTCTTTTTTCAATGTACTCTATAGCTTCATATATTATATTAAAATATTTTATTTCGATATTTTGGTCTTCTGCAATTTTTTTTGCCTCTCTGTTTGGTTTGATGTTAAAACCCATTAGTACAGCCTCTGAGGCTTTTGCTAAAGATACGTCAGTTTCATTTATCATTCCAATATCTGAGAGAATAATTTTGGTTTTTACTTCTGGATGTTGGATTTTATCAATAGCCATCTTTAAAGCTTCGCTTGATCCATGTACATCTGATTTAATAATAATGTTAAGTTCATTTTTTTCTTCCTCTTTATCAAAAAGTTTTGATTTATCATTCGATAAAATTTTTGTGCTTGATAAGTTTTCTTTTTTGAAATTTGATATTTTTTTAGCTTCTTCTTCATTTTCTGTCACTAAAAATTCTGCACCAGCAAATGTTGTATCATTCATACCAAGTATCTCCACTGGCATTGACGGCAATGCTTTTTCGATAACTCTGCCTTCGTGGTCAATCATTGCTCTAATCTTACCCCATGTTTTTCCGCAAATAAAAAAATCTCCTTTATTCAGTTTTCCGTTTGAAACTAAAATTGTCGAAACAGGTCCTTTACCTTTGTCAATTTTTGATTCTATAACTACTCCACTCGCCTTATCTGTAAGTGAGGCTTTTAAATCCAGTAGTTCAGCTTGTAACAGTATACTTTCCTTAAGTTTATCAAGATTAGTTTTTTTAGTTGCTGAGACCTCAACAAATAATGTATCGCCACTCAAGTCCTCTGCCACAAGTTCATATCGCATCAAATCATTTTTAATTTGAGTAATATTTTTTGATGGCAGGTCACACTTATTAATTGCTACAATTATTGGAACTTTCGCTGCTTTTGCATGTTTAATTGCCTCTACGGTTTGAGGTTTTATTCCGTCATCCGCAGCTACTACTAAGACAACTATATCAGTAATTTTTGATCCTCTTGCTCTCATTTCAGTAAATGCAGCGTGGCCTGGAGTATCTATAAATGTTATTAATTGACTTTTTTCAGTCTTGACTTGATATGCTCCGATATGCTGAGTAATACCGCCGTGCTCATCCGAAACAACGTTTGATTTTCTTAAAGCATCCAACAAAGAAGTTTTTCCATGATCAACGTGTCCCATAATAGTTACAACAGGTGGTCTTTTTTCTATTTTACCACTCATTTTTTTGATTTTGTTAATTTCTTTTGAAGGTACTTCCTCTATTAACGGCTTGTGACCGAACTCTTTAACAATATATTCGGCCGTATCTTTATCAATCGTATGATTAATAGTTGCTATTACTTTCATGTTTAAAAGAAATTTAATGATATCGCTTGATTTTTCAGCCATTCTATTTGAAAGTTCTTGGATAGTAATCTGTTCAGGAATTTTAACTTCTTTAATAACTTTTTTATATTCCTTTTTTTCCTCAGTATCTGTACTGCTTTTCTTTTCCTTAAGTCTAGCTCTTTTAACTGATGCTAAACTTCTTTGTTTAATCTCTATTTCCTCGACATTTAGAGCTCTTGAGACAGTTAGTTTGAAATCTCTTTTATCGATTGGTGTTTTTAATTTTAACTTACTTTTTCCGGAGGGTTTTTCTTCTTTTTTTATAAATGCCTTGGTTGCTTGCTGTTCAGCAAATTTTCTGGCAAAACTTTTATTTTTATTTTCTCCCTGATTAAATTGGGTAGGAGTGTAAGTAGATTTATTAAAGTTTCGATTAGTTTTGAAATTTTTTTTCTTATCTTTTAACACTGAAAAAGATTTTTTTCCCTCATTTTTTTGAAATGACTTAGTGTCAATCTTTTTCTTAAAGCCTGAAGATATCGTCAATGTTTTCTTTTTATCTTTATTATCCATGTTCTTATTTAAAAACTATATCTCTTGCGGACATAATTAGTTGATCCGCTTCTTCTCTAGTTAATGAAAATTCCTCCAAATAACCATCTATTTTGATTTTTTTTCCTTTTACTTCATCATATCCGCCTACTAATTCATCAGTAGAGAGATCAGCAAAATCCTGTAGTTTTTTTATATTCTTTTGGCCTAATGTAACTAACATTCCTTGCGTCATACCTTTTAAATTTATAAGCGTGTCTTCAACGCCTAATTCAATTAATTTTTTTGAAATCTCTTCCTGAACTTTTACTAAACTTTCTTTTGAACGTTTAATAAGCTCTTGAGCTGTATCCTCATCTATAGCTTCAATCTTTGAGATGTCTTCTGGATTAGCTTGTGAAATTTCTTCAATACTCTGAAAACCTTCGGAAACTAATAGCTGACCCAGTGTTTCATCAACTTCAAGATTTTTAATAAGATTTTCTGTTCTATCTTTAAATTCTGCTTGCCGTCTATCAGAATCTTCTTTGTCTGTAAGAATATCAATTTCATAATTAGTTAACTTTGAGGCAAGTCTAACATTTTGTCCTCTTCTTCCTATTGCTTTACTAAGATTTTCTTCACTTAGTATGACATCAATTTTTTTATTATTTTGATCAATTAAAACCTTTTGAATTTCAGCTGGTGAAAGAGATTCTGATATCAAAGTTGGTAAATCTTCAGTCCATTTTATAATATCAATTTTTTCTCCATGCAATTCATTCACAATAGTTTGTACTCTACTGCCTCTCATACCCACACAAGCACCCACGGGATCAATTGATGTATCCTTTGAGTAAACACAAATTTTAGCTCTACTGCCTGGATCTCTAGCGACAGATTTTATCTCAATTATACCTTCGTATATTTCTGGAACTTCTTGAAAAAATAATTTAGCTAAAAACTGAGGGTGAGCTCTTGATAAAAATATCTGATGGCCTTTTAATTCTTTCTTTACCTCATAACAATATGCCTTAACTCTATCACCTGTTTTTAAAATTTCTCGAGGTATTAACTCATCTTTTTTAATAACACCTTCGGCTTTACCAAGATCAACAATTACATTTCCATATTCAAGTCTTTTTATAATGCCACTTAAAATTAAACCTTGTTTATCTATAAAATCATCAAATTGTCTATTTTTTTCTGCTTCTCTTACTCTTATGTTTATTACTTGTTTAGCACTTTGTGCAGCTATTCTACCAAAATCAATTTGAGGTAGGTCTTCGTATATTTTGTCGCCAATTTTATAATCAGTTTCTACTTGGTTCTCATTTAATGTATTTGCTTGACCAACAGATATTTCTCTACTTGGGTCCTCAACGTTCTCTACAATTTCTAAAACTTTTTGTATGCTTATATTTCCTGTTTCTCTATCTATTTTCACTAAAATTTCGTTGTTATGACCAAATTTTGTGAGCGCGGCTTTTTGTATTGCACTTTCCATTGATCCGATAACAATATCTTTATCTATAGATTTTTCATTTGCTACAGCCTCAACAATTCGAAGCAGTTCAAGTTTGTCTAGTCCACGATTTAACATTCTAAGCCTCCAAAAAAAAATGGGCTAATGCCCATTTTGAAATTACATAATTTTAACTATATTTAATAAATATTTAACCTTTTTTCAAGATTACAATTTAAATAATGATGATTTATCAGTTTTTTCCCAAGAAAATTCTCCATTATCTGTGGGCTTTCTGCCGAAATGGCCATATGAAGATGTAATCTCGTAAATTGGCTTATTTAAGTTTAATAATTCTCTGATTCCTCTTGGTGATAGATCAAAATTTTTATCTATGATTTTTCTTACTTCTTCAACTTTGTCATTGTTATTCTCATCAAGTTTTATAAAAATTGATAAAGGTTTTGAAACTCCGATTGCATACGATAGCTGAATCAAGCATTTATTTGCAATATTAGAAGCAACAATATTTTTGGCCAAATATCTTGAGGCGTATGCAGCAGATCTATCAACTTTTGTTGGGTCTTTTCCAGAAAAAGCACCACCGCCGTGGGGAGCTGCGCCGCCATAAGTATCAACTATTATTTTTCTTCCGGTTAAACCTGTATCACCATCTGGTCCACCTATAACAAATTTACCAGTAGGATTAATATAAATTTCTTTTTCTGATATTTCTTTTAAAAATTTTTCTGGAATAGATTTTTTAATATATGGGTAAATTGCTTCTCTAACTTGGTCCTGATTTAAATCGGGAGAATGTTGTGTTGATATAACTATTGACGTTACTTTATTAGGTATCCCATTATTATATTCCATGGTAACTTGACTTTTGGAGTCAGGTTCAATTCCCTTTAATACTCCTGACTTTCTATCATGCGCCATTAGTCTTAAAATCTTGTGTGAAAAATAAATTGGTGCAGGCATTAAATCATCTGTTTCTTTACAAGCATATCCAAACATTATGCCTTGATCACCCGCACCTTCATCTTTATTGTCCTTAGAGTCTACACCCATTGCGATGTCGGTAGACTGCGAATGTAAATAGGTTTCTATCTTTGTGCTATCTTTCCATGAAAAACCTTTTTGGTCATATCCAATATCCTTTATACACTCTCTAACATTTGAAATTATATCATCGCTTTTGATATCAGGGCCTCTGACTTCCCCTGCTAACACCACTTTATTGGTCGTTGTTAGTGTTTCACAGGCTACTCTGGCGAATGGGTCTACCGATAAATAAGAGTCTACAACCATATCAGATATACGATCACACACTTTATCTGGATGGCCTTCAGAAACAGACTCGCTAGTAAATAAATAATTTTGTTTAGTCATTTTTTTTTAAAGTTATAAAGATTAAAATATATGTAATTAAAAGCATAAAAAATATCAAATCATTTTTGTTTTTTGTTTGTTTTTTTATAATTGGTATTTTGTATTCTAAATTACCAGTTTCATTGATTTTAAGGCTTTTGATAACTTGTCCATTATTATTAACATAAGCAGTAATACCCTTATTTGCTGATCTGACAACAATAGAATTGCTCTCGATAGCTCTAAATATTGTTTTAGCAAAATGTTGATGCGGACCTATTGAATTTCCAAACCATGCATCTTCAGATAAATTTAAAACTATTTTTTTTGATAGATTGGTTTTTTGTAGTAGTTCAGGAAATATTATTTCATAACATATTAAAGGAATTATCTGAGTATTGCTTAAAGAAAAAACTTTATTTTTATTTCCCTTACTAAAAGAGCCATATCCCTCTGTAATTTTTTTAAGTCCTATTGTTTCAAAGAATTTGGGTATCGGTAGATATTCTCCAAATGGTACTAATTTTATTTTGTTATACTGAAAAATTTTTTCAAAATTATTATCAATAGCTATTAAACTATTAAAAAATAAATCATCATTTTTGTCTAGTGTGTTTGTTCCAAATATTATTATATGTTTATCGGAAAAATTTTTTTTTATATGATTTTTATAATTTTCTAAATCTTTAAAATAACTTCCAGATATTGCGCCTTCTGGCCAGACAAAAATAGTTTTCTTTTCCTTTTCAGGGTCGCTATATCTTATTAATGAAAGAATTCTTTTTTCGATCTCTTCGTTACTTAAATTGTACTTTAATTCAAAATTAGGTGAAATTATTTTAAAATTTATATAATTTTCTATATTTACATTTTCTGACTCTTTTAAGTTGTTATTAATTATATAGTTTCCATAAATATAATTTGAAAAAAATAAAAAAATTGCGCAAGAAATTATTAATATTTTTTTTTGAGAAGTTGTAAAAAAAAGAATAACAGGTATTGTAAAAAAAGTAACACTTAATAGATTAAAAGCAAATAAACCTATGGGGTTTAAAATTTGTAAAATTTCTGTAAACCAAGACCAGCTGTACCCCCATAAATTCCAAGGAAATCCTGAAAAAATTTTAGATCTAAGGTAATCTATAAACGAAAATGCTCCTATAAATAACATTACGGAACCTAAATTTCTTTTCAAAAATGGACCACAAATAATCGAAGATATTCCATAAAATATCCCTAGAAATGCAGGTATGGCAACTATCGTCAAAGGAATGAGATTCTGAAAAGTTTCATCGAATTTAAGTGAATTAGAAATCCAATAAGTACCAGTACAAAAAAAACCAAATCCAAAAAAATATCCTGCAAAAAAAAGGTTAGTAAGATAGGGTTTTTTTCTATAAATATTTTTTGATCGCTTATTTATATCACTCAATAATAAAAATAGCGCAGGAAAGATAAAGAAGTTGATGATTGTAAAATTAAATGGAGCGAAACTAAAAACTGATAAACTTCCTAATAGTAAAGGTGTTAATAATACCAATAATGTCCTACTACTTCTAATAATTTGTAAAACTTTCAGTAATTTCATTTAAAATATTTTTTTCTAATTTATTCATTTTTTTAAAATCTTTATCTTTAGAGTGTTTGTAACCGTATAAATGCAAAATAGAATGTACCCACAACTCATCAAATCTATTAATAAAGTTTTTTTTATCTAAATTTTTTTTTATCTTTTCAAAATTAATTATAATATCTCCAAGATAAATTTTTTCCTTTTTTTTTATAAGATTTAATAAATCTTTTTTTTTGTAAAAAGGGAATGATAAAACATCGGTAGAGGAATTTTTTTTTCTAAATTTTTTGTTCAAATACCTGATATCTTTTTCACCAGATAATAATATTGTAATATAAAAACTAGTTTTTTTAAATAACGCAATTTTTTTGTTCAGTTTTTTTAGTTTTTTTTCCAAATATTTGTTTGGATTGTTTAAATGTTTATTCCAAGATTTGTTTTTGACAATAACATTAATCTTTATCATCAAATTTTTTTTTAAATGCTTGTATAATTTTAGAAACTAACGGATGTCTCACAACATCTTTATGATCAAATTCTATTATTTTTATCTCTTTTATTTTACTTAAAATTTTTTTTGTTTGTACTAAACCCGATTGAGATTTATTAATTAAATCAACTTGTGACGGGTCGCCATTAACAACCAATTTTGAGTTCTCGCCTATTCTTGTTAAAAACATTTTAATTTGAGTTGTTGTTGCGTTTTGAGCTTCATCTAAAATTGCAAATGAATTTTTTAAAGTTCGTCCTCTCATAAATGCTAATGGGGCTATTTCTATTTCTCCAGACTCAATCTTTTTATTAATCTTTTCGTACCCAAAAAGGTCGTATAATGCATCATATAAAGGTCTTAAATATGGATCTACCTTTTCTTTCATGTCCCCTGGTAGAAAACCTAATTTTTCACCAGCCTCTACTGCTGGTCTTGATAAGATAACTCTTTCAACCTTTTTCTCCATAAGCATTGTTATGGCTACTGATACAGCTAGAAAACTTTTTCCTGTTCCAGCTGGACCTAGTGCAATTGTTATATCATTTTCTTTTAATGCTTTTATGTATTCAGATTGTTTTTTTGATCTAGCTATGACTGATTTTTTTGGAGTCTTAATTAGTTGATCTAAATTGTGTATATTGTCTTTTCTATCAGAATAATCAGTTTTTTTTACTGATTGTCTAATATCTTGATTCTCTATAACGCTAGTTTTAATATATTTGCTTATTAAGAACTCAATTGCAGAGGATACTTTTAATAAATTTTCTTTCTCTCCCTTAACGGTTATTGAGTTTCCCCTAAAATAAATTTTAGTTTTCGTTAAACTTTCAAGTTCTTTAGCGTTTTTATTAAATTCACCGAGCACAGCTAATAAAATATCATTACTAAAAACTTTAATATTAATTGTTTCTTTGTCTACGCGTTTTAAATTATAATGCTGCTCAGAGTTTTCTAAAATTGACATATTATGCTGCGATGTTTTTTTCCTCTTTTGAGATCTTACCGTAGATAGTTTGTTTACTAAAATCAGATATTAGCACATTTTTTATTTGGCCAACAATATCTATTTTGCTTTCAACAACCACTGGATTCATATACTCATCTCTGCCAAAATATTTATTTTTACTAATCTCATTTTCAAACAAGGTTTTAGTTTTAATATTTATTAGGTCCTTTTTATAATTTTCTTTAATTTCACTTGCTATATTTTGAAAAATATAAAGTCTATTTTTTGCAATTAAATGATCAATTAAATTTAAATTATCTGCGGGCGTACCAGGTCTTGGGCTAAAAATATAAGAATAAACATTTATAAACTTGATCTTTTTCAATAGCTCGCAAGAAAGCAAGAAATCATTGTCGGTTTCACCTGGATATCCAATTATAAAATCACTTGTGAATTGAATGTTTGATTTAATTTTTTTTAGTTTTTCAATTTTTTCTAAGTACTCTTTAATTGTATGTTTTCTATTCATTTTCTTCAAAATGCTATCTGAGCCAGATTGAACTGGTAAATGTAATACTGGCATTAATTTTTCACAATTTTTGTGGGCCTCTATTAGGTCGTCTGTTAAATCTTTAGGATGTGACGTGGTATATCTTATTCTTTTTAATTTTTTTATATCCTCCAATTTTTTTATTAAATCAGAAATTTTTTTGTTATCTCTCTCATAGGCATTTACATTCTGACCAAGTAATGTAATTTCTCTGACACCATTTGAAACGAGATGATTTGCTTCGCTTATAATCTCATCAAAATCTCTAGAGTGTTCTGGGCCTCTAGTATAGGGAACAACACAAAACTTACAAAATTTATCACATCCTTCTTGAATAGTTAAAGGTGTTGAAATTTTTTTATTTGAATTTTCTATTGAGTTAAGAAAATTAAATTTTTCAATAACCGCAAAATCAGTTTTTTCAATTGTTTCATTATTTTTTTCAATACTCATGATGATCTCATTTATTTTGTGATATGACTGGGGGCCTACGACGGCATCAACATATTTTTCTTTTCTTAATAATAAATCACCTTCAGCCTGGGCAACGCAACCTGCAATTATCAAAATAGGTTTTCTTTTTTGTGAAAATTCTTTTTTAATTCTACCAATGTCGTGAAATACTTTATCTGTTGCTTTTTCTCTTATGTGACAAGTATTAATTATTAAGCAATCAGCTTTACTGCGATTTTTCGTGGGATAATAATTTATTTTTTTTGTAATATCTAAAATTCGGTTGCTATCATATTCATTCATTTGACAACCAAATGTCTTTATAAAAATATTTTTTTTCAAATTATTTTTTGATTTTAGATCCATAAAGTTCAAGTTTATGATCTACAAGTTTATAACCAAGTTTTTTTGCAATACGGTTTTGCAATTCCTCAATATCTTTATCTACAAATTCTATTATATCACCTGTATTAACATCGATTAAATGATCGTGATGTTGATCTGTTGAAGGTTCGTATCTTGATTTTCCTTCTTTAAAATCATGTCTTTCTATAATACCCGATTCTTCAAATAATTTTAAAGTTCTATAAACTGTAGCTATACTAATTCTTTTATCTATAAGACTTACCCTTTTGTGAAGTTCATCAACATCTGGGTGGTCTTTTGATCCAAAGGTGCTTTTAGAATCTGACATGACTTTCGCGATGACTCTCCTTTGATCAGTAAGTCTAACTCCTCTGGATTTGCATTTTTCTTCTATTATACTCATAAAATTAATCTAAATATATAGGTTTAATTTTTCTATCAAAGAGTTTTTTTTTAATTAGTTTTTCAATATTTTTGGGTGTAAAGTCTGTTAGCGAACTACCTTTATACCCATATAATTCACTATCAAATACAATTTTTATTCCTTTGGCAACTGCGACAGCAATGCGTATAGAGGAAAAACTTCCCGGTCCAAGATTGACTAAAACAGGTACTTTCTCATTCATTTTGACATTTTTTTTTGCTAGAAATTTTAATATATTACTAACAAGGTAAGTATTTGATTTAATATTATTTTGAAATCTCTCAATAAAATATTTATTATCACTTCTGAAAGCTATTATATTTTTTTTACCTGTGCAGTTAATAATTAAAAAATCTTTAATCATTTACTTAGTTTTATTTGCTTATTTGTTTAATATCAAATTATATTCTTCAGAAATCACATCTGAAGATTTCGGCATAATTTCATTAATGTATCATCGTTTTGAAGAAAACAAATATCCCTCAACAAATATCAGAATTAATGAATTTAAAAAACATATTGAACTAATCAATCAAGAGAATATCAAAATTATTAATCCATCAAATTTTTATAATGAGCTTAAAAATAACACAGATCAAAGAAAGATATTACTTACAATTGATGATGGTTTTTTATCTTTTTATGAGAATGCTTGGCCAATATTAAAAAAAAATAAGACCCCTTTTATCCTATTTGTTAACACTAGAGAGGTCGGTAGTAGTGGATACATGAATTGGGATCAGATACTAGAATTAGATAAATATGAATTTGTCGAAATTGGCAACCATAGCCATTCACATGAGTATCTTATTGATTTTTCACCTAAAGAAATAAAAATGGATCTAGAAAAGTCTATTTCAATTTTCAAAAAGAGATTAGGCAAAAACTCTGATTTTTTTTCATATCCATTTGGTGAGTATAGTTTAGTTTTTAAAAAAATTGTGAAAGATCTGGGCTTTAAATATGCGTTTGGTCAACATTCTGGCGTAATTGATTTAACAAAAGATATTTATGAAATGCCAAGATTCCCAATAAACGAAAAATATGGGGAAGTTAATAGATTTAAGACCTTACTAAAAACTCTACCTTTTCAATATAAAAAAATTGAGCCTGAAGAAAAATATTTAAACGATAAAACTAATCCACCTAATGTTACGATAGAATTTTATGAAAATATTGACAATTTAAAAAATATTAATTGCTTTTCAAATGAAGAAGACAAATGGAGAAACTCAAAAATCAAGTTTATGAGTGATACAGTATTACATATAAAAATCGAGGGAAAATTTATTACAGAACGAGGAAGAATTAATTGCTCTTTAAGGAACGACGATGGATTTTATAGATGGTTAGGTATTCAATTTGTAGTAAAAGAAAAATAATTTATAGCTGAATGTCTTTTTTAATTACAGAGTTTGTGAGTTGAACTGTTTCAAAATCTGAGAGATTATTTTGTTTTATTATCTGTTCTAAAATTTCAGTATATTCTTTACCTGTTTGAGCATATCTATCTAATGTATCAGTTAAATCTAAACCTTTAATTTTTTTATTCCTTTTCCTTAAACTTGATCTTTTTTCCCTAAAAGAGGAATAGCCTTTATGAGTATTTAAGTTGTTTTTATAAGCCTTAACAGACGCTCTTAAAATAGGAAATCTCAAAATTTTGTGACCTTCATGCTTACCTTTATTAAGTGGTTCTATCCCTTGGCCAGTCCAAGTCCATTGACCAAAAATTGCGTTACCTTCTAAAGCAAATCTTGATGTTCCCCAACCACTTTCTTTTGCTGCTTGAGCAAGCGCAATTGAAACTGGTATTGTATCCATTCTTTTTGCCAACTCTTTCATATCAGAATTTTTTACTTTATATTCTCTAAGTTTAAGTCTTAGCCAAGATTTTTCCTTATCAGTAGTCATTTTTTTTGAAGTTATTTTTTTAAGCTTCATTCTATCATCCAAAATCTTCTCATTTTCAGCAACCACCAATGGCAATACTATTTTTATAAAAGTTTCTTTTTTTAATTGTGTATCTTTAATCTCATTTAAATCTTTTGGAAATTGAGTAAAATAAATAGGCTTGACTTTCTTTTGATATCTTACTGTTTTTAAATCATACTCCACATCTTCGAATAAACTCAAAACCGTCTCGGTTTTAATATTTAAATTTGGCAATACTAATTCTGTAACTTGACTTGGAGATTTTTCTTTTTTTGGCTCAGGTTTTTTTGGCTCAGGTTTTTTTGGCTGTATTTTCTCAACTTTTTTCTTAGGTTTTTTTTCTATTTGCTTCTCTATATCTTTTTTTTCTTCCGCTTTTTTTTCAATTTTTTTTGATTTATCTTTATCAATTTGAACTAATTCAGAATTGTTTTGGTTGTAATTTTCTTTTAATGTAAAAAAGATTATACCAATCGCACATACAAAAACCACTAAACCAAACCCTTTAACTAATTTGTTAGTTTGTTTTTCTTCAACTTTAGAGGTGTAAAAGCTGCTGAATGTATCAACAAGAGCGTTTGAGATAAAACCAGTCACTGTACTAAATACTTTAGGAAATGTATTTAAAATACCAATACCAATATTTCCAGTATTTCTCCATAATCTCACAAAAAAATTACCAACTCCCCCAGTAGTATCATCGTATAGCCCTGTCGCTCCCTTTTTTGTTTTTTTAAAAAACCTTCCTACATCACCAGTTGTTTCGCTGTAGAATCCTGAAAATCCTTTTCCCGCTTTTGAGATTGGATTTGTGATACTTTTTTTGAAAAAACTAACATTGTGATCTTTTGGAATAGGTACATTATTTTTTTTAAGAATGTGTTCTAATTGAGAAGTAGTTAAATTTTTTTTTCTCTTAATGTAATTTTGTATTTCAGATATCTTATAAATATTGGAAAGTTCAAGTAATTTTTCTCTGTAGCTAATATTTTTTTTCATTTAGACCGCCTCGACTGAATTAACTTCTTTAACATAATGTTTCAATAAATTCTGTACACCTTGTTTTAAAGTCATAAGTGAGCTAGGACATCCAGAGCACGCTCCTTGCAGCTCAACTTTTACAACTCCCCCGCTGAAAGATTTGAATTTAATATCTCCACCATCTCTGGCAACAGCGGGTCTTATTTTAGTATCTAATACTTCTTTAATTTTAGATATGGTCTCGTTTTCGTCAGAATTTTTATTTTCTGATCTATTATATAAAATAGGTTTATCATTTTTTTCAAAATAATCATTTAAGTGAGAAATAACCATTGGTTTTAAGCTATCCCATGAAACATTTTTTTCTTTTTTTACAGTTAAAAAATTATCGGAAATCAATATTAATTCAACGCCAGTGAAACTTAAGATTTCCTTTACAAATGGAATATTGATTTTATTTAAATTAGTTTTTCTAAATTCCTCTGTACCAACTTTTGATAAAATTTTTTGAGATAAAAATTTTAAAGAATCTGGGTTTGGTGTCTGCTCTACTTGTATCATTGAAACATTTATATTACACAAATCCCACTATTTCACGTATCTTTTTTAAGTTTTCCTCAGCTATAATATTAGCTTTTTCTCTGCCTTTTTTTAATACATCTTCTAGGTGTTTTTTATCATTTAATAATTTAGCAATATTTGATCCTATCGGACTAATTGTCTCAACCACTTTTTCTGTTAATTGATTTTTAAAATAAGAAAAATTTTTACCGGCAAATTCAGTAATTGTTTTCTGAATTTCTTGTTCTGATAAATCTGAATATATACTTAATAAATTAAAAGCCTCAGGTCTTATTTCGTAGTCTTTAATGTTATCAGTAATTGGATCGGTATCAGTTTTAGCTTTTTTAATTTTTTTTACTATTTCGTCAGCACTATCTTTAAGATTAATTCTTGAATAATCGGAGTCTTCCGACTTACTCATCTTTTTTGTTCCATCTCTTAAACTCATTATTCTTGAAATATTTTTTTGTATTAATGGTTCTGGTAAAGGAAAAAAATTATCAACCTTGAAATCGTTATTGAACTTTTGAGCAATATCTCTAGAAAGCTCTAAGTGTTGTTTCTGATCTTCCCCCACTGGTACATGAGTTGCTTTATATAGCAAAATATCTGCAGCCATTAAATTTGGATATATATATAACCCCACACTGGCTTTCTCTTTATCCTTACCTGCTTTATCTTTAAATTGTGTCATTCGATTGAGCCAGCCAACTCTGCAAACACAATTTAAAATCCAAGCTAGTTCAGCATGACCGCTAACAGATGATTGATTGAATATAATGCTTTTTTTTTCATCTAGTCCTGAGGCTAAAAAACCAGCAGTAGTTTCTAAGATATTTGAATTCAGCTCTTTAGGATCTTGAAATGTCGTAATGGCATGTAAATCTACGACACAATAAAGACAATCCATTTTTTTTTGAAGAGATACAAAACTTTTTAAAGCACCTAGATAATTACCTAAATGAAGATTACCTGTTGGTTGAACTCCTGAAAATACTAATTTTTTGCTCATATTAATCTGCTTTAAATTTTTTAATATTTAATACTTTTAATAAATAACAAATTAAAAAATACATTATAGCAATAAAGATTACTATAAATAATAAATAAAGAATTTTATAGTTGCTTGTATATGCTAAATTTTCACTAAAATGATTGATACTCTGATAAAAAATATAAGACATTATTGAGGTCGATAAAGTTATTTTTAACAGATTTCTATAAACTATGGATTCTATTTTAAAATAATTCTTATTGAATAGAATAAACAAATAATAACTAACACCAATCCAAGATGAGATTGTAGTGGCTATAGGAATTATAATAAATCCAACTTCTCGAAAAAACATTACACTTATTATTAGATTTATTATAACTATTATTAGTGAAACTCTAAAAGGTGTCAAAGTATTATCTCTAGCAAAGAAGAAGTTGGCAAATATTTTTAAAACTGCAAAAGCTGGTATACCGTATCCAAAATACTTTAATGCCATTGATGTCATTTTGATATCATTTTCACTAAATGACCCGTAACCAAATAATGCGTTAACTATTTCGTCTGAACCAATAACTAATGCAGCAGCAGCAGGTAATGACAATAACAAAGATAATTCTAAAGATCGATTTTGCAGTTTATTTATTTTGTTAATTTTTTTAAATTTGATAAGTCGACTTAACATGGGTAAAGAAACAGTACTAACCGCTATACCAGCAACAGCGAGATTTATTTGATAAATTCTGTCTGCATAATACAAATATGATATGGCTCCCGCTTGAAAAGAAGCTATAATAGTCCCAATTAAAATGTTTATTTGAGTAACTCCAGATGAAAAAATGCTTGGTAAAAGTTTTTTTAAAAAAAATTTAACTTTTCTTCCAATTTTATTTTTAAAAACAAAAGAGGGCTTATAATATTTTAAAGATACAAATATTAAAAATATTAATTGTATTAAACCTGCTAATGAAACAGCATATGATAAGTTTAAAGCATAATCTAACTTTAGAAAATAAGATGCTACTAATGACAAGATCATAATTATATTTAAAAGTATTGGAGCAGCAGCTGCAGCTGCAAATTTATTTTCTGAATTCAGTATGCCTGCAAAAAAAGATGACAAACTAACAAATGCCAAAAACGGGAAAGTGATTCTGGTAAACTCGACTGCAATATCAAATTTTAAGTCATCACCTGCAAAACCAGGAGCAATTATGTAAACTACAAAAGGTGTAAAAATTTCAACTATAAGAATTACTATTAATAAGGCTAGAGTTAATAGTGATAAGACTTCATCGGCAAATTTCTTCGCAACAAATTTACCTCTCACTTTTTGTGATGTGTAGCTTGGGATAAACGCAGCGTTAAAAGTACCCTCTGCAAATAATCTTCTGAAAGTGTTTGGTAGTCTAAATGCAACAAAAAATGCATCGGCATATATTGATGAACCTAAAAAAAAAGCTATTAAAATGTCCCTGAAATAACCAAGAACTCGGCTCAACATGGTATAAAAACTAAATACGGTGGCAGAAGACAATATATTCATATTTAAGACAAAATTATCAGTGATATATTCATTTATATATTACATACTCAAAATCCAATGACAAAAAAATCAAAAATTGATCATTATACAGATAAAGAAGCCTTAGACTTTCATATAGGTAATAAGTCTGGCAAAATTGAGGTTAATTCATCAAAACCTTTGATTTCCAAAAGAGATTTATCACTTGCATATTCCCCTGGAGTTGCAGCTCCAGTAAAAGAGATTTCCAAAGACTCGTCAAAAGCATATGATTATACATCTAAGGGAAATTTAGTAGCTGTAATAAGTAATGGTTCCGCAATTCTTGGTTTGGGAAATCTTGGATCACTAGCCTCTAAGCCAGTCATGGAGGGAAAGGCTGTATTATTTAAAAGATTTGCAGATATAGACTCAATAGATATTGAGATAGACAATAATAGTGTAGAAGAAATAATTTCCACAATTAAAAACATTGCGGGGACCTTCGGCGGTATTAATTTAGAGGACATAGCGGCCCCAGATTGTTTTATAATTGAACAAAAGCTTAAAGAAATTTTAGATATACCAGTCTTCCACGATGACCAACATGGAACTGCCATTATAACTACTGCTGCATTAATTAACGCTTTAGATATTTCTAAAAAAAATATTCGTGAAGTTAAAATAGTTGTTAATGGCGCAGGTGCTTCAGCAATAGCTTGTACAAATTTATTTAAAAAAATTGGTGTCAAAAATGAAAATGTGATTATGTGCGATAGAAAAGGTATAATTTACAAAGGACGGGATAAAGTTGATCAATTTAAATCAGCTCACGCTATTGACACAAAATTTAGAACTTTAGAAGATGCAATGAAAGGGGCAGACGTTTTTTTAGGTTTGTCAGCTAAAGATGTAGTAAATCGTAATATGATTAAGTCAATGGCAAAAAACCCAATAGTATTTGCTTGTGCCAACCCTGATCCAGAAATTAAACCTGAAATAATCAATGAAGTACGAGACGATGTGATAATTGCGACAGGTAGATCAGATTATCCAAATCAAGTAAATAACTTGATTGGTTTTCCATATATATTTAGAGGTGCTTTGGATGTTAGAGCTAAAATAATAAATGATGAAATGAAAGTAGCCGCTGCCAACGCGATTGCTTTACTAGCAAGAGAAGATGTACCTGATGAAGTTGTTTCTGCTTATGGTGGAGATAGACCTAAATATGGCAAAAATTATATTATACCTTCTACTTTTGATCCTAGGCTAGTTAGAAGAATTCCAGCAGCTGTAGCCGACGCAGCGATAAAAAGTGGTGTAGCAAGAAAAAAAATAGATGACTTAGAAAATTACAAAGATCAATTATCAGCTAGGTTAGATCCATCGATGTCTTTAATGCAAGGAATTAACTCCAAAGTAAAAAAAAGTCCAAAGAGAGTTGTGTTTGCCGAAGGTGAAGATGAGAATATGTTAAAGGCTGCAATTGAATTTGGAAAAAATAAGCTTGGTCAGCCAATTGTAATAGGAAATGAAAAAAGGGTAAAAGAAGCTTTAAATAAAATAGGACTCGATGATAATTTCAAGATAGAAATAATAAATTCAACCGATAAACAAAAACGAGATAAATATTCAAAATATTTATACAAAAAACTTCAACGAACCGGTCAATTAGAAAGGGATGTTGATAGATTGGTCCGTAACGATAGAATAGCCTTTGGTTCTTCAATGGTGGCCTGTAAAGATGCTGATGCAATGGTCACAGGAAATATTAGACATTATGCGGCTTCAATTGAAAAATTAAAACATGTTTGCGATGCTAGAAAGGGTGAACCAATTTTTGGAATGACAATGATTATTTTTAAAGGTCGTACGATCCTAGTTGCTGATACAAACGTTGAGGATTTCCCTTCCTCAGAAAGATTAGTAGAAATTTCCAAATCTTGTGTAAGAGTATCAAAGCTTTTTGGTTTTGATCCCAAAGTAGCTTTTTTGTCCCACTCAACTTTTGGAAAACCTATTTCAAGAAATACTAAGCATGTTAGAGAAGCAATCGAAATTTTAAAAGAAGAAAAAGTGGATTTCGACTTCGATGGAGAGATGCAGCCTGACGTTGCTTTAAATCCTATTTATCAAGATATTTATCCATTTTCAAAAATTGTTGGAAAAGCAAACATTTTAATCATGCCTGCTTTACACAGCGCAGCTATATCTACAAAACTTATGAAATCATTTGGTGGCGCTAAATTAATTGGTCCACTTTTAATTGGATTAGATTTGCCTATTGAGGTAGCGCCATTAAGATCAAGCACTTCCGACATCTTAAATTTAGCGTCTATTGCAGCATATTCGGCAGATGTGATTGATTATAATAAGGACTAAAGTTTATTTCTACTAAGTTCGGTTGCGAGATATATGGATGGTATAATTTCCTCCACATCATATATTTTATTTGCTTCAGATATCACTTGCTTTTTTTCATTATCATCCATTGCAATACCAAAAATATATATTTTTCTATTAATTGTCTCTAAAGTATAATTTCTTGATTTAGTTATTTTATTTAATATTAAGGCTGTTCTAAGTTGACTGGTAATAAGAATATCTTTTGCAGTACTTTTAAAATTTGAATTACCTTTAATTGTAATCGCATTTTTAACCTCTCTAACACCCTTTGTTTCCCATGCTAACTTTGTTATTTTTATCTTTTCCTCTGGATCATCCACCTTACCTGATAAAAATATTCTTCCATCCAAAACCTCAACTTGAATATTAATAAAATATTTTTTTTCATTCAAAGATAGTCTGGCTACAAGATTTTTTTGCATAATTGTATCATCTATTTGCATTCCAATTGTTCTTGGATCAAATGTAATGTCAACACCAGCACCAAACCGAGTTGCAGGAGAACAACCTAAAAGAAAAATTATTATTATTGATATTGATAAAAATAATCTCATTTTTTATATTTTAAGTAAAAATTATATATAATTTTTTTTGGTACATTATTTTTTTTTGTTATTAATTTTATAATATCTTTAACCGTATAGCTTTTTTTAGCGTATTTTTTAACTTGTTTTTCAATTTTGCTATAGTTGCTTGTTAGTAAGTCCTTTTTAATCTTAGGGGAAATAACAATCGTCAATTCACCTTTAAGCGGAATATCAAACATAACAATTTTATCTATATTATCTCTATAATAGGTTTCATGTTTTTTTGTCATTTCGCGAGCAATAAAAATGTTTCTGCCAGAGAAATGTTTTTTAAAAAACTTTATATAAAAATTTATTTTAATTGCAGGCGTAAAAAATATTAAAGAAAATTTATCATTTTTCAATTTTTTTAAGTTTTTTTCTAGTTCGTTCTCAGTTTTAGGAAGAAAACCATGAAATGTGAATTTTTCTCCAAAGCCTGATAAGCTCATAGCTGCAGTTACCGAAGACGGCCCTGGAACAACAAAGATATTAATATTTTCCTTTATGCACTCATTTATAATGATATTTCCAGGATCTGATAGAACTGGTGTACCTGCATCAGATATTAAAGACAAAATTTTGCCCTCATTTAAATATCTTATAATTTTCTTAATGGATTTCTTTTCATTAAACTTATGATAAGGGATTAATTTATTTTTTATGTCAAAATTATTTAATAACTTTAATGAGTGTCTTGTATCCTCACAAAGGATAAAATCAGATTTTTTTAAAGTTTTTACAGCCCTAAAAGTAATATCTTCTAAATTTCCAATAGGCGTGGAAACAATGTATAAACCTTTTAATAGAGATTCCATTTATGTTTAAGTTTTTCATAATATTTATATCATATTTGTTAATTTTCATTAATTCATACTCTTTGGCTGATGAGAAAAACAAAATACTCAAGGTTGGCTTATTGGCGCCTTTTAGTGGAGAATATAAAGATTTAGGTCAATCTATAATGCTCTCTCTTCAATTAGCTTTGAATGAAATAGGCGATGATAACATTACTATACTGCCCAGGGACTCGGGGTCTAACAACGAAGAATTGCTAATAAATTCTATAGAGCAATTAAAAGATGAGGGTGTAAAAGTAATAATTGGCCCAATTAATTACAAAGACTTTCCAAAAATTAAGAAATATAGCGACTTGGTTTTTATTTCCCCTTCAAATACTGATCCAAAAATTCAAAATAACATAATTAGCATCGGTATTAGTTTAGAATCACAAATTAAAGCAATTACAGAATTCATAAAGAAACAAAAGAAAGCTAAAACAATAATTTTATATCCAAAAAATGAATATACTAATTTGATTGACGCAAAATTAAGTAATTTACAATTAAGTAATTATAAAGTTTTTAAATATAATCCTGATCCTAAAAAATTAACTGGTGATATAGAAAAACTTACAAATTATAAACAAAGAAAGATAAACTTACAATCTAGAGTAAAAATGCTTGAGAATAAAGATGATGAAGCTTCAAAAATTGAACTAAAAAAATTGGAGCAAAGATATACAATTGGTAAAATTAATTTTGACTCTGTTATAATTATTGATTTTGGAAATAGTCTTAAAAGTGTTTTAACATCTTTAGTGTTTGTTGACGTAGATCAATCAGACGTTCTAATAACAACTGTAAATCAATGGTTTGATAAGAGTATTTTTTTGGAGAATTCAATTGATACTTTATACTACCCATCAATTAATCAAAAAAATTTTATTAAATATAAAGATAAATTTTCAAAAGTATTTGGAACAAATCCAAGTGAAATTACTATTCTCACTTATGATGCCTTGGGTTTGATTTATTACGTTTGGAAAAAAAATGACAATAAAATAGATTCTCTCAAAGATTTTGTAATCAAAGAGAGAATAAAAGGCAAAATAGGGGCTTTTAATTTTAAGAATGGTCAGTTTTTACAAGAACTTGACATTTATAAAGTATCAAATAAAAAATTTAAAAAATTTTAATTTCTTTTTTAATTTTTTAAAGGCTATGCTTCTATGATCAATTTTCAATTTTTTTTGAAGGTTCATTTGCCCAAAAGTGGTTTTAGAACCATAAGGTACAAAGATTGGATCATAACCAAATCCCTTGGTTCCAATTATTCTGCTAGAGATTTGTCCTGAAATTGTTCCAATTGAAGTAACAATTTTCTTATTACTTAACTTAATGGAAAGACTGCACACAAATCTAGCATCTTTATTTCTTTTTTTTTTCATTTTTTTTAATATTACTTTCATAGCTTTATTGAAACCTCCATACCTTTTTGCCCATCGTGCGGAGTAAATTCCAGGTCTATTTTTTAAACATTTGATCTCTAAGCCTGAGTCATCTGATAAAGATACTAAGTTTGATTTTTTATAAAAAAAATTAGCTTTAAGTTCAGAATTAGATTTAAAAGTTTTGCCTGTTTCTCTTGGAGCTTTAATATTTAAACTTTTTGGTGAGATTTTTTTGATTTTTTTACTAATTAATTTGCTTATTTCTTTAAATTTTCCCTCATTATGGGTACCAATTAACAGTATGTTTTTTTTTATCATTTCGCTCTAGTAATTGTATTTTTCCATATTATATAAATGTATATGAGCGAATCTAACAAAGACGAAAATACAAATAAAGATAATAAGCAATTATCTGAAGAAGAACCTGTTAAAGAAAATACAGAGCAATCCCTTGAAGACAAATTAAAATCATCAGAGGAAAAGCTTCTTAGAGCATTAGCAGACTCGGAAAATCAAAGGAGAAGATTTGAAAAAGAAGTTAAAGAAGCGTTCGACTTTGGTGGATTTAATTTTGCTAGAGAAATATTAACTTTGTTAGACAATTTACAGAGAGCAAAAAAGTCAATGTCCGAAGATGAAGTTTTAACAAAAAGCAAAGAATTTGAAAAATTTTTAAAAAATTTCGAAATAATTGAAAATGATTTAATTTCAACTTTTGAAAAGAATAAAATCACAAAAATAAAATGTTTAAATAAAAAATTTGACCCAAATTTTCATCAAGCAATGCTTGAAATTGAAGATGATAAGGTAGAGCCAGGAACTATTATACAAGAAATTCAATCAGGTTTTATGTTTGGTGAGAGACTGCTAAGACCCTCATTTGTAGGTATTTCTAAGAAAAAAGATACAAAAAACAAGAAAAAAAACTAGAAACATGACTTGTAGAAAAATTTTTAGACCCCATATAAATATTATTAATAAAGGAAAATTATGAGCAGAGTTATAGGAATAGATTTAGGAACAACAAATTCTTGTGTTGCTATTATGGACGGAACACAAGCCAAAGTTTTAGAGAATACTGAAGGAGCTAGAACAACTCCTTCTGTAGTAGCTTTTTTGGAAAAAGAAGAAAAATTAGTTGGACAACCAGCCAAAAGACAAGCTGTAACAAATCCTGAAGATACAATATTTGCTGTAAAAAGACTGATTGGAAGAAAATTTGATGGACCATCTGTTCAAAAAGATATATCCAAAGTTCCATATAAAATATCAAAGTCAGATAACGGTGATGCGTGGGTAGAGGGAAAAGGGAAAAAATATTCACCCTCACAAATATCAGCTTTTGTTCTGCAGAAAATGAAAGAGACAGCAGAAAAATATTTAGGACAAGCTGTTACTAAAGCGGTTATTACAGTGCCAGCTTATTTTAACGACTCACAAAGACAAGCAACAAAAGATGCTGGGAAAATAGCTGGTCTAGAAGTTCTAAGAATTATAAATGAACCAACTGCTGCATCACTTGCTTATGGATTAGATAAAAAAGGTGGAAAAAAAATTGCTGTTTATGATCTCGGTGGCGGAACTTTTGATATTTCTATTCTAGAAATTGGTGACGGTGTTTTTGAAGTTAAATCTACAAATGGAGACACATTTTTAGGTGGAGAGGATTTTGACGACACTATAGTTGAATATTTAGCTGGAGAATTTAAAAAAGATAATGGAATAGATTTAAAATCAGATAAGCTTGCGCTACAAAGATTAAAAGAAGCTGCTGAAAAAGCTAAAATTGAGCTTTCTTCTGCTACACAAACTGAAATAAATCTTCCATTTATTACTGCCGACAAATCAGGCCCTAAACACTTAAATTTAAAATTTACTAGAGCTAAACTAGAAGCATTAGTTCAAGGTTTGATTGAGAGAACTCTCAACCCTTGCAAAACGGCCTTAAAAGATTCAGGTTTTTCTGCAGCTGAAATTAATGAAATAGTATTAGTTGGTGGAATGACAAGAATGCCCAAAATTATAGAGACAGTTAAAAACTTTTTTGGCAAAGAACCAAATAAAAGTGTTAATCCAGATGAAGTTGTTGCAATGGGCGCAGCAATTCAAGCAGGTGTATTACAGGGTGATGTAAAAGATGTTTTATTGTTAGATGTAACTCCACTTTCATTGGGTATCGAAACATTGGGGGGCGTGTCTACAAAACTTATCGACAAAAATACTACTATACCAACAAAAAAAAGTCAGGTCTTCTCAACTGCTGAGGACAATCAACCTGCTGTATCCATCAGAGTTTTACAAGGCGAAAGGGAAATGGCTGCTGATAACAAACTTTTAGGTAATTTTGAGTTAGTGGGTATTCCTCCGGCTCCTAGAGGCACTCCACAAATTGAGGTTACGTTTGATATTGATGCAAATGGGATAGTAAGTGTTTCAGCTAAAGATAAGGGTACTGGTAAAGAACAAAAAATACAGATTCAGGCATCAGGAGGTTTATCAGACGAAGAGATCAACAAAATGGTAAAAGACGCGGAGGCAAACAAAGAAGCTGACAAAAAGAAAAGGGAATCAGTAGATGCAAGAAATCAAGCCGATAGCATAGTATTTTCCACAGAGAAAAGCTTAAAAGAACATGGAGATAAAATCTCCGCTGAAGAGAAGAAGTCTATTGAAACAGGAGTTTCAGATTTAAAAGAAGCCTTAAAAGGTAATGATATTGAAGACATAAAGAAGAAGACTCAAAATTTAATACAAGTTTCTATGAAACTAGGTGAAGCTGTTTATAAAAGCCAACAAAAAGACCAACCTAAAGATGACAAAAAAGATCCTAACGATAAAGGGAAAGACAAAGAAAATGTTGTTGACGCTGATTTTGAAGACGTAAAAGAAGATAAAGAAAAAAGCGCCTAAGATAAAAAAAGGAGCAATTTCTTGTGGCAAAAAGAGATTATTATGAAATCTTGGGCATTTCCAAAGCTGCATCAAAAGATGAGATAAAGAAAGCCTACCGTAAATTAGCTTTAAAACACCACCCAGATAAGAACAAAGGTGACAAATCCTCAGAGGAAAAGTTTAAAGAAGCTAGTGAAGCCTACCATGTATTATCCGATGATAAAAGAAAGACTAATTATGATCAGTTTGGACATGCAGCGTTTGAAGGTGGAGGAAATCAAGGATTTGGTAATTTTGATTTTGGATCATCTTTTTCAGATATTTTTGAAGATTTTTTTGGTGACGATATTTTTGGTGGCAGAAGAGGATCATCAAGAAGAGGTTCAAATAGAGGAAACGATTTAAGATATGATATTTCTATTAGTCTAGAGGATGCATACTTAGGGCTCAACAAAAAAGTAAATTACACAACATATAAAAAATGCTCTAGGTGTACCGGACAAGGTTCAGAGCCAGGATCAAAACCCAAAACATGCAATTATTGCAATGGACGAGGTAAAGTTAGATCAAATCAAGGTTTTTTTACAATTCAACAAACCTGTCCTGAATGTAGTGGTTATGGTGAAACTATCGGCAATCCATGTAGACAATGTAGAGGAAACGGTAAAACCCAAGCCAAAGAGAGTGTTTCTGTGAAGATACCAAAGGGCGTAGATGATGGAACAAGAATTAGAGTGTCAGGCAAGGGTGAAGCTGGAAGCAAGGGAGGAGCGACGGGTGACTTATATTTATTTATCTCTATTGATAACCATAGTATTTTTAAAAGATCTGATGAACATCTATATTTCGAATTACCAATAACTTTTACAGATGCTGCTTTGGGTACATCTGTTGAAGTACCGTCAATTGATGGTGGAAGAGCTAAAATCAAAATTCCATCTGGAACACAACATGGTAAACAGCTGAGATTAAGAGGGAAGGGCATGCCTTTGCTTCGAGGAAATGGCTATGGAGATTTATATATTAAAATTATAACAGAAATTCCCTCAAATCTAAGCTCAAAACAGCGCGAAATTTTAGAAGAATTTAAAAAATTAGAGACTGATAAATCAAGCCCAATTATTAAAAGTTTTTTTGATAGGGCAAAAAAATTCTGGAAAAATTCCTAATTATTAATGTTTACGCAAGAGATAATATCAGCAATTTTTTTAATTGCAGTATTATTTTTAGTTTTGCCATCATTTTTAAGTACCAATAATAGATTAAAACAATTCATGAAAAATATATCTATTTGGGCTGTAATTGTTGTTATTATTGTTGTAATTATAAATCTTATTTAATGAGAAAAATTAAAATTGCAATTACTGGATGTCTAGGAAGAATGGGTCAACAACTCATTAGGTCTACAAAACAAAGTAGAGATTTTAAATTAACTGCACTAACTGAAAGCAAAAAAGTCTCTAAAAAATTATCTGGAATACAACTAACTCTTAATTCAGAAAAAGCATTTAAGAGTTCTAATGTAATAATAGATTTCACAGTGCCGAAATGTACCTTAGAAGTTTTAAAAATTGCATCAAAATTAAAAAAAAGAGTTGTAATTGGAACGACTGGTTTTAATAAAAAAGAAGAAAACATAATTAAAAATATTTCAAAAAGAATTCCAATTCTTAAAGCCGGTAATATGAGTTTAGGGGTTAATCTTTTAATGTATTTAACAGAAATAGCTTCTAAATCTTTGGGCTCAAAGTTTTTAACCAAGGTTTATGAGATTCATCATAAAAATAAAATAGATTACCCGTCTGGAACTGCGCTTATGTTGGGTAAGGGTATTGCTGATGGTAGGAAAAAAAACTTTTACAATTTAATCGGCAAGAAATATCTAAACAAAAAATCATTTCCTTTTGGTAAAAAAATTAATTTTAATTCCGTTAGAAAAGGTAAGGTTATAGGTGAGCATGAAGTTAGTTTTTCAAGCGGTAAAGAAATAATTAAATTAAATCATGAATCATTTGATAGAGCACTATACTCTGAGGGGGCTTTGATTGCCTCAAAATGGTTAATGCATAAGAAACCTGGCCTCTATTCAATGCGCGACCTGTTAGATTTCAAGTGAATAATAAGAGAAAATCTAAAATTATTCAAAAAATATTGAATAAGACATATCCTAAAGTTCCTATACCTCTAAATTATAAAAACACTTTTACATTGTTAGTTTCAGTTCTACTATCAGCTCAATGTACCGATGTGAATGTTAATAATGTTACAAAGGAAATTTACCCCAAATACAATCATCCTAAACATTTTGTAAAATTGGGTAGAAAAAAAATTGAAAGACTAATCAAAAGGATTGGTATATTTAGAGTCAAAGCCAAAAGTATTTACTATTTATCTAAAACTCTAATGGAAAAATACAATGGTAAAGTTCCAAATAATTATAGTGACCTTGAAGAACTTCCTGGCGTAGGTCACAAAACAGCTAGTGTTGTTATGTCTCAAGGATTTGGTCTTCCAGCATTTCCAGTTGATACTCATATACATCGTTTAGCACAGAGATGGGGATTAACTAATGGTAAGAATGTTATACAAACAGAGAAGGATTTAAAAAATATATTTCCTAAGAAAAACTGGAATAAACTTCATCTTCAAATAATTTGGTATGGTAGAGAATATTGTAAGGCTCGAGATTGTTTCGGTATTTCTTGCAAAATTTGTAAAAGCTGTTACCCAAATAGAAAAAAGAAATTTATGACAATAAAGGCTTGATATGAAAATTCTAGGTATAGGAAATGCAATTGTAGATGTAATTTGTAAAGTTGAGGAGAGTTTTTTAACTAACAACGGCTTAACTAAGAGTACAATGAAGTTAGTTGATGAGTTGGAGTTTAAGAAACTTCTTGGTAATTTAAAAATAGAAAAAACAATATCAGGTGGATCAGTTGCAAACTCTATTGTTGGCCTATCACAACTAGGTAATAACGTTGGTTTCATTGGAAAAGTAAATAATGACGAATTAGGAAAAAAATATTCTGCAGGACTAATTAAAGAAAACGTTAAATTTCATTACAATATAAAACAAGAAAAAATTCCAACTGGAACTTGTCTAATTTTAGTAACACCAGACTCAGAAAGAACAATGTGTACTTTTTTAGGTGTCGCGGGAAAAATAAATGAAAAAGATATAGATGAAGAAATGATTGAGCAATGTGATTTAATATTTTTAGAGGGATATTTGTGGGACAAAGGTGATCCACAAAAAGCTTTTAATAAGGCAATAAAAAATTCAAAAAAATCTGCAATGTCACTTTCGGATTTATTTTGTGTAGAAAGACACAAAGAATATTTCTTGGAATTAGTTAAGAATAAATTAACAGTTACTTTTGCAAATGAACAAGAAATAACTGCACTGATAGGTGCTAAAGATTTAAATGATGTTATTGATTTTGCAAAACGTATTAAAAAATTAGTAGTTGTTACTCGAGGTGAAAATGGGGCGATAGCAATTCAAAATGAAAAAGTCATAGAGGCAAACGCCAAGAAAGATTTAAAAATAAAAGATTTAACTGGAGCTGGTGATTTATTCGCTGCTGGATTTTTACACGGTTATATAAACAATTTTAATTTAAAAGAAAGTTTAGAAAAGGGGACGGATCTATCCGCTAGAATTATTCAGCAGGTTGGAGCCAGATTATAAAATTTTAATAATTAATTTCATTGTAAATATTTATTTTTCTTTATTCTTTTGAAACTACCTTTGCCTTTCTTAGGCTTAACAATTCTAGAGCGATATTTTGAGGTCTTTAATTCTTTTGCAAATTTATTTCTCTTTTTCAAATTTTATAACCTTCTTTTTCATTTTTAATGAAAGTTTCATCATCAAATATTTCTTTAACCTTTTTTCTCAATCTATAAATATGTGTTTCAACAGTATGGGTATCTGCTTCGTCTGAATAGTTCCATATCCTAGATAAGATCTCCTTTTTTTTTGTAAAAAAATTCTTGCTTAAGAGTAATATTAAATCAATTTCCTTTTCTGTTAACTCTAATGATTTTTGATCTTTCATTAATTTTCTTGAATTTTTGTCTAATATATAATCTAAAACTTTCACTGAAGAATTATATTTAAATTTTTTTTTAATAATATTATTAATGACTATTGTGTTTATATGCTCCAATGAAGCTGGTAAATAAATCTTTTCGTAATCTCTTTTGATAATTTTGTTATCTCTCTCATAACAAATTATTTTATTTGATATGTTGTCATCGAGTATGCTATTTAAATTTGGATTTTTAAAAATATCTTCATGTATTATATAACCATGATATTTGTTCTTTAGATCCTCTTTTGAAAAATCATCAGATATTTCTAAAGTAAAACTGAAATATTCTTTCAACTCACTTAAGGTTTTATTAAATTCTTTATTTCCTATAGCTAAAATGATATTTTTTTTATCAACCATGAATATCCTTTTAAAAAATAAATACCTTTATTTTAAAGATTATAAGGTAAAATGTGCAATTGGTAAAAGAGGAATTACCAATAAAAAAAAAGAAGGGGATAAATGTACACCCAAAGGTAAATTTAAACTAAAATACATATTCTATAGGAAAGACAGAGTAAAAATAAAATCAAGATTAAAAACTATACCTATCAAAAAAGATTTTGGATGGTGTGACGACATCAGGTCTAAAAAATATAATAGATTTGTAAAATTTCCATTTAAATATAAAGCCGAAAAACTTTATAAATCAAATAACATTTACGATATTATAGTAGTTATTAATTATAATATTAATCCAACAAAAAAAAATAAAGGGAGTGCAATTTTCATGCATGTTGCAAAAAGAAATTATTCTCCTACATTAGGATGTATTGCTGTCTCAAAAAAAAACATCATAGATATAGTTGCAAGCATTACTAAGAAAAGCTATATAACAATATCTTAGGATCTAGGACCAAAAATAGCGCTCCCTATTCTCACAAATGATGCACCATACTTTATAGCCGTCATGTAATCATTCGACATTCCAATACTTAATTGTTTAAATTCAAATTTTTTATTCAAATTAGATATTTGCGAGAAGTATCTTTCATAATTAGTGTCATTCGGCGGAATGGCCATCAAACCAATGACGGATAAACTTGTTTCTTTTGTTATAAATTTAAAAAAATTATCTAAATTATCAATTTCTATTCCACCTTTTTGTTCCTCTGATCCTAAATTCACTTGTATAAAATAACTTAATTTTTTTTTTAATTGCTTTTCCCTTTTATCTAATTCTTTTGCAAGTTTTTTGCTATCTAGAGAATGAATATAATCAAATAGTTCAATTGCTTTTTTAGCCTTATTAGATTGCAATGATCCTATCATGTGAAGTTTTATATTATTTGAACTTTTAATGTTTTTCCATTTTTTCTCGGCCTCTTGAACTTTATTTTCACCAAAATGTTTATGACCGTGCTGTATTAAAGGTTTAATATGGTCTAGAGTGAAAGTTTTACTGACAGCAATAATTTCTGTACTAGAATTTTCAATTTTCTGTTTAATTTGATTAAAACTGTCTATTATATTCATATGTTTATTTTTAAAAAAAAATACTATTTATTTCTAGAGAATACTAGATCATTTAATTTAGATTTAGTTAAAACTAGATACAAATTGGTTATTATTTATAGGAATGAAGATTCTAAAGAAAGCATAGCTCAGATTAAAAATTACGCTAAATTATGTAGAAGAAAAGGAATAAAGTTTTTTATAGCAAATAACGCCTTAATGCTCACCAAGGTCAAAGCAGATGGGCTCTATATATCTGCTCATAATAAAGATTTAAGCTTAATAAGATATAAGTATCTTTCCTACGAGATAATTGGATCTGCACATAATCAAACAGAAATAGTCATTAAATTAAAACAAGGGTGCCAAAAAATATTGGTGTCTAGACTCTTTCAAACAAGCTATGTATCTAAGAAAGGGTTTTTAGGTATCATAAAATTTAACACAATAGCAAAAAGGACTCCAGTTGAAATAATTCCACTAGGGGGTATTAACATTAATAATCTATCAAAACTTAAAATGGTTAAGAGTAATTCTATAGCTTTTTTATCTGCAATAAAAAAAAAGCCGGCTAAATTTATTAACCGGCTTTTTTAAATTTTAATTCTAACTAACTAATTAGAACGCTAATGACATAGCAACGATTGTTTCTGTAACATCGTCACCTGATGTGTATGAAGCATTAGATGTTTCAGAGTTAGATAGTGATAAAGTCATACCACCCATCGTGTAAGCTACATCTATTGTATCGATATCCATTTCTACGTCACCTCTTGTTGTAACGTTAGTGTTAGAGATAGCTCTAGATTGTTTCTCTGAGCTCTCTGCAGTGTATGATACAGATAAAGCATCATTTACTGCAAATCCAACTGAATATGCTTCGTTTTCATAGTGTTGTACTAATTGAGTTGCTACTGCGTTGTTCATTCTTTGTGCTGGTGCGTGTTTTGTTTCACCATAACCGAATGATACTGGACCCATTGAATAATTAAATGCTAAAGAACCACCTTCTTTAGTTTGTCTAGCATCTTGGTTACCCATAGCATCAAATTCATAGTATGAACCTGATAATGTTAAACCATCAATTGGCGCCATTGTAACAGCGTATTGAGTCATATCACCAGTTGATTTTGTTCCTACTACTGAGTGAGATGAATCATTTGCTGTTCCACCGTATCCACCTGGAGTCGTTCCAACTTTGAAAGTCATTCCTAATGGTAACAGGTCTGCTGGAGCATGGTACTGAACGTTGTTTGAACCGCTGATGTTGTTTCCATACTGCATCGTAGTTGTTGCAGCAGCTCCACCACCGTAACCGTTATCAGAACCTACACCGTATGCAGAATTGTCAAACGCATATTTTGTAGATAGTCCACACTCAGATATACAAATTTTGAAAGTACCGTAGTCAGTTCCGAATGAAAGATTTGCATCATCCTGTACTGTAGCACCATCGATATCTTGAGCATATGACCATGTCATACCGTTGTCTAGTTCACCAGAAGCTGATAGTGAGAACTCATTTGATATTCCAAGTCCTTTACCAACACCGTGTGTTCCAGTTGTTCCGCTATTACTTAAGATTGTGTAAGTAGTTTTTACACCACCTGTCACTGCAAAGTCACCAGCATAAGCTGATGTAACTAGCATTACTGAAGAAATAACTGAGAACAATAGTTTTGTTAATTTATTCATTGTTTCTCCTTTTGTTAAAACGTTAATTATAATTAACAATAGATTTATCTATGTTTTTAAGCTTAATTTGTATTAAAACCTGTTATATCAATGAATTCTCTTTATTAGTGTTGTAAAAATACCACATATAAAAAAGCCCCATTTTACTCAATTTTATTGGATTATTGATTACTAATGCTATTATCCGTTGTATCTTACATTTATGAACATAAAATTTATCATTTTAGCAACTTTTTTATCTGTTTTTTTCTTAACTTCTTCTTGCGGAAAAGGTTTTTTTAAGAAAGTTGATACTAGGCAAGTACCAATTTCTGGACCTGAAAGAGCAAAAAAAAATGTTAAGGAAGGTCGTGGAGTAAGTTTAGGTTCTATAATAGGAAAAGACGGTAAGGGAACAAATTATGAGTTTAGTACTTCAAATCCTCTGTGGAGAGCTACATTAGATATTCTAGATTTTTTACCGTTAACAACTGTTGATTATTCAGGAGGAATGATAATTTCAGATTGGTACACGGACAATTCTAATAATAAACAAGCTTTAAAAATTACAGTAAGATTTCTATCTAATAAAGTTCAAACTAACAGTGTGAAAGTTACAGTGCATAGGAAGCAATGTTCAGTCAATGAGTCATGTAAAGTCGAAGTTTTTAAATCTCGTATTCAGGAAGAATTAGTAGCATCAATTTTAAAGGAAGCAAGCCTTTTAGAAAAACAACAAAAGAATAATTAATTTTTAGATTGTATGGAAAGACTTAATTTTCAAGCTATTGAAAAAAAATGGCAAACAGTTTTCGAAAAAAATAAGTTATACAATAATAAGACAGCAAAAAAATTTTATTGCCTAGAAATGTTTCCCTACCCATCAGGAAAAATACATATGGGGCACGTAAGAAATTATACTATAGGAGACGTTATAGCCCGATTTAAATTCTTAAATGGATTCAATGTTTTACATCCGATGGGTTGGGATGCATTTGGTTTACCAGCTGAAAATGCTGCCAAAGAAAATAATTTACATCCAAGAGAATGGACGGAAAAGAATATTGCAGAAATGAAAAGACAACTTAAATTAATGGGTCTCTCAATTGATTGGGATTTAGAAATTTCTACTTGTGATGAAAAATATTACAAACATCAACAAGAAATTTTTATAGATTTTTATCATCGTGGTTTTGTAAAAAGAAAAGAGAACTACGTTAATTGGGATCCTATAGAAAAAACCGTTTTAGCTAATGAGCAAGTAGTAAATGGTCGTGGTTGGAGGTCTGGGGCCATAGTTGAAAGAAAGAAGCTATATCAATGGTTTTTTGACATTACAAAGTTTTCTGAAGAATTGCTTAGTGGTTTAGATAATTTGGATAATTGGCCAGAAAAAGTAAAAAACATGCAAAAAAAACTGGATTGGAAAATCAGTAGGTTGTGAAATCGATTTTAAGCTTTCCGATTCAGTAAAAAAAATAAAAATCTTTACAACAAGACCTGACACGATTTTTGGAGCGTCATTTATTGCCATATCTGTAGATCATCCTTTATGCGCGAAATTTTCAAATAATGACAAATTTATCAAATTCAAAGAAGAATGTTCTAAAACAGGCACCACCGAAGAGGCGCTAGCAAATGCAGACAAAATTGGTTTTGAAACAAAATTATTTTGTGACCATCCTTTTAAAAAAAACCATAAACTGCCAGTATTTGTAGCAAATTTTATATTAATGGATTATGGAACTGGTGCAATATTTGGTTGTCCAGCGCACGATCAAAGAGACTTTGATTTTGCAAAAAAATATAATTTGAAAATCACTGAGGTAGTTGCTGAAAAAAAGAAACAACCTGAAAATTTTAATAATCTTAAAGAAGCATATACTGGAGATGGAATTTTAGTAAATTCAGATTTCTTGAATAATATGAACGTAGAATCAGCCAAAGTAAAAATAATTCAAAAAATAGAAAATTTAAAAATCGGAAGTAAGAAAGTTTCCTACAGATTGAGAGATTGGGGGATATCTAGACAAAGATATTGGGGTTGTCCAATTCCGATGATACACCTAGAAAATGGCACTATAAAACCGGTCGAAAAAAATGAATTACCAATTAAACTCCCAAAAGACATCGACTTAAAGACAAATGGTAATCCATTAGACCATCATAAATCTTGGAAATTTACTAAAGATAAGATATCTGGAAAACCTGCCATAAGAGAAACTGATACACTAGATACATTTGTTGACTCTTCTTGGTATTTCTTGAGATTTTGTTCCCCAAAAAAAGAGGAATCGGCTTTCGACTTAGATGAAGTAAATTATTGGATGCCAGTTGATCAATATATTGGTGGAGTAGAACATGCAATATTGCACTTATTGTATTCGAGATTTTTTATGAGAGCTCTAAAAAAAAATGACTCGAAAATAAAATATACCGAACCTTTTAAGGGTCTATTTACACAAGGTATGGTTTGTCATGAAACTTATAAAGACTCTAATGGCAAATGGCTTAGTCCAGATGAAATTGAAAAAGATAATGATGGTAATTATATTAAAAAAGAAGATCAATCAAAAGTTATAGTTGGATCTTCTGAGTCAATGTCAAAATCAAAAAAAAATGTTATAGATCCGGAAAGCATGATAAAATCTTACGGTGCTGACGCTGTAAGATGGTTTATTTTGTCAGATAGCCCCCCAGAAAAAGATGTTCAATGGTCAAACCAAGGTGTAAATGCTGCTTATAAATTTCTTCAAAAAATTTATAATTTAAATCTTTTAATTATTGATAGAAAAGAATCTCAAGACGATTTGGACGAAGATTTTGAGCTTAAGATTAATTCTTATATTTTTAGGATAACAAATCTAATCGAAAATTTTAATTTAAATGTAGTTATTGCGTGTGTATATGAACTTTATAATCTTTTTAATGAATATTTGAATAAAAAAATAAGTAATAAATGTATTAAAAATAATATAATTAAAGTCATGAAAATTTTAATTCCATTTACACCGCACCTTGCTCATGAATGCCTTGAATTACTTGGAACTAATAATGTTTCAAAATGGCCTGCTGTGGACAAAAAAATGATAGATAAAGAAAAAATTAAGATAGCAGTACAATTGAATGGTAGAACAAAAACAATTCTGGAAGTAGAAAAAAACATTAACCAAAATGATGTAGTTGAAATTTGTAAAAAAAATGTGAAAATGAGTAGAAATTTAGCAAATAGTAAAATTAAAAAAACAATATTTGTAAAAAACAAAATTATTAATTTTATAATTGAAATAAAGTAATGAAAAAAAAATGGAACTGCTTTTTAATTGTACTTTTATTACTATTAAATAACTGCTCATATCAAAAAATTAATTCCTCTAACCAAGATTTTTACATAAATGAAATAACTATATCAGGGGAAAAAAGAGCAGCATTTTTAATTAAGAAGAAATTAAAAAACAATTTTGTTAAATCTGGAGCTAATCCTTTAAACATAATTATAGATCTAAAAAAAACAAAAGATGTAGCTGAAAAAAATCTTCAAAATAAAGTAACAAAATATCAGTTAGGATTAAAGGCACAAACTGTAGTAAGAAACAAAGATGGTGATGAAAGTATAGCTAAATTGTATTCAAATGACTTTGTATATGAAGTAGTAAAAAGATACGCCGATACAAAAGAAAATGAAAAAAATGCTTATAATACTTTAATCGATCAAACTGTAGATCAAATAATGGAGGATTTGAAAATTAAGTTTAAATAGATGATCATTAAAAGTTACCAAATAGAAAATAATATAGACACGATCGATAAACACAAATTTGCCCTTTTTTATGGCGAAAACAATGGATTAAAAGATCACTTAAAATTTAAAATCAAAAAAAAATATAAAGGGATTGAGATTCTAAATCTTTACGACGAAGATTTCAGTAAAAATAAAGATATTTTAATAAACGAAGCAAAAAATGAGTCATTGTTTAGTAAGGAAAAAATAATTTTTGTCAATCAAGCAAATGATAAAATCACAAAAAATATTGAATATTTGATGAATGATAAGTCTCATAAAAATATTATACTCTTCTCTGATATATTGGATAAAAAATCAACCTTACGAAATCTTTTTGAAAAAGATAAAACAGCAATAGCAGTTGCTTGTTATCAGGACAATGAAGTTACTTTAAAAAAATTAGCCATCAAGAACCTTAAAGAATTTACTAATATAAATGATAACCATATTAGGATGATTGTTGGATTTTGTAATTTGGATAGAACAAAATTAATAAGCAACATTATAAAAATTAAAACTTATTTTGATAAAAACAAAATAGACGAAAATGAATTAGAGATACTTCTGAGATCAGATACTAACGAAATTTTTAATGATATTAGAGACGCTGTTCTAACTAAAGATAAGTTAAAATTGAACAACTTACTAAATGATTTTGTTTTTATAAAAGAAGATGCTTATATATATTTTAACTCTATAAACACAAGATTATTAAAACTTTTAGATATATTTAATCTAGTTAACAAAAACGTTAATTTAGATAATGCTGTAGACACTATTAAGCCTCCAATATTTTGGAAAGACAAGCCAATCTATAAAAAAATGATGAATAAATGGGATAAATCAAGCATTCTAGAGGCAGTCAAGTATTTAGGCAAAATAGATAAAATGATGAAAACAAATTCTAATGTGAATGGACTTACACTAATTAAAAACTCCTTAAATAATATTTGCTCTACGACTTGGACTTATTTTTGAGTAAATTTGAAATATATTCCAATTGATCTAAATTTTTATACTCTACGACTAGTTTTCCTGAATTATTTTTTTTATTTACAATTTGAATACGATAACCCAATACCCTTTCAAGTTCGCGTTGTACTTCAAATATATTTGGATCAACAGTAAAAGATTTCTCTTTTCTTTTTTTTAAATTTTCAATCGATCTAGCAGATAGTTTTTTTGCAACAATTTCTTCAGCAATAGATGAAGCATTGGGCATCCCTATAAGAGGACGAGCCTGACCTGCTGTGAGCTCTCCTTGTTCTAACATAGCTATAATATCTTTAGGTAAATTTAATAATCTTAAAGTATTACTTACATGACTTCTACTTTTAGACATGAACTTAGCTATCTTATCTTGATCATACCCAAATTCTTCGTGTAATCTTTTATAACCTTTCGCTTCCTCTATAATATTTAGATCTTCCCTCTGAATGTTTTCAACTATGGCTACTTCTAATGTCTCACTATCGTTGAGATCTAATATAGTTATAGGTACTTCATGCAATCCTGCTTTTTGTGCAGCAAGCCATCTTCTTTCGCCAGCAACTATTTCATATGTCTCTTTTGATGATTTGCTTTTTCTTACTGCTATTGGCTGTATAATACCATTTTTTTTTATTGAGGCAGAAAGTTCTTTTAGTTTCTCGTCGTCGAAAATTGTCCTTGGTTGATATTTATTGCGGGCTAAATCTCCAATCAGAGCTTTCGTTAAATTTTCCGCCTTTTTATTAATTTTTTGGTCTTTTTTTTGGTCACCAAACAGCGCGGACAAACCTTTTCCTAAGCCTTTTTTTTTTGAATTCACGCGGCACTCCCAAAGTTATCTTTTTGAATAATAAATTCTTTTGCTAATTTTAAATAAGCTTTACTTCCACTACATGATTTATCGTAAGTTACGCATGGTTGACCATGTGATGGAGCTTCTGACAATCTTACATTTCTTGGTATCACTGATGCGTAAACCTTTTCTTTAAAATAATTTCTAGCTTCTTTATCTACTTGTGATGATAGTTTATTTCTCTTATCAAACATGGTAAGTAAAATTCCTCTTACATTTAAAGTAGGATTCAAATTAACCTTAATTCTATCTATTGTTTTGACAAGTTGAGTTATACCTTCCAAAGCAAAGAATTCAGTTTGTAATGGAACTAAAATTTCATGTGAAGAAACTAGAGCCATAATTGTTAGCAGACTTAAAGATGGTGGACAATCTATAAAAATATTATTGTACTTACTAATTAAATTAGAATCTTTTTCCAAGATTTCTTTTAGGATAAAGGCTCGATTTTCGTCGTTAGCAGTTTCAACTTCTAAACCAGACAAGTTAACATTTGAACCTATTAAATCTAATTTTTCGAAAGCTGTAGTTTGTAATGCGTTGTTTAAATCAATTTCTTTAATTAATAATTTATAAATGTTGTTCTCGTCATCATTATTAGATTTGCCTAATCCGGTGGTAGCATTACCTTGTGGGTCTAAATCTATTATTAGATTATTTTGACCCAAAATGGACAGTGATGCTGCCAAATTTATAACTGTTGTGGTTTTGCCTACTCCACCCTTTTGATTTATTACAGCAATTATGTTTGGCTTTCTCATTTTCTCTTTACATCGATTATAACTATCTTCGATTCACTATCTGTTATGCTTTTTTCTAATCTATACTTATAATTTTGTTCCTTAAAAGCTTTTTTTAACTCTTGTTGTGCACTTCTTCCTCTCATTAGTATTAATTTATGCCTTTTAATACATTTTTCACGTGAAATATTCAATATTTGGGGTAATTTCTTAAAAGCTCTACAAACAACATAGTTTGAGTCAATTTTTTCATTATTAATATCATTATTAATAATTATCGCATTAATTTTTATTATATTGACGATTTCATTAAGAAAAAAGCATTTTAAAGGTGACTTTTCATAAAGTTTCACGTGAAAATTGAAATTATTAAAAAAAATAGCTAAAATAACACCTGGAAAACCTCCACCAGTACCTAAATCTGCTATACTATTACACGTATTGGGATTAATAAATTTCACTAATTGGGCACTATCAAGAATATGCCTATCCCAAATTGATTTTTCAGTGTTTTTTGAAATTAAATTATGTTTTTTATTGAAAATAAGCAGATTTTCAGCAAAATCGTCTAATTTTTTTATCTTTTGTTTATCAAATTGAAGTTTTTCCGATAATATTTTTTTTACATTGAACTCGCTTATCAAGCTGGAACCCTTTTTTTTATAGATTTGATATAACCTAATAATATAATAGCTGCAGCAGGAGTTACACCATCAATTCTTAAAGCCTGGCCTAAGGTTTTTGGCTTTATTGTCTTCAACTTAAATTTAATCTCGTTAGAAAGTCCACTAAAAATATCGTAATCAATATTGTCAGGTATTTTGATACCTTCATCTTTTTTAAATGCAGCGATATCATGAGACTGTCTTTTAAGATATCCAGAGTAATGAGCATCCATTTCAACTTGGTTATCCAGATCAGTTCCGTACGAGGGTAAAGTAGGCCATATCTGCCTTATTTTTGCCATACTTAAATTTCGTTGAGCCATCAGCTCAATGCCTGATCTTTTCACGCCGTCTTGTGCAATTTTTATTTCATGCCTGCTTGCAACATTTGGAGATATTAAATTTGATTTAAGATAATCTAAGATATTTGTTAATTTTTTTTGTTTATCTAAAAATACCTTTGCTCTATTTTTGCCTACACAATTTATTTTTATACCTGATGGAGTTAACCTTTGGTCTGCATTATCAGCTCTTAAAGATAATCTATATTCAGCTCTTGAAGTGAACATACGATATGGCTCAGAGACACCTTTTGTAATTAGATCATCAATCATTACCCCGATGTAGGACTCCGATCTGTCTAAAATAAATTCTTCTTTTTTAAAAATTTTTAGAGCAGCATTAATACCAGCAATTAAACCCTGAGCAGCTGCTTCTTCATACCCAGTAGTCCCATTTATTTGCCCTGCTAAAAATAAAGATTTAATTTTTTTGGTTTCTAGTGTTGGATTCAGCTCCCTAGGATCTACGTAATCATACTCTATTGCATAACCCGCTCTTTTCATTTTAACACTCTCTAAACCCTTGATTTTACTCAATATTTTAAGTTGAATCTCTTCCGGTAGGGATGTAGATATACCATTTGGGTAAACAGTATTGTCTTTTAATCCTTCGGGTTCTAAAAAAATTTGATGTTTATGTTTTTCTCTAAACTTTACAATCTTATCTTCTATCGAAGGACAATATCTAGGTCCAACACCTTTAATGTTACCAGAGTACATAGCGCTCTTATTAATATTATCACTAATAATTTTATGGACTTCATCATTTGTATATGTCATGCCACATGAAATTTGTTTGTTCTCAAGTTTAGTTGTTAAAAAAGAAAAGAAGTAGGGATTGTCATCGGCAGGCTGCATTTCTAAATCATCATAATTAATTGTTGAACCGTCTAACCTAGGAGGAGTGCCAGTTTTAAGTCTACCTATTTTTATTTTAAATTTCGCAAGTTGCTCACTTAATCCAGTAGATGGTTTTTCGTCATATCTTCCTGCAGGGATTTGTGTTTCACCTATATGGATTAGACCGTTCAAAAATGTTCCGGTCGTCAAAATAAGTTCCTTACATCTTATTTCCTTTCCACTTTGACATACAAAGCCTATAACTTGTTCATTATTAAACAAAAATTTTATTACTGGGTCGGCTATTACAGTTAAATTTTTATAATTTAGTAAAATTTTTTGCATGTGTTCCTTGTAAAGAGCTCTGTCGGATTGTGTTCGTGGTCCTCTAACAGCGGGACCTCTACTTCTGTTCAATAATCGAAACTGGATACCTGATTTGTCGGAAACAACACCCATCACACCGTCAAGTGCATCAATTTCACGAACCAAATGCCCTTTACCAAGTCCACCTATAGCCGGATTACACGACATCTCACCAATAGTCTCAATTTTATGTGTAAAAAGTGCAGTATTAACGCCCATTCTAGCGGAAGCGGCAGCTGCCTCGCATCCAGCGTGTCCACCACCTATAACAACAATATCATAGCTTTCATTAGTCATGAGGAGAATGTAACGCTCTGAATTAATAATACAAGAGCTATTTTATTTACCTATACAAAAATCCTTAAAAATAGATCCAAGAATTTCTTCCACATCTACTTTACCAACTATGCAGCCTAAGTGACGTGTAGCCATTCTTAGATCCTCTGCGGCTAACTCGAGATCTTTGTTTTGATCTTTTTTGAGAAATTTATCTATTTCCTCCAAACATTCTTTTAATTTAACTCTATGCCTTTCTCTTGTAATTAAAATATTATTATTCAATGAATATTTCTTACTTAATTTTTTTTTAATAATGTTTATTAGTTTATCAATATTTTTATTATTTTTAACAGAGGCTAAGATAGTATCAGTATTAAATTTATGGTTTTCTTTAGCTTGGACATCAGATTTATTCAATAAAACTATTGTGTCTTTGTTAATCATAGATTTAATTTTGGCACTAATTTCTTTGTTTGAATTATCTACTACTACAATATTTAAATCAGCCTCTTTAAATTTACTTAACGCTAATGATATTCCTTTTTTTTCAATATCATTCTTTGAATCTCTAATCCCAGCTGTATCTGCAAGAATTACTGGATAACCATCCAAGTTTAAATATGTCTCTATAACATCTCTAGTTGTTCCAGCTTCATCTGAAACTATTGCTGCATCTCTTTTCGATAACAAATTTAATAATGATGATTTGCCAACATTTGTTTCTCCAATAATTGAGACTCTAAATCCATCCCTGATTTTTTCACCTACCTTGTTGTCATTTATAATCTTACTGATGTCACTGTGTATTGATTTAATGTTTTTATGTACTTCTTTGAGAACATTTTCAGGTAGATCATCTTCACTAAAATCTATTTTGGCCTCTATAAAAGATAGGGATTTTATTAATTTCGATCTTAAATCATCATAATATTTTGAAGCCTCTCCATTAACTAAATTTACCGATTGTTTTCTTTGTAGTTCAGTTTCAGAATGTATTAAATCCCCAATACTCTCAGCTTTTAGAAGGTCAATTTTATTATTTTGAAAAGCTATTTTTGTGAATTCTCCGGGTTCTGCCATTCTGCAGTTTTTTTGGCTTGATAGTACTCTAAGAAAATAGCTTATAATTGCGTTGCTACCATGAACATGAAATTCCGCTAAATCTTCTCCAGTGAAACTATTTGGCCTTGGAAACCATAAAATTAAAGCTTCTGGATCAATAATATCACCATTACTTGGGTCAAAAAATTTACATAGATTTATCTCATTTTCTTTAATTATTTTTTCTTTTGAAATTAACTTACAAATACTTAAAGTATCTGGACCCGACATTCTAATGATAGCTATACCACATGGGCCTCTGCCAGAAGACAAAGCAAAAATATTCATTAGTTTAAACCTAGGTTTGCAATTCTTTTGGTAATTTCTTTTAAAAATTTTGATTTGGAAAAATTATTTAAAATATTTCCTTTTATTGGATCTAAATATTTGTTGCTTTTAAAAAATTCTCTTGTTGTGTCTATCCCTAATCCCATTAATAAGTTTTCTGGTTTTCTACTATCCAATAAGTCTTTTGGAATATTAGAATCTTTTATAGTTAAACCCAACCTAAGATTATTGAAAATAAGATTATTTAACTTTTCAATATCTCTTAAAATTAAATTAAACCCTTGACCTGCTAAAGGGTGAACTACATGCAGTCCATCTCCTAAAATTATCGCATTCTTTTTGAAATAACTTCTTTTTAACAACAACTTTAAAGGATAGCTTTGAATATTGCCCAAAGATATTTTCTTTGTTTTTAATAAATTTGAGAGTTTAATTTTTAAATAATTTGAAATATTTTTTTTATTTTTCATAAAATGTTTATCTTCAATACTCCATACAACTGAAAATTTATTATTATTATAGGGTAATATTGCAAGAGGTCCTTCTTTCAAAAAAAACTGCTGAGCTCCAATATCTTTAATTTGATGTTTGACAGAACAAGTTATAGAATGTTCTTTATAATTTTTTTTGATTTCTCTGTTGCCACTAATTTTTTGATAAATTGGAGAGTTTGATCCTAAACATAAAACTACTAAATCATAAGATTTTGAAGACAGATTAGTAGAAACTTTATTTTCCGCCAGATCGATTGATTTTACAGTTTTTTTTTGAATTTTAACATTGGTTTTTTTCAATAATTTAGTTAAATGTTCTTTAGTCGATCTATTTTCAAAAAAGAACATTAAATTTTTATTTTCATTAAAATTTAAAAAATTTTGTGTTTTATTATTCTTTTCAAAAAAGAGACTAATTTTTTTTACGGGGTAAAATAATTTTAAATTGATATTTTTTATCGTAGATTTTAAAAATTCCATGTTTTTTTCGGATATTGCAGTAACTCTTAAATCTTTGTTTTTAGGAGATGTATTTTCAACAATTAAATCTATATCCAATCCTTTTTTAGTTAAAACAAGCGCAGATATCAGACCAGTTAAACCGCCACCCACAATGCATATTTTATGTTTTTTCATAATAGTGATAAAAAGTAGGTATTACGATTCGATATGAATACTAACTTTTTAAATAGTTTAACAAATTTTTTAAAAAAACGAACCTTTGAGTTTGTGGGATTATTGTTAATTTCTCTAGGAATAGCTTTAACAATTTCGTTCGCAACTTATTCACCTGCTGATCCTTCTATAATTTATGGCGAAACCACCTCAAATATAAAAAATTTCTTTGGCATATATGGCAGCAAAACATCAGATTTTTTATTACAAAGTTTTGGACTGATCTCTTTTTTAATCTTAGTCACAATTATTTCTTGGGGTATAAAACTAGTATTCGCAAAAGAGCTTAAAAATATTGTTTACAAATTTTTATTTTTAACCTTGTATCTAATTTTTGGATGCACTTATCTACATATTACTTTTAATAATTCATTTTGGTTAATAGATAATGGTAATTCCGGATTTGTAGGGGAATTAGTTTATAATTTTATCTACCAACATATTCCAATAATTGAAAATAAATATAGTAGTTTTATATTGATAATTCTTACAGTAATATTTTTTACATTAAGTTCTGACATAAATTTAAAAAAAATATCAAAAAACTTATTTTCTTTTTTATTTTTTAGAAGAAAAACAGAAAATAATAAAACAGTTGAGGAAAATATAATCAATCAAAATAATTTAACTGAGGAAAAAAAGGATATTCAACAAAGTTTATTTTCCAAAGAACAAACAAAGACAAATGCAATTCCTAAAAAATTTAAGTTGCCTTCATTAGATTTATTAGAGAAAAATCTTACAAAATTATCGCCTAAAGATCTAAATAATAACAGACCAGATGCAAAATTTATGGAGGGAATATTACAAGATTTTGGAATAAGTGGTGAAATTAAAAAAATAAATAATGGGCCAGTTGTTAGTTTATATGAATTTGAACCTGCGGCTGGTGTAAAAGTTTCTAAGATAATAAATCTATCAGATGATTTAGCTAGAAACACAAGCTCTACCTCAGCCAGAGTTGCAGTTATACCTGGTAAAAATACAGTTGGAATAGAAATCCCTAACGAGAAAAGAGAGAGTGTTTTTTTGCGAGAGATAATTTCTAATGAAAAATTTAGAAGTAGAGATGTAAAATTACCAATAGCTTTAGGCAAAAGTATTTCTGGAGTTCCCATAATAGGTGATTTAACATCAATGCCTCATTTATTAATTGCAGGAACAACTGGGTCAGGAAAGTCTGTTTGTATCAACACTATTATTACATCTCTTTTATATAAGTTAAGTCCTGAATTATGCAAATTGATTTTGATAGACCCAAAAATGTTGGAGCTGTCAGCTTATGAAGGAATTCCACACTTATTAACTCCTGTTATAACAGATGCTAAAAAAGCTACGTCAGCTCTAGGATGGACTGTAAGAGAAATGAACAACAGATATAAATTAATGTCTAAAGTAGGCGTAAGAAATATTGATGGCTATAATGAAAAACACAAACTTAAGATGCCTTACATTGTAGTAGTAGTTGATGAGATGTCAGACTTGATGCTAGTGGCTGGCAAAGAGATTGAAAATTATATTCAAAAATTATCACAAATGGCTAGAGCTGCGGGAATTCACATAATAATGGCAACTCAGAGACCTAGTGTAGACGTGATAACTGGTACAATTAAAGCAAATTTTCCAACTAGAGTATCTTTTCAAGTAAGTTCAAAAATTGACAGCAGAACAATATTGGGTGAGCAAGGAGCAGAACAATTATTAGGCAAGGGTGATATGCTCTTTATGTCATCTGCAAATAGAATCATTAGAATTCACGGGCCGTATATTTCCGATAAAGAAATTATTAACATTAGTAGTGTTCTTCGAAACCAAGGTGAACCTGATTATATTGAAGATATTACAATTGCTACAAATTCTTCAGAAAGTCCTGGGCTAGTTTCAAATGAGGATGGAGATGAATTATATGAAGAAGCAATTAATTTAGTCAAATCTGAAGGAAAAGCATCAACCAGTTTTCTACAAAGAAAGCTGCAAATTGGATACAACAGAGCAGCAAGAATTATTGATACGATGGAAGAAAAAGGAGTGGTAAGTAAAGCCAACCACGTGGGTAAACGAGAGGTTCTGTAGCTTTGAAAGTTTTAATATTTTTTATCTTTTATTTTTTTTTTTAAATTTTACAAACTTAAAGGCTGATGAAAAATCAAATATAATAAATACTTTGGAAAAAATAGATAACATTCAATTCAATTTTTCACAAACAACTAACGATATTACAGAAAAAGGATTCTGTATTTTGTTATTTCCAAATAAACTTAAATGCAAATATGATAATAAAAATAGGAAAGAACTAATAGTTAATGAAAAAATGATGTCAATCACACAGAAGAGATATAATAAGACCATTTTTTATCCTTTATCAAGATCGAATTTTATTAGCATTCTTAGTAAAAAAGAATTGATTAAGATTATCACTTCAAGTGATTTAATCATTGATAATTATTTAAATATTGTTTTTTATTTAGAAAATGGGTCTAAAACACTTATTCAATTTGATAAAAATAATTTTTTTCTAGTAGGTTGGGTTTCGAGAGATCAATACAACAATGAAATTACATTTAAAATTGATATTGTGTCTAAAAATAAAATGATCGATGATGAAATTTTTTCTCTGCCTAGTAGAAGCTAAGCAACGAAATTTATTTGCTCTTTTTTAAATATTTTAAATCCTCTTGCTAAGTAGTTTTTTAATGCAAATTTATGATCAAGCGAACATGTGTGAACCCACACTTTTTCAGCTTTTTCACTTTGTGATTGCTTAATAACGTGTTTTAGTAAAAGCGCACCAAAATTATTGGATCTAAAATTATCTAGCACTCCCATATTTATAAGCTCAAATTCTTTGTTCTCATGTTTTTCTATTTCATAATAGCCTATCAAATCGTTATTTTTATTTTTTAAAACCCAAGTGTTTAATAGAGGATTTGATGAGTATTTAAGCCACTGTTTATCTGTCCAAACAAGTCTATCTCTCCAGAAATGATCTTTTCCAATTTGTTTATAAAAAAATTTGTTTATTTCATAATTTTTTTTATTATTAAGATAAATCTCAAATGAAATTTGATGCTCAATTTCTATCGCCTGGTCTTTTGGAGAAATCTGATAATCCAAAAAATATCTTTTTACTTTTTTCATATTAAACAACCATCTTTCCCATTTTTTCACCAGCAAAAATGTGGAAGTGAAGATGAGGAACTTCTTGACCTCCGTCAAGTCCAATATTTGAAAGAACTCTATAGCCTTTGTTTGTGGCTCCTAATAAACTCGAGACATAACTAATTGCTTTATGTAATTCAATTATTTCTTTTTCACTTGCCTTCTTATTAAAATCATCTAGATCCACATATTCACCCTTGGGAATTACTAATGCATGAATTTTTTTTTGAGGATTTATATCGTGAAATGACAAAACATGATCATTTTCAAAAATTTTTTTACAGGGTATTTCTCCTCTGATAATCTTTGCAAAAATATTATTTTTATCGTAAGGCATTATTTTTTTCTTTTTTCTAACTCTTTCATTACATCTTCAATTTTAATGTTATTAGCTTCTAAGTACACTAAAAGATGATATATCACATCAGCGCTTTCGTGAATTTTATTTGTATTTTTTTCCACAGCTTCAATCAGCTCAGCCACCTCTTCCTTCACTTTAGAAACAGATAAATTTTTGTCATTTAATAGTTTATTTGTATAAGACTTATCAGGGGATGAATTTTTTCGATCTCTAATTGTTTTTATTAAATCTTCCAAATTTTTAAGCATTTTACAACCTTACTGGAATATTCTTTGATTTTAAATATTCTTTTGTATCTTTAATGGTATATTCGCCATAGTGAAAAATGGAAGCTGCTAGGACAGCACTGGCTCCGCCTTTAACTATACCATCATATAAATGATCTAATTTTCCAACTCCACCTGATGCTATAACAGGGATATTGGTGTTTTTTGTAATTGCCTTTAATAGATCAACATCATAACCAGATTTAGTTCCATCTTTATCCATAGAGGTTAGGAGAATTTCTCCAGCTCCGTTATATTCAATTTTTTTAGCATACTCTATAACGTCAATACCTGTTTTATTTCTGCCTCCATGTGTAAATATTTCCCATTTATTTTCTGAAACTTTTTTAGCATCAATGGCTACAACAATACATTGAGATCCAAACTTTTTAGAAGCATCTTTAACAAAATCAACATTTTTTACTGCCGCTGTATTAATAGAAACTTTATCTGCTCCAGCTAACAATAGATCAGTAATATTTTGAATAGTTCTTACACCTCCTCCAACAGTTAAAGGAACGAAACATTCTTTCGCAGTTTTTCTTACAATCTCAATAATTGTATCTCTATTTTCATTAGAAGCGGTAATATCTAAAAAACAAATCTCATCAGCACCACCATCACTATAGATTTTAGCTTGTTCCACTGGATCACCAGCATCTTTGAGTTCAACAAAGTTAATACCTTTAACAACCCTTCCATTTTTAACATCAAGACATGGTATAATTCTATTTTTTAACATTTTTTTTCTTTTTTTTTGCTTTACTTGGTAACAGTCCTTTATTTACTGCTCTAGCTCTCTCTGAAAAACCAAGTTTTTCTCCATTTCTTATTTTACGTCTGATCGTAGATAATTTTGCAACCATTTTAATCTATTTCTTTTGCAAGCTCTTCAAGCTTAATATCTCCATCATAAATAGCTTTGCCAACAATTATACCTTCAATTTTTTTATTATCTAAATCTTTCGCTTTCTTAATATCATTTAATGATGACACTCCGCCTGAAATAACAACTGGGCAGTTGGAAATTTCAGCGATTTTAACTGTCTCTTTATAGTTAGGACTAGTTTTCATCCCGTCTCTATTAATATCTGTAAAAATAATTCTGCTAATTCCAAAATCATTTACTTCTTTTAAGAAATTTATAGTTTTAATATTTAGATTTTCTTTCCAACCAGAAACACAGAGATTTCCATCTTTTTCGTCTAGACCTAAAGCAATTTGGTTTTTAAATTTTTCGCAAGCTGTTCTTAAAAAATCTTTATTTTTAATCGCTCCACTTCCCAAAATTACTTTCTCTACTCCTACATCAATGTATTGTTTAATGCTATCAATGTTTCTCACTCCTCCTCCTATTTCAATTTTCAAATCGTATTTACTTACTATTTCCTTGATAATATCTAAATTAATAGTCTTCCCAGTTAATGCCCCATCCAAATCAATAATATGTAAGTTTTTGAAGCCATGATCTTTATATTTTGCTGCTTGATCAATGGGTGATGCTTTGTACTCAGTTTTATTTTCAAAGTCTCCTTTGATTAATCTCACACATTTCTTATCTTTAATATCAATAGCAGGGAATATTTTCATTACAATTTTAAAAAGTTATCGATCATTATTAATCCAAACTTATCACTCTTCTCTGGATGAAACTGGGTTCCAAACAAATTTTCTTTTTCAACAGCACATACAATTTTTGAAGAATAGTTTGTTATTGCTGAAATGGTTGATTTATCTTCAGGAATGAACTCATAGCTGTGTACAAAGTACATATGAGATTTATTTTTGATACCTTTAAATATTTTACTTTCTTTTTGAATTTCAATTTCATTCCAACCTATGTGTGGAAGTTTGAATTTTCCATTTTTGTTATCTATTTTAGAAACTGTTCCTGATATCCAGCCTAAACCTTTTGTTTCTGCTTCTTCATAACCGATATCAGCAAACATTTGTAATCCCACGCAAATTCCTAATAGAGGTTTCTTGTTAATGACTGCAAATTCTTTTAATGTATCAACTAATCCATTAATACTATTCAAAGAATCTACACAACTTTTAAATGACCCTTGCCCAGGCAAAACGATCTTATCACTTGATTTAATTTTCTTAATATCAGAAGTAATTTCTAAATTAACTTTGCCTTTAGCAACCTCTGTAAAAGAGTTAATGACTGAGCTTATATTGCCCGATTGGTAGTCAACAATTGTGACATTCATCAAATTTAAATAGAGCCTTTTGTTGAAGGTATAGAATTTTTAATTCTTTTGTCTATTGCTAAAGCATCCTTAAGTGATCTAGCTAATCCCTTGTAACAAGACTCAACTTTGTGGTGACTATTATCACCGTAAATATTCTCAATATGTAAAGTAACTCCTGCTGATTGAGAAAATGCTTGGAACCATTCTTTAAAAAGCTCGGTATCCATTTCACCCAATTTCTCAACAGCTAAGTCTACTTTCCAAATTAAGTAAGGTCTATTTGATACATCTATGGAAACACGACTTAACGTTTCATCCATTGGTATCATTGTTGAAGCATATCTTGTAATTCCTTTTCGATTACCGGCAGCTTTTTTTATAGCTTCTCCTATGGCTATACCTGTATCTTCTGTAGTGTGATGTAGATCAATATGTGTATCTCCTTTAGCTTTAACCTCTAAATCTATTAAAGAATGTTTGGATAGCTGCTCTAACATATGGTCTAAAAAACCTATTCCAGTCTTAATGTTATATTTGCCTTTGCCATCTAAATTGACCGCAACAGAAATACTTGTTTCTTTTGTTTTTCTTAATATTTTTGCTTTTCTTTTCATAAAATAGCCGATTAATCTTAAGATATATATATAATTAGGCTTTTTATCAATAAACTCAAAATATCTATTGAAGAAATTAAATTAATCTCCACATAGAATATCATGAATACAGCTGAAAAATGGCACGGAACCACAATTGTTCTTTTAAGGAAAAATAACGAAACTATAGTAGTTGGAGATGGTCAGGTTAGCCTTGGCAATACTGTTCTTAAAAGCAAAGCGAAGAAAGTTAGGAAAATTGAGAAAAGAAATGTGATTGCTGGCTTTGCAGGGTCTACCGCTGACGCACTAACATTATTTGAAAGATTAGAGGCTAAGCTTGAAAAACATGCGGGAAATCTTTCTAGAGCTGCTGTTGAATTAGCCAAAGATTGGAGAAGCGATAAATATTTAAGGCGACTAGAAGCTTTAATGGCAGTGGCAGACAAAGAAAAAAGTTTTATTATATCAGGTACAGGCGACGTTTTAGAACCTGAAGATGGAATAATTGGAATAGGCTCAGGTGGTAATTATGCACTAGCAGCTGCAAAAGTTTTAATGGAAACTGATATGAAGGCTGAGGACATAGCAAAGAAAGCTATTAAAGTAGCTTCAGAGATTTGTGTTTTTACTAATAATAATATTACAATGGAAAAATTATAAAATGTCTGGAACAAAAAAAGTTACTAATTTAAATTTAGTAAAAGATAAAGGGAAAACTGAGCAGAGCAAAGTTAGCGCCTTATCTCCTAGAGAAATAGTTTCTGAATTAGATAGGTATGTAATTGGTCAGAAAGAGGCAAAAAAAGCTGTAGCTGTTGCTCTACGAAATAGATGGAGGAGACAAGCACTATCAGATGAAATGAAAGATGAAGTTTTGCCAAAAAATATTTTAATGATCGGGCCAACTGGAGTTGGAAAAACTGAGATATCGCGAAGATTATCTAAACTGGCAGAAGCCCCATTCATAAAAGTAGAAGCTACCAGATTTACTGAAGTGGGGTATGTCGGTAGAGATGTTGAACAAATTATCAGGGACCTTGTTGAAATTGCTATAGCAATGGAAAGAGAGAAAAAAAGAAAAGAAGTTAACGCAAAAGCACAATTGTTAGCGGAAGATAAAGTGCTTGATGCATTAGTAGGCAACAAAGCTTCTGTTGCAACAAGAGAAAGTTTTAGAAAAAGATTAAGAAATGGTGATTTAGATAATAACCAAATTGAGATAGAGGTCGTGGATACATCTTCATCTATGCCAAGTTTTGAAATTCCTGGGATGCCTGGCGCAAATGTTGGAATGGTAAATATAGGAGATATATTAGGTAAATCTATGGGCAACAAAAAAGGTAAGAAAAAGAAAATGACTGTAAAAGAATCTCACGAAATTTTAGTTGCTCAAGAGTCAGACAAAATGATCGAAGAAGATAAAATTGTTCTAGAAGCAAAAAAATCGACAGAAGATAATGGCATAGTATTTTTAGATGAAATAGATAAAGTTTCTGCTAGAGGCGATAGAGTAGGTGGAGATGTTTCAAGAGAAGGTGTTCAGAGAGATCTTCTCCCGCTTATTGAAGGTACAACTGTTAATACAAAACACGGCCCAATCAAAACAGATCATATATTATTCATAGCCTCAGGTGCATTTCAACTTGCAAAGCCATCAGATTTATTACCAGAATTACAAGGAAGATTACCGATAAGAGTAGAGCTGAGCGCTCTAAATGAGAATGATTTTATAAGAATATTAAAAGAACCAGATAACAGTTTAATTAAACAATACAAAGCATTGTTAAAAACTGAAAACGTTGAACTTGAGTTTAAAGATGATGGTATTGAAATGTTGGCAAAAATATCTACAGAAGTGAACTCCTCAATTGAAAATATTGGTGCAAGAAGATTGCATACTATCATAGAAAAAGTCCTTGACGATATAAGCTTTAATGCCACTGACAGAGCTGGTGAAAAAATAGTTGTTGACAAAGATTTCGTTCAAAAAAACCTTGGAGACTTGGTTAAAGATACTGATCTTTCAAAATTTATTTTATAATTTTTTTAATTTAACTAATATTGCACCTTCCCCACCCTCTTTATCTGACGGTGAAGTTATAGAGGATATTAGTTTTGAGATTTCAGAATGAGAATTTATAAAATCTGGAACTGAATACTTTAGTTTACCTAATTCGCTTGATTTAAAAACATCATTGTTTTTAGAGTGTAATCCTTTTCCTGTAATAAAAAGAATTTCTTTAATATTATTACTACTGCATGAAATTATTATCTCTTTTACTTTTTTATTAGCTTCGTCAAGGGTAAACCCATGTAGATCAAATATAAATTTTTTCTTGGTAAGTTTTTGATCACTAAGTTTATCTTTATCCGGAAGTTGAGATTTATCGTCTATAAATTTTTGCCACTCATCATGGTCATTTTTGGATAAATAATCTTTTTTTTTCACTGACTTAGAATTTCAGCTAAATACCAATTTGGACTGTTACTAGAAATTTTTTTTGTAAACTTCCATTGGTCTGTAACAGTTTTAATTCGATCTGGATTTCCTTCTATAATCTTATCATCTTTATCTTTTTTTACTGAGATTATGTCTGACATAAATTTAACAGTTGCAAAGATATTGTTTTGAGATTTCTCGTATTTTTCTAAGCTCGATTTTTTCATTCCTATGAATGTTAGTTCTGATTTAATGCCTTTGTTTTCTCTTTCAGATATGGCTCTATCGAAATTGTTAGACATTTCTGAGGTCAATAAACTATTGAGAGTCTTTTTATCACCTTTTGCAAAAGCATTTATTATGGTCTCATAAGCGATTTCTGCACCTTTAATGAATTTTTCTTTCTCTTCACCGACTAAATCGTTAGGATTAGTTTTTTTAAATTTTACTTCTTGTTTTTTTTGAAACTCTTCAAATTTT